>DATHPK010000035.1:0-6592 GCA_035483935.1 Acidimicrobiales bacterium
GGTGCAGGACGTCGACGGTGCCGAACGCGTGGTCGAACTGCGGCCGGGACAGGCGGTGATCAACCCGGCCGGCGTGTGGCATACGGCGCGGGTGCTCGAGCCCGGGGTGGCGCTGTTCGTAACGCCCGGCCGGGGCACCGAGGCGAAGCCGCGGACCTGAGTCCTCCGCCGAACTACCCGCGGGCGCTCAGTGCGGCCAGCTCGTGCGGGCCTTGGGCCGGGTAACCACCGGCGTCACGGATGGCGTCCCCCCACGGCCTCAGCAGGCCGATGAGCTCCTCGAGCCCGTCGTCGCCGAGCGCGTCGAGCATCGGCACGCACTGTGCGTCGGTGGCCGACTCGATCGACTCGCGCAGGGCCCGGCCCTCCTCGGTCAACGCGCCGCCGGCCAGGAGCCCGCGCTCGACGAGGCGCGCCTCGGCCGCATCGAGCTGCTCGTCGGACCAGGCGCGCGTACGGACGTAGGTGCGCAGCGGGATGCCCCAGTACGGTTCCGTCAACAGCCCGATCTCGGTGGCGTCGAGGACGGCCGATGTCCACGCCGCGATGTGCGCGTCGCCGCGGTACTCGCGCAGCATGTCGGCGAGACGCCACGCATCGGCGAGCGGCGCACCGGGGAGCCCCAGCGCCAAGAGGCCGGCGTAGAGCGGCTTGCCCTCGGGCCGCAGAGGTGCCGCCGCTGTCTCGAGGAGCGACGTGGCCCGGGCCAGCCCGTCGGGCGAGGCGCCGAGGACCCGCTCGAGCTGCGCCACCGCGCCACCCGTCCGCGCGGCACAGATCGTCGCGGCGTCGACCTTCTTCCAGCCGAATTCGACCGATGGCACGACCGCTTCGGGGTTGAACACGCCGAAGGCAGCCGCCACGACCGCACCCGAGACCTGGCCCATGACCGAGCCGCGGCTGGTGAAGTAGGCCGGGCCGTCGGGGAGCTGCACACCGGCTGATGTCGTTGCCGGGCTCGGCGAGAAGCCGAGCTCCGCGTATGCGGTGTGGCACTCCGGCGAGAAGTACACCTGGGCCGCGAACGGCTCGAGGACCATGGCCAGGCGCCTCGCCCGCGGATCACGTGCGTGCATGGCGGTCACCCTACGCGCCACGTCGGCGCACCGCCGGGCCGGAAGGAGGTTCAGGCCGCCGTAAAACGCATCGGGAAGACGTCGATGGAGCGGATCCCGGGGGTGTAGTCGAGCGTATGGCCCGGCTCGATCTCGTAGTCGGGAATGCGCTTGTGCCACTCGCGCAGTGCGACCCGGAGCTCCATGCGCGCCAGGTGCGAGCCGAGGCACCGATGGATGCCGCCACCGAACGCGATGTGCGGGTTGACGTCCCGGTCCCAGCGGACCACGTCGCCGTCGGGGTATTCGGTCTCGTCGGTGTTCGCCGAGCCGATCATGACCATGATCTGGTCGCCGGCGTGCACGGGGCAACCGCCAACCTCGGTGTCCTGTACCGCCACTCGGGCGATACCCATCACGGGCGTCTCCCATCGCAGCATCTCCTCGATGGCGTTCGGAATGAGCGTGGGGTCCTTGACCAGCTGGCGCCGGTGCTCGGGGTGCTGGGCAAGGAAGGCGTACATGCAGTCCAACGTCGCCGTCACGGTGTCCAGGCCCGCAATCAGGAACAGGAAGCAGATGTCCAAGATGTCGTTGCGGCTCAGGCGGTCACCCTCCAGCTCGGCGTCGAGGAACATCGACAGGAGATCGTCACGTCGCTCCTCCTCGCGGAGGTCCAGGACTTCGTTGAAATAGTCGTAGACCGAATCGGCGATCTGCTGCTGGTACTCCTGGGCCGCCTGGGAGCCGTAGCCCTTGCCGGTGACGTGATCGGGCCGGATGATGCCGTCCTTCATCGTCAGGAACCGGTCGAGCTCGTCGAGCGGCAGGCCCAGCAGCGTGAGGAACACCTGCGAGGGAAACGGGATCGAGAACTCCTTGGCGAAGTCGATCTCGCCCCGGTCGATGAACTGGTCGATCAGGTGGTTGACGAGCGCGGACACCTGCTCGTCCATGGCGGCCATCTTGCGCGGGGCGAAGATCGGGTCGAGCAGCTTGCGGAACTTCTTGTGCTCGGGCGGGTCGATCTGCAGGGGGATCATGGGCCGCTTGTTCTTCAGGTCCACGGCGTCCATGTTCGACGAGAAGACGTCGGGCTGTCGCAGCGCCGACATGATGTCCTCTTTCCTCGTGAGCACAAGGCCTTTTGCACCGCTGGGCATGTCGACGGCCATCACGGGCATGTCGTCGCGCAAGGACTTGAAGAGCGGTTGCGGGTTGCGGGCCATCTCCGAGTCCATCCCCGACAGCGGATTGGCTCCGTAGCCGTCCCCTTCAGGAGCCTCCGCGGTGTTGACTTCGGTGTCCATTGCCATCCTCCTCTTGGATGTCAGATCTGCAAGATTCCGCGCAGGGAATCGACGAGTGATGCCTCGTCGGTCTCTGGGATGATCCAGCTCGAGACGAAGAGGCGGACGATGACATCTGCCAGCCGCTCGCGGTCGAGGTGGCCGCCCCTTACCGCGGGCACCGTGTCGAGCGCGTCACCGAGGCGTCCGACGAGCTCGTCACGCATGGCAGGAAGATGATCGAGCAGGTAGCTCAGGACGAAGCCCGGCTCGGATTCGAACAGGGGTCGGGCCGGGTGGTTCCTGATGAAGTCGAAGGCGTAGCCGACGAAGGCGCCGATCCGCTCCTCGGGCACGTGCACCGAATCCAGCACCTCGTCGAGCCCGGCCCGGAAGCGCGCCTCGTCGTAGTCGGCCGCTGCGGCCAGGACATGGTCCCGGCTCGGGAAGTACCGGTAGAGCGTGCCCCGGGCCACCCCGGCGACATCGGCGATCTGAGCCATGGCGAGTCGCTGCACCCCCTGCCGGCCGATGAGGCCGAGGGCGGCAAGCAGGATGCGCTCCTCGGTCGCGTTGAACGTCCGGGTGGTGAAGGCCGCCGCGTTCCCGACGCCGGATCCCCCCCTCGCAACCGTCATGGTCATTGCTGCACATGTTAGACACTTTGTGTCGCTTTTGTCTCATACCGCCGCTCGGTTGAGACAAGAAGGTCTCGGCCCACCTCCGCCCAACGGACGGTCGGCCCCTCCCCTGCGGTCTGCGCATATCTCTGCACACATCGCCCGGAAAGCGGGCCACCCATCGGGGATCCGGAGACTGAGGCGGCGATCAGTCGCTGAATGAGGGCGAAGTCGACCGGCGCGCCCGGCGCCGCAGCCAGGGCACGAGGATCAGCGCGGCGAGCGCCACCACCCCCGCGATCGTCAGGAAGTCGCCAAGATCGTCGGCGCTGGAGCGTCCGTAGGAGAGCGTGACGTCATGGCTCGTCGGCACGACGACCATGAGGTTGGGGGTCACCCGCCAGGGCCCGTGCGCCCCATTGGCGTGCCAGTTCGGGAAGTAGGACACCTTGACCAGGACCGGGGTGCCCACTGTCGACACGTGGAAGCTCACGGTCGTGTCGGTCGTACTGACATCGGTCACCCGCGTCGTCGCGGCGGGTCGCACGGGTGGCCGCGTATCGCCCACCGTTGTCCGGGGCCAGGTGGACGGCCCGCCCTGTGCGAGCTCGACCTTCCAGCGGTTCGGGTGGTCGTACCAGGCCAAAGACTGATTGAGCCAGCCCGACGGTGCCGGGTCGACACCCGCGAGCACGGCGGGATCGTTGCTGAGCGGCGTCACCAACGGCGAGTTCTTGACGAGGTAGATCTCCCACGTGGTGTGGATCAGCACACTGTTGTAGGTGTAGGTCCAGGGCCCGGTCTTGGCCACCAGCTGCAGGGCCGGGTCGGCGTTGGCCTGCTGCTCGATGTCGGGCGTCTCGGCCAGGAAGTACTTCACACCTAGGAGCTGCAGGTGTTGCACGCCGATCGCCACGTTGCCCTGCGTCTGCGCGTAGGGCAGGCCGACCTCGGGCTCCGACGGCCCCTCGGAGAGCTCGGCCTGGTTGATGAAGTGGTATGGCGTCGTGGCCGAGGATTCGAAGAGCAGACCCTCCATGGAGTCGATGCAGCCGTTCGTCCAGTAGGGCAGGAGCATCAGCGCCTCGGGCGTGCCGAAACGGTTCTCGCTATCGCTGTACTCCCACATCGTCCGCCCGCAGCCGTAGTGCTTGCTCACCTGTTCCATGGCCCCGATGACGGCGCGGTATTCGGGATAGGAGGACTGCGATTCGTACCCGATGTAGTTGTAGGACGACCAGTTCGTGACCTCGTTGGGTCCGAGATGTACCGGGCCCCATGAACTCGAAAAGAGGAACGGCGGAACCACGACGAGCAACACCGCCACGAGCCCGATCACGGCTCCACCCACGGCGGCCGGCCCCCAGCGCGGCGGCCGCGGTGGCCGCGGCACATAGGTCGCGTATGGGGAGGGCGGCGGCCTTGCTTCGAGTCCCGCGGCGGCGCCGTCGCTCCCGTCGACTTCGGGACCGAGGTCGACACCCGACACCGACGTGGCCACGACCTCTGACTCTCGGAAGGACGCCTCCCACTGGTCCCAACGCCTCTGTTTCGCCCGCCGCCATCCCCGCGCCAACAAGATGCAGCCCACGCCGAACGCCCAGGCCGCCATCAGATACACGGAGACGAACCACATCGGCAGCAGGCGGACGTTGTAGAGGCTCCCTTGCGGGTCGAACACCTCCGCCAGCGCGAAGCCGGTGCCGAGGATCGTCACGGTCAGTCCGAACCGGCTTCGCAACACCACCGCCATCACGACCCCGAAGGCAGCCAGGACGAGCGCCCAGGTATCGGCCTCGGGGAACAGCTGCTGCAGGTACGTGGTGAGGTTCACATACCCCATCGACGTGGCGTAGGCGCGCTCGAGCCCGAACGGCACCAACCAGAAGGCGGTCAGCAGCAGGCCAATGCCAGCTGTCGACACCGCGCGCCAGAGCGTCCGAATCCGGGGGACGGCAATGGCCTCGGGGTCGCCGCGCCAGAACAGGAGGGCGCGGTCGCCGATACCCCAATGGGCCGGCAACAGCTCGATCAGCGTGAGCACCGCTGCGCCCCCCAGGGCATACAGCCCGCCCACGATGTGCGAGAGCACACAGGCAGCGAGCACGACCGCCGCCCAGGCCCGATGCCGGCCTTCCCGCACGGCAGCCGCGAACAAGCCGAGGAACAGGATTGCGAGCGCCACGCTCAAGGAGAACGCGTACTCGCCCGCCAGCGTCGAGAACAGATTGCCGCCGTAGATCGTGTACGTGTAGTCGAAGAGGAATGGCAGCGTCGCCGCGGCGAGCAGCGTCGGGATGGGCGGCCGGAGCCGGAAGAAGCGCCCGCAGGCCCACGCCGCGATCGGGAGCAGCACGGACCCGAGGATCGTCCCGAGCTTGAACGCCACGTCGTAGGGGATGACCCACGAGCCGACGGCGATGAAGAAGTCGGGCAGCGTGAAGTAGAAGGTGTAGAGCGGCATGCCGTCGTACCAGCCCGGGTACCAGCCGGTCAGGTGACCGTGGCTGATCATCGAGCGCATGTACCAGGGCATCGCGATGTGCGCGCCGGTGTCCCCGCCCGTCGTCGTCGTGTCGGAGATGAGGTGGCTCGGATGGAGCTGCCAGAGGGTGACGACGATGACGGCCGCGATCGTGAGGACGGTGATCGCCCCGGGCACCCACCACCAGGCGTCCCGCCGGCGGGACCACTGGGGCGGCGGGGGCATCTCGCGCAGCGAGACGGAAGGATCCTGAACGCTCACCATGCCCGAACGGGGCCTTTCAGGTGCGCGCTACCGAGCGCGATCCCACGCGGACACGTGAGTCCGGCGCTCCGGGGTCGTTCGGCCACATTCCGCGCTTACGTTATCGGCAGACCCTCCGATTCTGGGATCGGGTCAGCGGGCCGGGAGTGCGGCTCTCTCGAGGGACGACGCGACGAGGCGACGCCCGCAGGGGCGCCGCCCTCGTCACCGATCCGTCCGCCCAGCGGACGCGCAGTTTGCCCCCCCGGGGCGTCAGGAAAGCTGGGCGAGGATCTTGGCCTTCTGGTCGCTGAACTCTTCCTCAGACAGGATGCCCTGGTCCTTGAGGGTGGCGAGCTCCTTGAGCTTGTTGATCAGCTCGTCGGAGTCGGGCGCTGTGGGCTCGGCGGCCGCTGGAGGTGGCGCCGCGGCCTGCTGGGCCTGGGCATCCTGTTGTGCATACTTCTGTTGCTGGCGACGGTTGACCCCTCCGGCGACGGCGGAGGCCGTCCCCGCGATGACCGCCGTCCTGCCAACCGTCCGCAACACCGGGCGTCGTCCCAAAGGCATCGTTCTGCTCCTCCTGTTTTCTTGCGTTCGTTACGTCGCGTCGCCGGCCCAGGGGCTCAGCTCTTGATCGCCGCGGCCAATTCGGCCAGTGCGGTCTCGACGAGGTCGGCCGGGATGCGGGCCGTGTCGACGACGACACCTCCCGACTGCCGCACCGCTTCGACGAGTGGCTTCGCCCACAGGTCCTCCCAGACGATGACCAAGGCCGAGTTGTTCGGCGGGAGGTCGTCGGCCACGTGCGCCAGGTCCTCCTCGTTGATGAGCCCACCCACCTCGCCGTCCAGGTCGCCGAAGGCCGCCAGCTCGTCGCGCTGGTCGAACTCGAGGCTG
>DATHPK010000036.1:0-1693 GCA_035483935.1 Acidimicrobiales bacterium
GTCGACTTCGGCCGCGTCCGGGTCCTCCGACTCGTCCTCGTCCTCCAGCGGCGACAAGGCGTCGAGCGGCGACAAGGCGTCGAGTGGCGACAAGGCGTCGAGTGGCGACAAGTCCTCGTCCTCTACTGCCTCGTCCGGCGACAAGAGCGCCGCCTCTTCCGCATCGTCCACGAAGTCCTCTGGTGAGAAGGTCGCCTAACACCATGGCGGTGCTACGCAGGGGTGACGACCCCCCGAGGCACACCCGATGACGGTCGCGGACATCGGGGTCATCGGCGGTTCCGGCTTCTACGAGTTCCTCACCGACGCCGAGGAGGTGCCGGTCGAGACGCCGTTCGGCCAGCCGAGCGAGCCGGTGCTGGTGGGCGACGTGGCGGGCCGCCGGGTGGCGTTCCTGCCCCGGCACGGCAAGGACCACCGGTTCCCGCCGCACATGATCCCGTACCGCGCCAACCTGTGGGCGCTGCGCGCGCTCGGCGTGCGGCGCATCCTGGCGCCGAGCGCGGTCGGGTCGCTGACCGCCTCCTACGGTCCCGGCACCCTGGTCATCCCCGACCAGCTGGTGGACAGGACCTCCGGGCGCGCCCAGACCTTCTACGACGAGTACGCGGTGCACATCCCGTTCGCCGACCCGTACTGCCCGTCCGGCCGCGCGCACGCGGTCGACACCGCGCGCAAGAACGGCTGGGTGCCCGCCAGCACCGGGACGCTGGTGGTCATCGACGGACCGCGGTTCTCCACCCGGGCGGAGTCGCGCTGGTACGCGGCCCAGGGCTGGACGCTGGTCGGGATGACCGGCCACCCCGAGGCGGTGCTCGCCCGCGAGCTCGCGCTCTGCTACACGACCCTCGCGCTCGTCACCGACACCGACGCGGGCGTGGACGAGGGGGACGGGGTAACGCAGGCCGAGGTCTTCGAGGTCTTCGGTAAGAACATGTCCCGTCTGCGCGACCTGGTGGCGAAGGTCATCGCCGCGTTCCCGACCGAGCGGGAAGACGATCTGTGCGCGCACGCGCTCGACGGGATACGGGTACCGATCGAGTTGCCGTTATGCCGCTATTGTTTGTGATGTGACATCACTGGAGATTCCGGCTACTGGTTCCGCCGAAGTGCACGTGCTTCACAACGGATACGTCGGTCTCGACGGCGACGGCGAGCGCGTGAGCGGCACCGTCACGTTGATTCGCGATGGCGACGCCGTCATCGTCGTCGACCCAGGGATGGTCGCCGACCGCGACGCGCTTCTGGCCGCGCTCGCGGCGCACGGCCCGGCGCCGCAGGACGTCACCGACGTGGTGTTCAGCCACCACCACCCCGACCACACGGTCAACGCCGCGCTCTTCCGCAACGCGCGCATTCACGACCACTGGGCGGTCTACGAGGGCGACCGGTGGCTCGACCGGGACGCGCACGGCGCGCAGCTCAGCCCGTGGGTGCGGCTGCTGCGGACTCCGGGGCACACGGCCGAGGACATCTCCACGGTCGCGTCCGCACCCGACGGCGTCTACATCTGCACCCACGCCTGGTGGTCGGCGGACGGCCCGGAGGTGGATCCGCTCGGCGCCGATCAAGCCGCGCTGGCCGACAGCAGAAGGCTGCTGCTCGGGTTCGCGGACGTGATAATTCCCGGCCACGGGGCGCCGTTCCGCCCGGGCACTCCCGCGTAGCAACGGCCGTGATCCGGGAACGCGGC
>DATHPK010000037.1:0-6715 GCA_035483935.1 Acidimicrobiales bacterium
GTCCCCATGGCCCCCAGGAACACGGTGCCCGCAACGCCGAAGACCCCGAAGGCCGGCGACGCCGGGGCGGTCGTGCCCACGCCGGCGGACTGCCACCCGGAGAAGAAGTGGTGCCAAGTGGTCGACCACGAAGGCAACGGCGCCAGCTGACCGACCAGTGGCAGTGAGCCGAAGAACAGCTCGCGCGTCCCGATGACGATCACGAGCAGCGCCACCAGCAAGGCCACGAGGCGCTGGCGCCCGGTGCTCAGGGGGGCGCGGCGCACCCGCCGGCCGAAGCGGTCGCGGCCGGCACGCCGGCCCAGATCGTCGAGGTCGTCGAAGTCCGCGTCCTCGCTGAACGCTGCCCCCACGCTGCCGGTCAGGACCGCTACCTCGGCCCGCTCGTCGTCCCTGTCGGCCAGGCCGCGCGCCAGGGCGACCGAGTTGGCGGCCTCGAGCCCCTGATGGGAGAGCCGGCTCAGGTACCGCGAGAGGCGCGCGCTGCCGCGCAGCTGGAGCCGCCGCACCTCGGAGTCCGGGAACAGCCGGTGCTCGGCCAGCTCACCCCGGAGCAGGGAGATCTCCGTCAGGCGCCGGGCGTTCCAGTTCCAGGCACCCACCACCGCCCGCGCCCGTTCACGGTCGCGGGCGAGCAGCGCCACGAGCCACTCGCCCAGCGCCAGCAGGGCGGCCTGGGGGAGGACCCGGACGAGATGGATGCGGGTGTAGCACTTGAGAACGGCGCGCAGCTCGTGGCGGCGTTGCAACGACTGCATGGTCACGGGACGACGGCCACGGGTGGAGCCGGCCGCGGCGACCGACAGGGGCACCAGTCCGCCGGCGACGACCTCGCGGTGACGCACGCGCGCATCGGGTGCGACGACGACGCGGGAGCCGGCGACCTGGCAACGCCACGAGAGGTCGAGGTCCTCGCCCATCGCGACGATGCCGGGGTCGAACCCCTTCAGCTCACGGAAGAGGTCGGCGCGTATGAGGATGCAACCACCCGGGGCGACGAACACGTCGCGCACCGCGTCGTGCTGGCCGTGGTCCACCTCGCCCTCGAGAATCCGGTCGACGACTGCGCCCGTCTTGTCACAGCCCATCCCGACATGGAGCAGGACCGTCGGGTCGTCCCAGTTGACGAACTTGGGCGAGACGACGCCGGCGTTGGAGCGGAACGACTCCTCGACCATCTTGTGCACGGCGTCGTGGTCCAGCGCGACGTCGTCGTGCAGGAGCAGGTAGAAGGCGGCGCCCTCCACCATGCCCATGACCTCGTTGGTGGCGGCGCCGTAGGCAGGGCGGTCCGGCAGGTTGCGGACGAAGGCGTCGGGGAGCACACGGGCGACCCGCTCGGTGACCTCGGGGGTGTCGTCGCCGGTGGCGAGCACCAGGACCGAGAGCTCCTGATAGTCCTGAGAGGCCAGGGATGAGAGCGCCTCCTCGAACCACGGGCCCGGGTCGGTGGTCACCATGACGGCGACCACGGCCGGCACTTGGGCGTCCATCAGGTGGATGAGGCTATCCGTTCGGCGCGAAGGCCCTCAGGCACGGAATTCGTGCCTGAGAGGCCCCGAATCCGTGCCTGCTGCTTGCTACTGTTTAACAAATATGATACTGTAGTACACGAGCTTCGGGGCCGGGAACCGGCCCCGCGGCGAGCAGATCGTCATTGTGAACACACACGAGACAGGAGGCACCATGCCTGACGTGACCACGAATATCAACACCCTTTCGAAGGGTGTCACCGACCTGGCCCGGGATGCGGCGTACGTCGCCGTCGGGCTCGGCGTGCTGGCCTACCAGCGGGCCCAAGTACAGCGGGTCGAGCTCCAGAAGCGCCTGCACCAGGACCTGCCGATCGACCAGCGCCTCGGCGACGTCCGCCAGGGCGTGGCCAAGGGGTTCAAGTCGATCGACGACCTGGCCGAGCAGGCCGTGCAATTCGTCGAGAGCACGCTGCAACCCATCGAGGAGCGGCTGCCCGCGTCGGTGACGCAGATCACCACGAAGGCACGCGAGCAGGCGCGCGAGGTGCGCATCACCATCCGCCAGCGCGTCAGCGCCTGAGTACCTAAGTCCACTCCCCCTCAGACGACGCTCGCCCTCAGTCCGCCTCCCACGAGGCGAGGACGTCGGCGAGCGTCGTCGCGAGCGGGACCTGTGGCTCCCAACCGGTGACGGCGCGGAGCAGCGTCGCGTCGCCGCGCAGCACCGGCACGTCGACGGGCCGCACGAGGTCGGGGTCCGTCTCGAGCGTGAGGTCGGCGCCGGCCAGCGCGAGCAGCTGTGCGGCCACGTCCGTCATGGCGACGTCGACGCCCGAGCACACGTTGTAGACCTCCCCCGGCACCCCCCCTTCGACGAGCAGCCGGTAGGCCACAACCACGTCGCGCACGTCGGTGAAGTCCCGCCGTGTCGTGAGCGTGCCCACGCGCAACGACGCCGCCCCCGAGCGGCGGGCTTCGACGATGCGCTTCGCCATCGCCGGCACGAAGAAGTTGGGTGACTGTCCGGGGCCGATGTGGTTGAAGGGCCGCACCACGATCACCGGTTGGCCGTAGCCCCGCCAGGCCTGGAGCGACACCGCCTCGGCGGCCAGCTTGCTGGCCGCGTACGGGCTCGCCGGCGCGGTGGGCGTCGACTCGCCGAGCGGGAGCTGCTCGGGGCTGACGGCGCCGTAGACCTCGGCGGAGCTCACCACGAGCACCCGGGCTCCCGGCGACTCTGCCCTCGACGCCGCCAGGATCTCGGCCGTGCCGAGGACATTGACCCGCAGGACCTGGCTCGGGTGCTCCCAGCTCTCGCCGACGTGCGTCATCGCGGCCAGGTGGTAGACGGCGTCGGGCGCCACGTCTCGCATCACGCGCCGGACCGCGTCACCATCGGCGACGTCCGTCTCGAGGTCGATCACGGCGACCTCGTCGCCGCGGTCCTTCAGATGCGCGGCCAGCCACTGGCCCACGAAGCCCTTCCCCCCGGTGATCAGCGCACGCACCCGCGGCAACCCTACAGCGGGGCCTGCTCGGCCAGCGCATAGGCGCGCCGGTGTTCGGCCACGCTCGCCTCCCAGGTCCGCCGGGCCGCCACCTGCAACCCGAGGGCCACGCGGTCGGTCTCTCGCCCGGCGTCGAGCGCGGCGGCGAGCGCCTCGGCCAGGGAATCAACGACGCCCGGCGGCACCAGCAGGGCCGCACCGCCCGCGAGCTCCGCCATCGCCGTTCCCTCGGTCGTGACGAGTGGGGCGCCGCACGCCAGGGCCTCGAGGGCGGGCAGCCCGAAGCCCTCCTCCAACGCGGGGTAGGCGACGACCGCCGCCCGGCGCAGCATGGCCGGCACGGCCTCATCGGGCAGGTAGCCGGTCCGCACGATGCGATCCCCGTGCCGAGCCGACGCGAGGGCGCGTTCGGTGTCCTCCATGCCCCAGCCCGTCTGTCCCGCCAGTACGAGCACGAGGTCGGGCCGCGAGGCCGCGAGCGCGTCGAAGGCGCCGACCAACGGGGCCACCCCCTTGCGCGGCTCGAGGGTACCGATGAACGCGACGAAGGGGCGGTCGGCGGGGACGCCGAGACCGTGCAGCGCGGCCTCGTCCGCGCCCGGGCCCGGCTCGGCGGGTGAGAAGCGACCGTGGTCCACGCCGTGGGGCGCGACCACCACCGGGGCGCGCACCGGGCAGTTCGCCGCCAACCGCTCGGCCGTGACCTGGCTGACGCAGACCAGCGCCGCGGCGTGCTGGGCCGCCCGGCGGATGGCGCGCCGGAAGAACGCAGCCTTGGTGCGCAGGTGCCATTCGGGATGATCGAAGAACGTGCAGTCGTGGATGGTGACCACACAGGGAACGGGCGACCGCGCCGGCATCGTGTAGTGCGGGCCGTGGTGCACGCGCACCGAGGTGGAACGCAGGAGTGCAGGCAGGCCGACCTGTTCGAAGACGAGACGGCCGGGACGCGACGTCGGGACCTCGGGCCTGAGGTGCTGGGCGCCGACCGCCTCCCAACGCGACGTGTCGGTGCGCCGCGCCACGAGCGTCAGCGTCACGTCCGGCTGGGCCGCCAGGCCACGGCCCAGGGCGATCGTGTAACGACCCGCGCCGCCGGGCCGCGCCGGCACGGCGGAGACATCGAGGGAGAGCGCGAGCGGCCCGGCGGCGCTCATGTCAGTTGCCTCCAGAGGCGCACGTGCGCTTCCGCCACCGCCTGCCAGGTGCGCGCCGAGGCGAAAGAGGACCCCTGGATCGCGAGGTCGTGCCGGAGGGCGTCCTCCGTCAGAACGGCGACCAGGCCGGCGGCCATGTCGTCGATGTCGAGCGGGTCGACGATGCGGGCGGGCGGAGTCCCGGGCTCCCCGACGTCGTGCACGCTCGGGACCTCCGAGGAGACCACCGACGGCGTGCCCATGCGCATGGCCTCGAGCGGGGGCAGCCCGTAGCCCTCGGTGAGCGGCACGTAGGCGAAGGCGCGGGCGCGCCGGTACAGGCCGGAGAGGACCGCGTCGGGGACCGAGCCCGTGAAGACGACGCCGTCCGCCTCCGGCGGCCGCGCCGCGTGGCCCCACCCGGTCGGGCCGACGATCACCAGCGGCCAGCGCTCGGGCAGCTGCGAACGCGCCCGGCGGAAGGCCTCAACGAGACGCTCGAAGTTCTTGCGGGGCTCGAGGGTGCCGACGGTCAACAGGAACTCGCCATTCACGCCCGCCCGGCGCAACAGCGCGGTGGTCGCGTCCTCGTCGGGCGGCGCCAGATGGTCGGTGCCGCCGCGCACGACGGTGATGCGCGCCTCGTCGACACCGGAGGCGACGAGGTCCGCGGCGACGAGACGGGACGGCGCGACCAGGGCGGCACCGCTGTCGCGGGCGCGCCGGAGCGCTGCCTCGTGCCACCGGCGACCCCGTCTCGTGGTCGCCTCGGGGTGGCGGCGCCAGGCCAGGTCGTGGACCGTCACGGCCAGGTGGCCGCCGCTGCCGCGTTGCAGCATCGGTGCCGCCAGGGAGACCGAGTGGACCACGTCGAAGCCCGACGGCGCGCGGAGGAGGGAGTAGTCCCAGGCCCGGGTCAAGAGCGGGCCCGGAAGGGCCGAGACCGCGACGGGCCGTCCGAAGGCGGCCAACGGGTCGGGAGCCCCCCGCGGCGGCCGGCTGGCGAAGAGCGTGACCGCCACGCCATCGCCCTCCTCGGAGAGGTGCCCGAGGCCGGAGAGCAGGCCGCGCGCATAGTTGCCGATGCCGCCCGGCACCGGGCGCCGGAGTTGCTCGACCGCGATCAACACGGAGGGGTTCGCGTCAGCCAAGCCGGTCCCCCGCTGCGTCGCGGTACATCTGCTCGAGCCCGGACCCGCAGGACTCCCACGAGAAACGGGCGGCCCAAGCCGTCCCCGCCGCCACGAGAGCCCGGCGGGCGGAGTCGTCGGCGAGACAGCGCTCCAACGCGGCCGCGAGACCGGCCACGTCGCCGGGGTCGACCAACAGCGCGCTGTCCCCGACGACCTCGGGCACCGACCCGGCTCGCGTGGCGACGACCGGCACGCCGGCGCGCATGGCCTGCAGCGGGGGGAAGCCGAAACCCTCGTAGAGCGACGGGTAGGCCAACACCGACGCCCGTTCGTAGAGCGCGGCCAGGTCGCGGTCCTCCACCCAGCCCGTGCGCACGATCCTCCCGCGCGCCGGCGACGCCACCACGGCTTCCTCGAGGGCAGCGTCGCCCCACCCCGGTGGCCCGGCCAGCACGAGGAACACGTCGGCGTGCGACGCCGCCACGTCACTGAACGCGCGGACGAGGCCGGGCAGGTCCTTCCGCGGCTCCGCCGTCCCCACGGCCAGGCAGTACCGCCCCACCCCCGGTGGCAAAAGGCGTCCCAGCGCGGCGTCGGTCTCGGCCCGGCGCAACGCCGGCAGCGCCGGCACGCCCGGGTGGACGACGCGCACGCGCCGGGGGTCGGCGCCGAAGGCTTCGACCACCTCGCCGGCCACGAAGCCGGAGTCGGCGTGCACCCATGCACCACGGCGAAGCGCCCGGCGGATCAGCCCCGGGTAGGCGAGCGTGGCGGCGTCGCACAACTCGGGGTGACGCAGCGGAGTCAGGTCGTGCACCGAGGCGACGGCGGCGGCCCGGCGCGTCGGAGGGACGACGAAGTTCGTCCCGTGGACGACGTCCGCTGCGCCGATGAACCACTCCACCGGCGGTCCGTCCCCACGCGCCCAGAGCGCATGGAGCGGTCGGGCCGGCATGGCGCGCTGGCGGTGCGCGATGCCGTCGGGCAGCCGGCCCTCCAGCAGGGATCGGCGGCGCCAGCTCACAGCGAAGGCCCCCACCTCGAGGCCGGGCCGCGCCGCCAGCGCGCCCAGCGCACCTCGACAGAAGACACCGATGCCGGTGGGGAGCCCGAGGAGTGGCGTCGCGTCCAGCGCGACCCGCAGGCGCGACGGCGGGATGGGGACGTCGCTCAGGTCGATATCGCCCCGTCGATGGAGAGGATCGCGCCGGTGACGTAATCGGCCTCGTGCGAGCCAAGGTAGGCGAAGGCGCCCGCGATCTCGTGGGGATAGGCGAACCCGATCGGCGTCATCAGCCGCTCGATCAGCTTCCAGTCGGAATCCTCGGGCGGACCGAAATTGTGGATGATCGGGGTGTCGACGCCGCCCGGGGCGACGCCGTTGACGCGGACACCACGGGCCATGTACTCGACGGCGAGCGCCTTGGTGAGCATCTTGACCCCGCCCTTGGACGCGCAGTAGG
>DATHPK010000038.1:0-5377 GCA_035483935.1 Acidimicrobiales bacterium
AGTGGTTCCTCTCCGTGACCAGCCGACTTGGGGAATCCGAATGACGACGATCTCCGACACCGGCGCCCCGGCGCCGGGTCCGGCCCGCGAGACGGTCCCGGCGGACACGCGGGGCGATCACCGCGGCTCGTGGATTCCGACGTGGGGGATGATCACCACGCGCTTCATGGAGCTGCGCCGGAGGCGGGCGCTGATGATCGGCCTCATCGCCGTGAACATCGGCATCCCGGTCATCTTCCTCTCGGTGCGCCTCATCTCCCACGCCGCGGCCCCCAAGTCCTACGGGCCGGCAGGCGGCTACGACATCTTCACCTCGCTGGTGCTCGGCTTCCTGTACGTCTTCGGGTTCATCGTGGCGGCCGTCGTCGGCTGCACGGCGGGGTCGGTCGACCTGACCGACGGGATGTTCCGCCACCTCGTCATCACCGGCCGCTCCCGCATCGCCCTGTACTTCGCCCGCATCCCCGCCGGGTTGGCGATCGTCATCGGCATCGTGGCCATCGGCTACACCATCGTCTGCGCGGTGTGCGTGTTCGCCGCCCCGACGCAACTGAACTACGACGGGGTCACCGTGCCGCAGGGACTCTCGCGTCCCGCTCTGGAGAACTTCGCGGCGGCGCACGCCGATGAGATCATCTGCGACTTCAACTACAACGGCGGCCCGGGACTCAACGGCCCGCCGCCGAGCGTCCCTTGTGGAGGCGGCCAGACGAGCGGACCCCCGCCGGGATCGGTCATCCCGACGAAGGGCGGCGGGACGATCACCGTGCCCCTCCACACCTCGCAGGCTCAGGTCCGGGCATTCGCAATCGCAGTCGCGAATCAGGACTACGAGAGCTACAGCGTCCAATTCACCGCACCCTCCATCTCGTTCATGTTCGACGTCGGGCTGTGGATCACGTTGGAAGCGACGATCGGGTTCATCGTCGGGCTCGGGCTGGCGTCACTCATGGGACAGCGGACCGTCCCGGTGATCCTCCTCATCGTGCTCGAGTTGATTTTGACGCCGATCTTCAGCCGCGCCGTGATCGCCTACATGCTCAACGTCCAGCGGTCCTTCGTGGGGGTGGCGATGCTCCATATCGAGCCGCACGGGCTCCCGACGCCGTTCGGCGGTGGCGGTGGCGGTCCCTTCGGAAACGGCGGCGGCGGGATGGGCCGGGACCTCATCAGACCGGAGTCCACCCTGGTGTCCATCATCGTGATCGTCGCCTGGATCGTGTTCTGGACCGCCATCGGAGCCTGGCGGATGCGAACCAGGGACACCTGAGGGACCCTCTGGGCGTCCTCAGGCCACGGCGAAACCGGCCGCGGCGAGGAGCTGCTCGCTCTCGTCCCACAAGCGTTCGGCCGCCGCGTCGTCGCGGGCGTGGCGGCTCATGTGGCCGGGCTTGGAACGGACCCAGTACATGCCGGATTTGCCGGCAACGTCGGGCGAGGCGGCCAGGAAGACCGACGTCTTGGCCCCGCGCCGCGGGCTGATCTGGACCGGGCGGATCATCCGCATGCCGAAACCCGTCACCCCTGTGGTGTCGCCGTCCATGCCGAAACTGCTGCGCACCCATCCCGGGTGGGCGGCGTTGGCGGTGACCCCGGTGCCCTGGAGCCGCCGCGCCAGTTGGCGGACGAAGAGGACGTTGGCGAGCTTCGATCGGCAGTACGCCTCCATGCCCTCGTAGCGCCGCTCGCTCTGCAGGTCGTCGAAATTCATGCCGCCGAATGCGGCGTGGTGGCCGACCGAGCTCACGCTGACGACGCGGGCGGGCGCGTCGGCGCGCAGTCGTTCCAACAGCAGATTGGTCAGGTAGAAGGGGCCGAGGTGGTTGACACCGAACGTGTACTCGATGCCCTGCGCCGTGTGCTGCCGTTGGGACCACGTCCCGCCGGCGTTGTTCACGAGGACGTCGAGTCGCGCCCACCCGGACTGGATGTCGTCGGCTGCCTTGCGCACCGACGCCAGGTCGGCGAGGTCGAGCGCAACGACGTGCACGTCGTCGTTCCACGTGCGCCGCGTCACTTCCTTCGCGGCGGCGTCGGCCTTGGCCTGGTTGCGGCACGCGAGGATCGTGGTGGCGCCTCGCTCCGCGACCCCGACCGCCGTCTCGAGACCGATGCCGACGTTGGAGCCGGTGACGACCACCACCTTGCCGTGCATGCTCATGCGGGCTCCTCCCAATGGGACCCTTGGTCCCGGTGTTGGCGTTTGGCCCTCGCCGTGTGCGAGCAGTCTAAGGAGACCGTCATCCGGCCGCCCACCGAGGCAACGCCTTCGACTGTCGTAGATGGCGCCGTCCGGCCTAGCCTGGGACACGCATGCGTGCGGCGGGAACCGACTCGTGAGCATCGTCACCAGCCCGACCCTCGACGGGCACCTGCTGCAGGTGCTGATCACGCCCGAGGGACAGGCCGACCCGTACCCCTATTACACGCTGATGCGTGAAGAGGCGCGGGTCTACCGGACCTCTTTCGGCCCCTACTGCGTCAACGGCTACGCGGAGAGCCAGGCCGTGCTGCGCGACCCGCGGCTCGGGCGAGGCACGGGGATCGAGGACACCAGCACGGGCATCTTCGGCAACGACGCCGGACGGCGCAACGAGTTCTTCGACGTCAGCCAGCACAACATGCTCATGGCCGACCCGCCCGACCACACACGTCTCCGGCGCCTGGTCTCCCGGTCGTTCACGCCGCGCCAGGTCGAGCGGCTCCGTCCTGCGATCCACGAGCTCGTGGGCAACCTTCTCGACGACCTCGCCGACCGCGGCGACGTCGGCGACGTCGAGTTCATGAGCGAATTCGCCCTGCCCTTGCCGAT
Organism: Acidimicrobiales bacterium; assembly: GCA_035483935.1. Lineage (GTDB taxonomy): Bacteria > Actinomycetota > Acidimicrobiia > Acidimicrobiales > RAAP-2 > Bog-473. The sequence goes on from DATHPK010000038.1 coordinate 2,813, forward strand.
GGCCGTCATCGGCGAGCTGGTGGGCGTGCCCGCCGAGGACCGCGCCGGTCTGCAGCCCAAGGTGAGGGCGGCGGCACGTGGGATCGAGCCGGCGCTGGCCGAAGAGGAGATCGAAGCCGCGCTCGCCGCCATCGTGGAGCTCGGCGCCTACTTCGAGGCTCTCTTGGCGGAGCGTCGGCGAGCACCGCGCGACGACCTGATGAGCGCGCTCGCCGAGGCCGGTGAGAACGACGACCGCCTCACCGACGAGGAGATCCTCTCGACTGCCATCCTCCTCTTCTCGGCCGGCTTCGAGACCACCACGAACCTCCTCGGCAACGGGTTGCTCGCCCTGCTCGGGCAACCCGAGCAGCTCGCCGAATGGAAAACGCATCCGGAGATCGCCCCGACCGCCGTCGAGGAGCTGTTGCGGTTCGACAGCCCGGTGCAGTTCAACCTGCGCGTCGCTCTCGAACCGGCCGAGCTCGCCGGCGAGCCGCTCGAGCGCGGCGATCGCATTGTCGTGCTGCAGGGCGCAGCCAATCGCGACCCCGAGGAGTTCGACCGTCCCGAGGAACTCAATCTCCGCCGCTCGCCCAACGCGCCGCTGAGCTTCGGCTGGGGGATCCATCACTGCATCGGCGCCGCACTGGCCCGGATCGAGGGCGAGATCGCCTTCAACGCGCTGCTGGCGCGCTTCGATTCGATCGAGCTGTCGGACGTGGCGCCGGCGTGGCGGCCGGGCTTCACCCTGCGCGGGCTGCAGTCCTTCCCGCTACGGGTTGCTGCTCACTGAAATTCTGCGGGCGGCCCGAGCACCGAGGCCTCCGGCCCGAACCGCTCGACGTAGTCGCGATGGACGGCGCGCCAACGGTCGGACGGCGTGAAGGGGAACTTCTCACCTTTGGCCACGAAGACGAGCTGCTCGAGGCAGACGTGCCACCCGGCCGCGTCGCGCGCCGCCTTGCCGTACTCCGGAAAGGTCACGGTGAGCGTCAGCACACTGCCCGTGCCCTCGGGCGCGAGCTCGAAGCGCAGCACGTCCTCACCCCAGCGCAGCTCGAGCACGGACGGCGCGTCCACGACGAGCATCTCCCCGTCGAAGGGTGGCGCCTCGTCCTCACGGAACGAGAAGCGGAGCGACGTGCCCGGCGTCCTCTCGCCCTCGATCGTCGTCGGGAACCAGCCCGCCAGGTGCTCGTCATCCGTCAACGCACGCCAGACCGTCTCGGGCGGCTGGCGCAACACCCTTCTGTAGCGCAGGACACACAGCTCGCCCTTTCGCTCGAGCGTGCCGAGCTCGTCGTTCACGTCCACTGTCCCTCCTCTCCCTCGCCCATGAAATCGAGATGCCGCTCCAGCGCGCTGAGGTGTTCGGCCCAGCGGGCGCGGTAAGGCTGCAGCCATTCGTCGACTTCGCGGAGCGGCTCGGTACGGACCCGGTAGATCCGACGTTGGGCGTCGGTGCGCGCATCGACGAGGCCGGCATCCCGCAGGACCTTGAGGTGCTTGGAGACCGCCGGTTGGCTCAACGCGAGCCGCTCGACCAGGTCCCCGACGGGGCGTTCCCGCTCGATCAGCAGATCGAGGATCCGACGCCGACTCTCTTCGGCCAGCACCTCGAAAGTGACCGTCACTCAGCTAGTATGCCTATTAGTGCATATAGCTGTCAAGGCATGTAGTCAGCCCGCTTTCCTCGCGGCGATCCGACGAAGGGGCGGCAGTGTGGGCGGTGGCTGCTTGCGCGGCGGGAGCCCGTCGAGGAGGTCGGTCGTGGCCTTGGTGACCTGGCGCACGGCCCGCTCGAACGCCCTCTCGGTCTGGGGCGACGTCGACTGGACGCCGCTGACCTTTCGGACGAACTGGCGCGCCGCCGCCTCGATCTCCTCCGGCGTGGCCGCGGGTTGGAGCCCGCGCAGGGTGGTGATGTTCCGGCACATGCGGACCACCCTACGAGCCGCGGCCGACTGCGGGCTCAGGACGCGCAGCTGCCGGGCTCGACGGTCACCGTCACGAGACGTCCGGTGCTCGCATTGGTCACATCGAGGAGGTCGCTTCCCGGCGCCGACGTGACACGCCCACCCCTGACCCTGGCGCAGTAGCCGCTCAGATAGTGGATCTCGGTGGGCACGAAGACGACGGTCGGCGCGTGGATGCGGTGGTTCGGCGCGTACGCAAGATGGAACACGTCGGTGCCCGGTGAGTAGTCGAACGAGATCGGCCGGCCGGCGACCGCCTCGGGGTAGGTCCGGCTCAGCACACGTGCCGTCGGCTTCAGACGCCCGTTCGCCCGGACGAGCGACTCGGCGGCGCTCCCGGTGGGGTCGCCGTAGTACTTCCACGACCAGTAGATCCACCCCACCTGCTCCGTGTCCATGAGGGCGGTCACGCTCCCGAGATAGGGCACGCTGCTCGTCGCACCGAACTCGGTCACCAGCCAGGCCGGGCCGCCCGGCTGGGTGTGCGACGCCATCTCGGGACGGTTGGCGTGGCGCACGCCCAACGAGTGCGCTGCCTGCCGGGCGCAGAGCAGCACGTTCGTCGGGTTGCCGGTGACCGGGCTGCGCGCCCCGCAGTACAGGTGGA
>DATHPK010000039.1:0-6731 GCA_035483935.1 Acidimicrobiales bacterium
CCGCGGGCTGCGAGCTCGTGCAGCAGTGACTCCGACTCCACCTGCTGACCGCGCACGATGATGATGGGCGCGGCGGCGTCGAGCGGCGCCAGCCGCTGGAGCACCGCCCGTACCGGGCTGACGATGACCCTGGGTGTCGCAAACCGGGCGCCACGTTCGGTGAGGGCGTGGAGCACGGCGAGCCGGCGGCCCATCGTCTCGGTCTCCGGGCTGACGCGCTCGAAGGGCAGCGTCTCCCAGGCCGGGAGAAGGGTGACGGCCCCGCTGAGCGCGCCCACGTCGTTCTGGGGTGCCGGCCCGTCCTCCGCCTCCAGCAGACAGGTCAGGTCGTCGGCGAGGCGTTCCGCATCGAGACCCGTCGGAGTCAGGACGAGCAGCGGTGTCCGTTCGGTGAACGCGGCGAGGGCGGCGGCCGCGACGGCCTGTGCCGCCTCGGGCACCGCGACGGTGGCGTCGGCCGCCCCCAGCAGCGCGCCGAGCACCGGATCGGACCGCAGCTGGCGCGGGATGCGGGACAGGCTGCCGGCCACGGGCAGCGGCGTGGAGGGGGACGGCGCGGTCATCGCGTCAGGTCGGCAGGGAGTGGCACCAGGACATGGCGGCGTCGATGCCATCGGCGGCGATGCGCTCGACCGAATCAGCCGCCGTCTCCACGGCCTCCCCCAACCGGTCCCGCACTGCTCGGGCCGGACGCCGCAGCACGTGCGCCGCGCCCTGAGCGGCGCTCGGCGGCTTGCCGACGCCGATGCGCACCCGCAGGAACTCCTGGGAGTGGAGGTGCGAGGCGATGGAGCGGAGGCCGTTGTGCCCGGCCAGACCGCCGCCTGACTTGAGGCGCACGGTGCCCGGAGGCAGATCCAGTTCGTCGTGCACGATCACGATGGCCGAGGGCTCGTCGATGCCGAATCGCCGGGCTAGCGATCGCACGGCGACGCCCGACTCGTTCATGTACGTCGTGGGCACCGCGAGGGCGACCCGGCGGCCACCGATGGTCGTGGTGGCCGCACGCGCCTGCACCCCTTTCTCCGCCCGCAGGGATGCCCCGTGCCGTCGGGCGAGCAGCTCCACGGCGTCGGAACCCGCATTGTGAAGGCTCCCGGCGAACTCCGATCCAGGGTTGCCCAGCCCGACGACCAACAGGTCGGCCGGGGTGCCCCGGCGCTCCGACCGGGCAAATGGGCGGCGCAGGGCCTAGCCCTCTTCGGCGGCGGAATCCGATGTCTGCGCCTGGCCGGACGGCTCGGCGCCTTCCTCGGCCGCGCCTTCCTCGCCCTCGCCCTCCGCGGCGACCTCTTCCTCCACGACGACGCGCGGCGGCTGGCCGATCGCGACGGCAGTCTCGGGGTCGATGTCGGTCGTCACGCCGGGCGGAAGGGTCAGGTCGGACACGCGCACCTGCCCGCCGATGGTGAGCTCGCTCACGTCGGCTTCGATACCGGCGGGGATGTCGCTCGGCAGCGCGTGGATGCTGAGGGTGAACATCTGCTGGTCGACCAGGCCGTCGCCGTGGTGCACCTCGATCGCCTCACCGACAAGGGTGATCGGAACCTCGGCGCTGATCACCTCGTCGCGCCGGACGATGATGAAGTCCACGTGCGTCACGGTCTGGGCGACCGGGTGGCGTTGCATCTCGCGGGCCATCGTGAGGTACGTCCCGGACCCGGTGTCGAGCGAAAGCAACTGGTTCGCCCCGGCCTCGCCGTTCAGGGCGACCCGCAGTTCGCGCGCCCCGATTGCCACCGGAAGGGGGTCCGTCCCGTGACCGTAGATCACGCCGGGGATCTTCCCCTCGCGCCGGAGCCGACGCGCGGCGCGTGAGCCCTTGGTACGCCCGGTTTCGGCGGCGATTACGACTTCGGCCATGACGGATCTCCTCGGGTACGGCGAGAGCGGTGTGCACGCACCACGGGAACGGGGCCGTGCGAACGGCCTACAAGAGTAGTCGCGCCGGGCGGGCGGACCAATCGCGGCCGCGGTGCCCGCTCCGCAGCACGGTGTCCGCCGACTGCTCCTCGCTAGCATTCCGCCGTGGACGTGAGCCGACCCTCCTCGGCTCGCCGTCGGGCTGCCCACTCCGTCCTGGTCCTCGGTGCCGGCTTCCTGGGGTCGCACCTGGTCCGCAGTCTCCTCGACAACGGCCACCGCGTGACCGTCCTCTCGCGGAGTCGCCCCCACGGGCGGGCGCAGCGCCTCACCGCGGGAGCCGAGGTCGTCGTCGGTGACGCCGGCGTGACCAAGACGCTGGCTGAAGCCGTCGTCGGGGTCGACCATGTGGTGTTCGCCCTCGGCTCGCTGGTTCCGCCCGAAGCGGAGCAAGAGCCGCATCTCGACCTCTCCCTGACGCTCCAGCCGCTCCTGGAACTCCTCGGCGTCCTCGCACAGGGCCCCCGGCTCCCGGTCTCCTATCTTTCCTCGGGAGGAACCGTCTACGGGAACGCGCCCTCCTTCCCGATCCCCGAGACCGCCCCGACCGTCCCACTCTCCGCCTACGGCATCACGAGGCTCACCGCCGAGCGGTTCATACTGCGCTACGGCTCGGTCCACGACGCGGACGTCCGGCTCCTGCGGATCGGCAACGCCTACGGAACCGGACAGACCACCGCTCGCGGCCAGGGGATCGTGGGCACCGCGCTGGAGCGGTGCCGTACGGGGGAGCCGCTCGTGCTCTACGGAGACGAGGAGGTCTGGCGCGATTTCGTCCATGCCGAGGACATCGCATCAACGGTCGCTGCGCTCGTGGACGCCGGAGGTCCCGCGGTCGTGAACATCGGCAGCGGCGTCGCGACCGCGATGGGCGAGGTCGTCGCGCTCGCCCGCGAGGTGAGTGGTCGGCCGCTCACGACCATCCTCAAAGACGGTCGCGACTTCGACGTGCGGCGTGTGCAGCTGGACATATCCGTCCTGCGTTCGCTCGTCGACTACAGCCCGCGCTCCTTGCGTGAGGGCATGCAGCAGGTGTGGGCCGATATGACGGCGCCGTCGCTCGCCTAGCTAGACGAGGTTGTCGCCGCCGAACAACTCCGAGACCGATGTGTCCTCGAACACGGCATCGATCGCGTCGGCGATGATCTTCGCCACGGAGAGGACTTCGAGTTTGTCGAACGAGCGGTCCTCGGCGACGGGGAGCGTGTCGGTCACGATCACCCGCGAGATCGGCGCGGCCTTCAGGCGGTCGACGGCGGGGTCCGAGAGCACACCGTGGGTGGCCATGGCGCAGATCTCCGAGGCCCCCTCCTCCGCCAGCAACTCGGCCGCGGCGCAGATGGTGCCTGCGGTGTCGATCATGTCGTCGATCAGCACGCAGTGGCGGCCCTCGACCTCCCCGATGACGTGGCGTGCCTGCACCTCGTTATAGGTGCCCCGGGGCCGCGTCTTGTGGATCAGCGCCAGGTCGCACCCCAGGTGCTGGCTGTAGCGCTCAGCGACCTTCACGCGGCCGGCGTCGGGCGCCACCACCACCACGTCGTCACCGAAATGCTCCCGCATGTAGGCCTCCATCACCGGAGCGGCGACGAGGTGGTCGAAGGGCGTGTCGAAGAAACCCTGGATCTGCCCCGAGTGCAGGTCGACCGAGACCACGCGGTCGGCACCCGCGGCCGAGAGCATGTCCGCCACCAGCTTGGCCGTGATCGGCTCGCGGCCGGTCGACTTTCGGTCCTGACGCGAATAGCCGTAGTACGGGCACACTGCCGTGATGCGCTTGGCCGACGCGCGCTTGGCCGCGTCGATCATGATCAGCTGCTCCATCAACGAGTCGTTGACCGGGCTCGCGTGCGTCTGAATGATGAAGACGTCGCAGCCGCGGATGGAGATGTCGTACTTGCAGTAGATCTCGCCGTTGGCGAACTCACGCAGATTGGCCTGGCCCAGCTCGACGCCCAGGTGTCCGGCGATGTCCCGCGCCAGGCTCGGGTGGGCGCGGCCAGAGACGAGCTCGAGACGACGGCGGGGGATCAGCTCCACGTGCCAACGCTATCGTCCCGCTGCCCGCGGGGTCGGCGGCGGGTGGCCTCAGCCGCCGGGGCCTGGGAGCACCGAGTGGGGCGCCACCACCGTCCCCGCCGCCACCTCGGCTCCCGCCTCGAGCACGCTGTAGGGACCGACCCTGGCCCCTTCGCCGATGGTGGCGTGGGTGCACACGCTGGCCTCGACCACCGCGCCCTGGCCGACGGTGGTTTCGGTGAGCACGCTGTTGGGCCCGATCTCGGACCCGGCCCCGATGTGGCACGCGCCGCGAAGGATCACCCCGGGCAAAAGCGAGACGTCCGCTTCGAGCTGCGCCTCGGCATCGACGTAGGTGCGCTCGGGGTCCCACATGGTGACGCCGCGCCGCATCCAGCGCTCGTTGATGCGGTCGCGCAGCTCGGCCTCGGCCACCGCCAGCTGGGCCCGGTCGTTGACCCCGGCCGCCTCCATGGAGTCGGGCAGGACGAGAGAGCGCACCGCGTAGCCGGCGCTGTGGAGGACCGCCACCGCATCAGTCAGGTAGTACTCGCCCTGCGCGTTGGCGGGACTGAGCCGGCGCAGGGTCGGCGCCAGGATGCTCCGCCGGAAGCAGTAGATCGAGGTGTTGACCTCATCGATGAGCCGTTCCTCGTCGGTGGCGTCGGACTCCTCGACGACCCTGGTCACGTCACCGTCCTTGCCGTGGACCACTCGTCCGTAGCCGCTCGGGTTCTCCACCACCGCCGTCAACAAGGTCGCGCCCGCGTCCTCGACACGATGGGCGCGGACAAGCGTCGCCAACGTCTGCGGACGCAAGAGCGGGGTGTCCCCGGGGAGCACGACCACGTCCTCGAGCTCGTCGTCATCGTCGTCGGGCAACCCGGTCAGCCCCACCGCCAACGCATCGCCGGTACCGGCGCGCGTGAGCTGCTCGACGAACTCGATCTCCATGGTGGGTGGCGCGTGCTGCACCAACGTCTTGGTGACCCACTCGCCGCGGTGGCCGACGACGACCACGACGCGCCGGACGTCGATCTCGGCCATCGCGTCGAGCACGTGGAGGATCATCGGCCGTCCACACAACAGGTGCAGCGGTTTGGGGCGCTCCGAACGCATGCGCGTCCCCTCCCCGGCGGCGAGGACGACTGCGGAGAGGCGGCGGCGTTCGGGCATCGCCGCATTCTTAGCCCGCCTGGGCGGCCGGCGTGCGTATGGGACACTGCTGGGGTGCCGGAACTGATCCCCTACGACGAGTTCGGCTTGTTTCACGAGAACGCGGCCGAATACGGGCTCCCCTACGACGAACCGCCTGACGTGCGTCGGGTCGACGTGGAAGTCTCGCCGGGGCGCCGCGTCTCGAACCTGCTGTGGGGCGCCGACACCGGGAGCCCCGAGTTGGTGCTCGTCCACGGTGGCGCCCAGAACGCGCACACGTGGGACACCGTGGCGCTCGCACTGGGCCGCCCGCTGCTCGCGGTGGACCTGCCCGGACACGGCCATTCCGACGGAGGTCCCGAGGGACCCGTGTCGGCCGGGACCAACGGCCGCGATCTCGCCGTGGTCGTGCGCGAGCTGGCGCCCAATGCCCGCGGTGTCGTCGGCATGTCACTGGGCGGGGTGTCCTCCATCGCGCTCGCCGCGCATGCGCCCGAACTCGTGCGCGCCCTCGCGCTGGTGGACATCACGCCGGGCGTGACGGCGGAGAAGGCCGCACCGGTCACGAACTTCGTGAACGGCCCGGCGAGCTTCGCCAGTTTCGACGACCTCCTGGCCCGGACGATCGAGCACAACCCGGGCCGCAGCGAGTCCTCTCTACGACGGGGCATCCTCCACAACGCGGTGCAGCGAGAGGACGGCACCTGGGTCTGGCGCTATGCACGCTTCCGTGTCGAGCCTTCCGAGGCCGTCCACCCGGAGTTCGGCGATTGGTGGGAGGCGGTCTCCGGACTGAGGGTGCCGGTCCTCCTCGTCCGCGGGCTCGCCTGGTCGGTGGTGGACGATCAGGACGTGGCCGAACTGCTGCGGCGGCAACCGGGGGCCCGGGTGGTCGGCGTGGAGGGCGCCGGCCACAGTATCCAAGGGGACCGCCCTCTCGAGCTGGCGGCGATCCTGTCCGAGTTCTTCTACCCGGAGGGATGATGGACAAGACCGTCTGGCTCTCGCGGCGTGCCGTGAAGCTCCATGCGGTGATCCTCGTCGTGGTGCCCGCGTGCATGGCCCTGTGCGTGTGGCAGATCTACCGCGCCGTCGACGGCAACAGTCTCAGCTGGGCCTACGTCTTCGAGTGGCCGTTGTTCGCCGGCTACGCGATTTACATGTGGTGGCGCTTTGTGCACGAGAAACCTGAAGCGGCGCCACAGGCGGCCTCGGAAAACGGAAACGCCGACGCCGCGCAGCAGTCGAAGGTGCCTGGCGCTCCCGAGGCCGCAGAGGAAGAGGCCGAACTGGCCGCCTACAACGAATATCTCGCGCGCCTGGCCGAACGCGACCGCGCCACGGGCCGCTGAACGGCGCGGGCCGGACGAAGTCCGGCGTGCTCTCCCGCGCAATGACCTTCGCCTCCGACGCCGCCAGACGCGCCTCGTTCACTGCGGCGTGATTTTCGAGAAGCTGCGGACCGAAAGTCCCGTGAGCGTGGCTACGGCCGAGCCCTTATGAGCCGCCTTGTCGGGATATAAGAGCAGCGGCCTATGCACACTGGCCAAGCACCCCGGGTCTCCACGTACGACCTGAGCCGCCGGCCCGAACGCCGTTCAGAGGATTCTGGCCCGCGGGCGTCGCACTCC
>DATHPK010000040.1:0-8374 GCA_035483935.1 Acidimicrobiales bacterium
CATCGCGGCCGGTGCTCGAGCCCAAGAGCACGGCCAGGTTTCCAGGACCTGACGCGATGCCCAACACCAGGCGATCGGTCGGCAGCGCGCCGAGGCACAGCACGTTGACGAGCGGGTTCTGCGCGTAGCAGGGGTCGAACGTGAGCTCACCGCCGACGGTGGGGACGCCCACCGAGTTGCCGTAACCGGAGATGCCGCTCACGACCCCCTCGACGAGCCAGCGCTGCCGCGCGTCGTCGGGCGGCCCGAAGAAGAGCGGGTCCATCACGGCGAGCGGCCGCGCACCCATGGTGAAGATGTCGCGCAGGATCCCGCCCACGCCGGTGGCGGCGCCCTGGTAGGGCTCGATGGCAGACGGATGGTTGTGGCTTTCGATCCGGATGGCGACCGCGATGCCGTCACCGGCATCGATCACCCCCGCGTTCTCGCCCGGTCCCACCAGCACCTGCGGGCCTTCGGTCGGCAGCCGGCGCAGATGCAGGCGAGACGACTTGTAGGAGCAGTGCTCGCTCCACATCACCGCGTAAAGGGAGAGCTCGAGGTGGTTCGGGGAGCGCCCGAGGATCTTGTTGACCGCCTCGAATTCGTCGTCGGTGAGTCCGAGCGCCCGGTGCAAGGGCTCCTCGGCGGGGGCGTGGTCGGGCGCCTCGTCCGAGGAACTCATGATGCCTTCCACGATAGAGGCCGCACGCCTCTGTTCTGGCAATTCCGGCCGCGTGTCGGCGGCTACCGGGTGGCGGCGGGCGCCCGGTCGGCGCGGAGGACCACGAGGTCGCGTTCGGCCCACGTGACCGTGACGTCGAACCCGGCCCCGGTCAGCCAGTCCAGCTGGTCGGCCGTCGAAGAGGGCCGGTCGTAGTCCTCGCTGAGCGGGGTGACGGCGTCGCGAGGGTCCTCGGGGATGACGACATCACCGAGGACAAAACGTCCACCCGGTCGCAGGGCGGCGGCGATGCGGCCGAAGAGCGTCGCCTTGGCGGGCCCGTCGAGGTGGTGGACCGCCAGGGCGGAGACGACGAGGTCGAAGGCTCGGGGCGGCAGGGGCCCACCGATGTCCGCCACCAGGAGCTCGACCTCGTGCCCGGCCAGTCGGGCCGTGGCCGCGTCGAGCATGGCGGCGCTCTCGTCGATCCCGGTGGCGGCCGCGCCGGGGTGGCGCGCGAGCACCGCCGCGAGGGTCTCGCCGGTGCCGGTTCCCAGGTCGAGCACCGATGCGGCGGCGATGCCCTCGGTGGCCCGCACGACCTCCTCTTGCAGGCGCGGATAGCTCGGGACCTCGCTCCGCATGAGGTCCAGATACGTCGCCGGGTCGAAGTGGAACTGGCTCACCCGGCCAGGATGCGGCATGGACCGACCGGGGTCCAACCGGACGGGTGTGCCGCCGGGAGGTCCCGGGGCAGGAACCGGGCGGCGACCTTCAAATGACCTCGCGTAGGGCGCAATAGGGCATGTGCAACCGCAGGGAATAACTGAATCGAGACCGTTGAAGAAGGGAAATGAGCGCCCGGAATTTTCAGGTTTTTTGTCGATAAGGGTCCGCTCGATGCGCCACAATGGGGTCATGCCTCCAAAGGGAAAGACCTCGGCTCCGCGCAAGCCCATGAGCACCGGCCACAAGGCCGCACTCGCTCGAGGGCGCGCCGAGAGCGCAACCGTCCGCCACTACCTCGAGGCGCTCGAGACTTCCAAGCCGAGGCGGGGACGCAAGCGCACGGCGGCCTCGATCGACAAGCGGCTCGGCACGATCGAGTCTCAGCTGGCCGGGTCGGACGCCCTCACCCGGCTGCACCTGCTGCAGGAGCAGAAGGACCTTCTCGACGAGCGCTCACGCGTCGACCAGGTGAAGGACATGTCCGCGCTCGAGAAGGAATTCATCAAGGTGGCGAAGGCCTACGGCGAGCGCAAGGGCATCACGTACTCGACTTGGCGCGCGGCCGGGGTGAGCGCCACCGTGTTGCAGAAAGCCGACGTCTCGCGGGCGAGGAGCTGAGCGGACCAGTCGGTCCGGGAGGGCGCCGTACGGCTCTCCTACGTCGAGCGCGGAGGGTGACGCAGTGGCGTGCCCTTCTCTGAGTTCTGCCCGCCCGGTGCTGATGGTGCAAAGTACTGCTCGATCGCGAGCGAGATGCCGCCCGCGATGACCTGCTGCCCCGACGCGCTCTCGGCGAGGCCGGCCTCGGTGGGGTCGGTGATGAAGAGCGGCTCGATCAACGCACCGGGCATGGTGCTGGGCGTGGTGAACCAACCCGTCACGGGCGGACCGAGCAACAGGAGATGGCCGTAGTCCGCCGCCTCCGTCGACAACGCCGGCCCACCGAGGACACTGTCATCGACAACGCCGAGGTCGGGGATGCCCCATCCCTCTGCGTCCATCACGAACATCACGTCGTTCTGGACGAGTGCTGCGAACTTCTCGCTCTGCGCGCTGAAGGGCCGGGCGGTGTCATAGCCGGTGACGCCGCCGGCGTCGTACGACGAGCCGCCGGCGTCGAAGTAGATGCCGAGGAGGAGGTCGGCCCTGCTCATGTCGGCGCACTCGTCGCGGGCCGCCACATCGTCGTGGACGCCCTGGACACTGAAGAGGTTTCCGTCGAGGTCGTCGGCCTCGGGCCGGCTGACCGTTTCGTTCCCGGTGCGCGAGACCACCACCGTGAAACCCTTCGCCCGCAGCAGCTTCATGGCGTCGAGCTCCACGGGCAGCGTCTCGTTCGCCTCGTAGACGGTGTTGCCGGCCACGTCCGTACCGACGCCACCCGGATCGAGGCCGCCGTGCCCGGCGTCGAGGAACACGGTCAGGTGCCGGTCCCCCGCGGTGGGCTGATACTCCACACAGGCCCCCGGCTCGAAGAGGCGCGTGTCGATCGCCCGGCCGGCCTCGACGTGGCGCGTCGCCTCCTGCCGGCGGAGTGCGCCGCCCACCGCGGTCGCTTGGAAGATCAGGAAGAAGGCGCTGACCAGGGCGGCGAGGAAGAGGACGCGCGGCGCGGCCCAGAGAGGGGACTCAGCGGGCTCTCGCCTCGACCCGCGTACTGGAGACATCGTGATTCACCATACGGAACGCGCCTGAGGATTTGATGACGCCCGCCGGAGGTCGCGCCACGAGTCGGCCGGGGTCAGGCCGCCGCGCGCGCCATCGCGGCACCGACCAGCGCGCGCAGGAGCACCAGCCCGTCCACGGAACCCAGCAGCGCATGGCTCGCCCGCTCGGGGTGCGGCATGAGGCCGACCACGTTGCCCGCTTCGTTCGCGATGCCGGCGATGGCGTCCACCGACCCGTTCGGGTTGTCGGCGTAGCGCAGGACGACACGGTCCTCTTCGTGCAGACGGCGCAGCGTGTCCTCGTCGCAGGTGTAGTTGCCCGAGAAGTGGTTGATGGGAATGGTCAGTTCGTCACCAACCCGGGAGTCCGCCGTGAGGACCGACGCGGTCGATGCGACGACCAGGCGCGCGGGCTCACAGAGGAAGCGCAGCCGCCCGTTCTTCTGGAGCGCACCCGGGAGGAGTCCGGCCTCGGTCAGGACCTGGAAGCCGTTGCAGATGCCGACGACCGGGCCACCGGCGCGGGCGAAGACGGCCACCCCCTCCATCACGGGCGAGAACCGGGCCAACGCCCCCGGGCGCAGGTAGTCGCCATGGGCGAAGCCGCCGGGCAGGACCACGGCGTCGACCGTCCCCAGGTGGTCGTCTCCGTGCCAGAGCAGCACGCCGTCGGCGCCGGCCTCCTCGACGGCTTGCACCACGTCGTGCTCGCAGTTGGTGCCGGGGAAGACGACGACGCCGATGCGTGGCGCCACCTCAGATCGCCTCGAGCTCGAGCCGGCTCTGTTCGATGACCGGGTTGGCCAGCAGGCGGTCGGCCAGCTCGGTCGCGGTCGTGCGCGCGGCGCCCTCGTCCGTCGCATCGATCTCGAAGCTGAAGGAGCGTCCCGCTCGCACGTGTGCCACGCCGTCGAAGCCCAGTGCGGGCAGTGCGCGCTCGATCGTTGCGCCCTCGGGGTCGGCGATGCCGGAGCGCAATTGCACCTCGACGCGGGCGCGGAACCTCACGGTTTCGCACCGTACCAGTCGTCCAACGAGCGACCCGTCACCCGCTCGTATGCCGCGACATACCGCGCCGACATGGCGTCCTGCACCTCGGCGGGGAGCGCCGGCGGCGGCGGCTTGCGGTCCCAGGGCAGTGCCGCCAGCCAGTCGCGCAGCGGCTGCTTGTCGAAGGCGGGTGGCGTCCTGCCCGGCACCACCTGGTCGGCCGGCCACAGCCGGGAGGAGTCGGGCGTGCATACCTCGTCGCAGAGGCTGAGCACGCCGTCGACGTAGCCGAGCTCGAACTTCGTGTCGGCCAGCACGAAGCCCGCGGCGGCGGCGCGGGCGGCGGCGCGGGTGTAGAGCTCGAGGCAGACCGCCTTGGCTGCGAGCGCTGCCTCGGCACCCACGAGGTCCACGGCGGCGGCGAAGTCGATGTTCAGGTCGTGCCCCTCGGTCGCCTTGGTCGAGGGCGTGAACATCGGCTCCTCGAGCTTGCTCGCGAGCTGGAGCCCCGCTGGCATGGCCATGCCGTGGACCGTGCCCGACTTCTCGTACTCCCCCCAGGCCTGCCCGGCCAGGTACCCCCGCACGATGCACTCGAGGTGGAGCATCTCGGCGCGCCGCACGAGGGTCGCCCTTCCGGCCCACTCGGGCGGGACGGTCAGGCCGCCCATCTGCTCCTCGATGTCGGCGGGGTCCACAGCCAGGATGGTGCCGGGCACGATGTCGGCCATCTCCTCGCACCAGAACCACGTCATCGCTGTCAGGACCCGGCCCTTGTCGGCGATCGGCTCGGCCATGATCACGTCGAACGCGCTGACTCGGTCCGACGCGACCATGAGCAGGCGGTCCTCGCCGGCGTCGTAGAGCTCGCGGATCTTGCCCGAGTGGACCCGGCGCAGCCCGGCGGCGTCGGTGGTCACAGCGAGACCAGCGCATCGGCGAAGCGGTCGACGTGGCGCAGCGTGCGCTCGAGGTCGAACGCGTCGTCCAACTGCGCGGGTGTGAGCGTGACCTCGGTGTCCGCCTCGAGGACGGCGCGGAAGGGCCGCCGCTCGGACCAGGCCTCGCGCGCGTCGCGCTGGACGATGCGATACGCGTCGTCGCGGGTGAGACCGGCGGAGACGAGGGCGAGAAGGACGGGCTGGGAGAAGACGAGGCCGAGCGACCCTTCCGTCAGGTTCGACAGCGCGCGCTGGGGGTGGATGATCAGGCCTTCGGCCAACCCGGTGGCCTTGCGCAGCATGTAGCAGGCCAGGAGCGACGCGTCCGGCAGCGCCACGCGCTCCACCGAGCTGTGGGAGATGTCGCGTTCGTGCCACAGCGCCACGTCCTCGAGCCCGGCGCCGAGGTAGCCGCGCAGGAGGCGGGCGAGCCCGCAGAGGCGCTCCGAGAGGATCGGGTTGCGCTTGTGGGGCATGGCCGAGCTGCCCTTCTGTCCGGCCCCGAAGGGCTCCTCCGCCTCACCGACCTCGCTGCGGGCGAGGTGGCGCACCTCGGTGCACATGAGCTCGACGGTGGTGCCGATGGCGGCACAGGCGTAGAAGTACTCGGCGTGGCGGTCCCGGGCGACGACCTGGGTCGCCGGAATCGGCGTCAGGCCGAGCGCGGCGCACACCCGCGCCTCCACCGCAGGGTCGATGTTCGAGTACGTCCCGACGGCACCCGACAACTTGCCGACCGCGATCGCCTCACGGGCGGCACGCATGCGCTTGCGGTCGCGGTCGGCCTGCAACGCCCACAGCGCGTATTTGGCGCCGAAGGTGGTCGGCTCGGCGTGCATGCCGTGGGTTCGCCCGGCGACCGGGACGCGCAGGAGTTCGAGGGCGCGGGCCTTGAGCACGGACACGAACACATCGAGGTCGGCGAGCAGCAGGTCGGCCGCCTTGGTCAGGGTGGCACACAACGCGGTGTCCACCACGTCCGAGGAGGTGAGCCCGTAATGGATGTACGACCCGGCCGGGGCGCCGATGCGCTCCTGGACGACGTCCACGAACGCGGCGACGTCGTGATCCGTGACCTTCTCGCGCTCGAGCACGTCGGCCACGAAGACCTCGTCGACCGTGGGGGCCTTGGCCCGGCACGTCGCCGCCTCCTCTGCCGGCACGTGGCCGAGAGCCGCCTGGGCCTCGGTGGCCAGCAGCTCGACCTCGAGCCACATGGCGAAGCGGGACTGGTCGCTGAACAGTGCCGCCATGTCGGGCGGCGCATAGCGCGTGATCACCGGGCGACCTCCGCCGCCGCGACGCCCGCGCCGGCCGCCCGGGCCGCGATGTCGTGACGCAGCTGCATGCCCTCCCATTCGATCGGCGCGGCGGCGGCATAGGCGTGATCCCGCGCCTCGGCCAAGGTGGGCGCGACCGCGGTGACGCCGAGGACGCGACCGCCCGCCGTGTGGAACGGGCCGTCCGCGCTGTGCCGTCCGGTGCCAGCATGGAAGACCGTCGCGCCGGCGACGTCGGCGACGGACTGCCCGTCGGGGCGCAGGCCCTCGATCTCGTCGCCGAGCCGCGGGCTCTCCGGGTACCCCGCCGACGCCAGCACGACGCATACCGCGGCGGCATCGGCGAACGCCGGTGGGCTGACCTCGTCCAACGCGCCGCGCGCCACGGCGAGCAGCAGTTCGGCCGGGTCGGAGGCGAGCAGTGGGAGGACCACCTGGGCCTCGGGGTCCCCGAAGCGGACGTTGTACTCGATCACCTTGGGGCCGTCGTGGGTCAGCATGAGCCCGGCGTAGAGCACACCGCGGTAGTCGATGCTGCGGCGGCGCAGCTCTTCGACCAGGGGCAGGACTGCGGTGCCCATGATGTGGCCGACGTCAGCGGCGCGCACGTGGGGCATCGGCGCGTAGGCGCCCATGCCGCCGGTGTTCGGCCCGCTGTCACCGTCGCCCACGCGCTTGAAGTCCTGCGCCGGGACGAACGGCACGGCGCGGGTCCCGTCGCACAGCACGAGCAGCGAGCACTCCTCGCCCTCGAGGCCCTCCTCGATCACGACGTGGCGGCCGGCGTCGCCGAAGGCGGCGCCCGACAGCTTGGCCCTGACGTCGGCGCGGGCGTCCTCGATCGTGTGCGCCACCAACACGCCCTTGCCCGCTGCCAGACCGTCCGTCTTGATCACCCAAGGCCCGGGCATCGTCTCGAGGTAGGCCAGGGCCTTCTTGTCCTCGAGCGCGTCGAACGTCGCGAAGCGGGCCGTCGGGACGCCGGCGGCACCGAGGACCTCTTTCATGAAGGCCTTCGACCCCTCCAGGAGCGCGCCGTCGGCGCCGGGGCCGAAGACCGCCTTCCCCCGCGCCCGGAGCGTGTCGGCCAGGCCGGCGACCAGCGGCGCCTCGGGGCCGATGACGTAGAGATCGGCTTCGACGTCCTCGACGGGCGCGTCGGCAACGGTGATCGGCGGGGCCATGCCCGGGTTGCCCGGCGTGACGACCACGTCGGCCGTGCGCGCCAGGGTGAGGGCGAGCGCGTGTTCGCGTCCTCCGCTGCCGACGACGCAGACCCTCACGCGGTGGCGAAGGTGACGGTCTGCTCGCGGCCCGGTCCGACGCCCACCAGGCGCACGGGGACGCCGATCTGCTCGGAGAGGAACGCGATGTAGGTGCAGGCGGCAGCGGGAAGGTCGCCGGGCGCGGTGGCAGCCGTGAGGTCCGTCCGCCAGCCCGGCAACTCCTCGTACACCGGCACCACCTTGTGGAAGGTGGACTGGTGGTACGGCACGTGCGTGTAGCGGATGCCGTCGGCCTCGTAGGCGACGCACACCTTCACCGACTCGAAAGTATCGAGCACGTCGAGCTTGGTCAGCGCGACCTCGGTCAACGAGTTGAGGCGCACGGCCTGTCGCAGCATGACGGCGTCGAACCAGCCACAGCGGCGCTTGCGCCCGGTGTTCGTGCCGTACTCGTGACCGCGCTCGACGAGGAGCTCGCCCACGTCGTTCTCCTGCTCGGTCGGGAACGGGCCGGCGCCGACCCGCGTCACGTACGCCTTGGCGATGCCGATGACGCGCTCGATGTCGCGCGGCCCGAGGCCCGACCCGGTGCAGGCGCCGCCGGCCACCGGGTTCGAGGACGTGACGAACGGGTACGTGCCGTGGTCGAGGTCGAGGAAGGTGGCCTGCGCGCCCTCGAGGAGCACCTGGCGCCCCTTGTCCATCGCGTCGTGCACCATGCCGACGGTGTCGCCCACCATGGGCTCGATGCGGGGCGCGTACTCGCCCAGGTAGTGATCGGCGATCTCGCCGGCATCGAGAGGCAGGCGGTTGTAGACCTTGGCCAGGACGGCGTTCTTCTCCTTGAGCGCTACGTCGAGCTTCTGGCGGAAGATCTTGGGGTCGAAGAGGTCCTGCA
>DATHPK010000041.1:0-48622 GCA_035483935.1 Acidimicrobiales bacterium
CGGCCAGGCTGCGGCCGGAACGGCCGATGGGCGTGCGGGTGGCAGCGACGATGACGGCGTCAGTGGCGTCGGTCATGCTGGCGATTCCTCTTCCAGGTTGTGCCCGGCGGCCGCGCCCCCGGTGCATACAAGCTCGATCCGCCCCTGGATTGACCACCGGGGGCGCATCGGCCATGCTGCAACGATCCTGACAATGGCGTCAATTTTCCGCGCCGGGCAGACAGGCGCAGCCTTTCGGGGGACCGCATCGTGTTGATGGATGAGCATCTGGGTCGCATGGCCGCTGAGTTCGGTGACCGCACCGCGTTCAGCGTCGTCGACGTGGGCACCATGACGTTTGCCGAATGGGACGGCGCCGCCAACGCGCTGGCCCGCCGACTCCTCGATGCCGGCCTCGAGCCCGGCGGCCGTGTCGGCATCCACCTCCAGCCCGAGCTCGCGCTGCGCTGGCTCGTCTCCTACTCTGCCGCTCACCGGGCGGGCGGCGTGGCGGTTCCCATGAACCCTCGTCTCGCCCCAGCCGAGGTGGCCCACGTCCTCGCACACTCCGGCGCTGGGGCGGTCGTCGCCGCCGGTGACCTTGTCGCACACGACCTCGAATCCGCTGATGGCCGCCTCGCCGTCCTGATCGACGCGGGCACGGAGGGCTCGGGGGCTGCCCCGCCCGTCCTCGCATGGGACGACGCCGTCACCGGGGACCGATCATCGTTCCAGGCTCCCCGCGAGAAGGACGATCTGGCCGACATCCTCTACACGTCGGGCACCACCGGGCGTCCCAAAGGGGTGGCGGTGCGGCACTCCAACGGGCAGATGGTCGGTTCGGTCGAGCCGAATTGGACGGGCGGCGGCTGGCTGCACTCAAGCCCGCTGTTCACCTTCGCCGGCATCGCACTGGTGTACACGCCCATGAAGTTCGGCCTCCAGGTGATCTACCAGCCCCGGTTCGACGCCGACCGGTGGCTGCGCGTCGTCGAGGAGGATCGTCCCGTGTCCGTCTTCCTGGTCCCAGCGATGGCCCACCTTCTGATCGACCACCCCCGCTTCGACGAGGCCGACCTCTCGTGCGTCCAGCTGTGCTCGGTCGGCAGCGCCCCGCTTGCCCCTTATGTGCTCGAACGCCTGCAGACAAAGATGCCGGCCGCGCTCGTCTCCAACAACTACGGCATGACGGAGGCCGGAACGGCCTATGCGATCATGCCGCAGGGCGAGGCGGTCAAGCGCCCGGGTTCCGTCGGTCAGATCGCTCCGCCGGCCGTAGTCGAGATCGTCGGCGACGACGGCGATCCTCTGCCGGCAGGAGAGGTTGGGGAGGTACGCCTCCAGGTGCCCGGGCGCCAACGCGAGTACTACAACGACCCGGAAGCGACGGCTGAGACCTGGCGCGACGGCTGGCTGATCACGGGGGACCTCGGCAAGCTCGACGCCGACGGCTACCTCTACATCGTCGGCCGTTCGAAGGACGTCATCATCCGGGGCGGCAACAATGTGCACGCCACCGACGTCGAGCACGTGCTGGTCCAGCACGAGGCCATCAAGGAGGTCGCCGTGGTCGGTGCCCCGCACCCGGTCCTCGGCGAGGATGTCGTCGCCTTCATCGTCCTCCAGCCAGACGCATTGGCCACGCCCGACGAACTGCGGGAATTCGGACTCGCCCAGCTGGCCGACTACAAGGTGCCTCGTCAGTTCGTCTTCGTCGACGCCCTCCCGCGCAATCCGACCGGCAAGGTCGTGAAGCCCGAGCTCCGCGCCCGGCTCGCCGAAACGTCTCCCTGACGCCTCGACGCCCTCGCCGTCCGCAGTCAGGTAACGCGAAGATGAACTCTTCGAGAGTCGCGAGAAGATCGCGTCATAAGCGTTCCGGAACGCTCCGCGCGTTCCGTATACTTGGAACACGATGAGCGGTCAGACGCAGGTTCACCCTGTATTCCTTGGTTCCGTGGGAGGAAACTCCCTCGGTCTGCCGTCTGCCGCCATGTCCGAAGTACAGATCTGTGGCATCCCCAAGCTGAGTTCGGGGGAGGTGGCCTCAACGCCGTAGGAAGGACCACACAGAGTCCTGACGTTGAGGAGCCGCTTCCCTATCTCGGGGGAGTGGCTCTTTTGCGTCTGGGACCATACCCAGGCGTAACGCAGCGGAGATTGACGTGGTGCCCGGGGCGACATGTGACCCTGGGAGCTGGAGTGGGCGACACAACGATGAACGTGACAACAAATCAGAGAGTGAGGAAGACGATGGAGACGCTGTGCCGACGCTGCCGCTTCCACCCGGCGTCTCCTCGGATCGCGGGCTACTGCTCGTGGGACTGCTACGACGCGGACGACGAGGGCAACGACACCGAAGGCGAAGGCGAAGGCGAGGGAGAGCAGGCGGCCTGAACCGGCCGAGCTCAGGTCGCGACGTTCAACACCGGTCAGCTCCGCGGCTGGACACGGATGCCGCCCCAGTCCGGATCCGTCCGACCCGTCGCATAGGCCTGTTGCAGATTGGCCAACCAGCGCACGCTGTCCTTGAGGCCGCCCGGACGGTTGTTGGCAAGCCAGAGCACGCGGTACCGCTCGATCAGCTCGTAGAGGTCGGCGCCCAGCCTGGCTCGCACATGGGCCGGGACCGATTCCAGGTAGCCGTCGACCTCCAGGCGCGCCCGCGCGTCGCGGAGAAGGAGACCAACGAGGTCGATGCCGAACAACACCTCGTCTCGCAAGCGTTGCGGGTCACCCACATCGGGGGATGATCCGTCCACCGCATGTCGGGCCTCCTCGAGGCATCGTTCGACGGCGGGGAGCTCCTCTGTCGTCAAGCCCTTCGTGAGGCCCCGACCGACGGGTAGTTGCGGGTAGTAGAGGTTCATCACCAGCGTGGACATGTTCGGGAACTGCGGCGTGACGAGGCGGTGGGCGTCACCGACGGAGAGCAGGGCTTCCGCCAGGCCCCCGGTGGGGTCGCGGAACACGTGGGCCGACAGCGCGGCGGCGAGGTCGAGGTCCGAGTTCGATTCGAGGCACCACGAGACTGCTGCGCCGTAGGCGAACCCCGGCTCGCTGATCACAGGCTGCTGCAGGTGGCCGAGGTCGCCCCAGTCCGTGTTGAGGTAGCCGGTGGCGCCGTGGGCAAGCGCCGCCGACGCTGCCCGCTGACAGGTGTTCCGTGCGTTCGTGACCCGGCCGAGGATGCTCATCCAGCTCGAGGTGCCAGGAGCCACCCAAAAGGTCAACCCCGCCCCGGCGAGGGCTGCGCACCGCTCGTCGTAGGGATGCCAGTCGTCGTAGCCCCACTCGCACACCGTCACACCGGACGGCAGGCGGGCGAACAGTTCAGGCTGACCCGCGATCATGTCGCCCCACATGAGCATCTCGTGCCCATCGAGCTCGGGCAGCCCGCGCAAGGTGGTTGTCCATGTCAAGAAGTCCTCGATGCGAGCAGCCGGGAGCTCCCATGCCTCGTCCAGACCGACATGGACACGCCTGCTCGCGAACAGCGGCAGCAGTTCGGCGAGCAACTCTCGGACCAGTGCGAGCGAGCGCGGGTCGTTTGGCTCGATCGTCATGGGCTCGCGGGCGATGCCGTAGGGGTCGACGAACCCGTCGGGCTCGATGGCGAGCGGACGGTAGCGCTCATGGGCGAGCCAACGGTTCATGTGGCCGAGGCAGTTCTGGTTGGGGACGAGCTCGATGTGCCGGTCCCGACAATAGGCGTCGAGCGCCCGGATTTCGTCCGCGTCCAGGGGGCTGGCCGCAGCATGGACCTCGTGGTGATTCCGATAGGCGAACGTGTGTTCCGAATAGAGCTGCAGCTGGTTGACCTTGAGAGAAGCCAGACGGTCGACGAGCGAGTGCAGGCGTTCCGTCGTCGGCACCTTGTCGCGGGAGATGTCGAGCATCACGCCTCGCACCAAAAGGTCGGGGTGATCCCGCACCACGCCTTCAGGCAGCGAGTCGCCGTTGAGGGTGGCGAACTGCGTCAGCGTTGCTTCGCCGTAGAAGAAGCCGGCGTCGTCCGCCGAGGCGATCTCCACTGAGTCACGTCCGATATGCAGTTCGTATCCCTGGGGTGGCAGTGACGCCTCGTGCCGGTGGGTCGCCGGGCGGGCGGGCACGGAGTTGCCGCTCAATTCGAGGGTCCGCGGGACGGGCAACAGGTTCACGAGAGGCTCTTCCGATAGACGAAGAAGACGTCGGTGATCCTCCCGCCCACTGCGGCGTAGGGAACCATCGGGCCGACCCAGACCACCGATACCTCGTCGGCACCCCGCCGGCGCAGCTCGTGCAGTGCACCAAGGAGCACCGTTTTTCCCATCCCTCGTCCCATCAGATCGGGACGGACCGCGACCGGGCCGAGCAATCCCTTGCGGTTCACCTCGAATGCGCAGAACGCGGTGATACCTCCGTCGCCTTGAGCGGCGCGCTCGACCACGAGGTTGCCCTTGTCGAGGGCACGCAGCACCTCGAGTCGCCAATTCGACCAGTGGTTGCTCATGAACGCGTCTACCTCGGCTTGATCGAGCGCGCTGGCGAGGCTGTAGCCACCGGGATCACCGGGAATCTCCGAGAGATCGACGTGCATGTTGAAATTCGTCTCGGTCCGAGCGTAGTGACGGCGCTCGAGCAAGCAGTGCAGCGCCGTCTCCCCGCTCGGAACCCCGGGCCACAGGAAATACGGCGGATCGGCGCCGGTGACGAGGGTCGTGTGTCCCTCCTGGCGCGCCCAGTCCTCCGCCGCCTGGAGCAGGGCATGGCCGAGTCCTTTTCTGCGCGCCGAGGGCTCCACGGCAAGAAGCCTGACGTGCGGGCCGTCGTCGCACGTCACCACGGCCGCCACGCCCCGTTCCGGAATCGAGAAGATGATGGCCGGCTGCTCCCCGGCGAACAGCGCGTCCTCGAGCTCCTTGGGCGACGGCGGCCCTGCGATTGCCCGCTGGCACAGTTGGGTGATCGCTCCGAAGTCAGAGCGGTCCGCGCGTACAGGCGTGCTCATCAGCGTGCCGTGCTGGTCCTCGGGGCGGGGCGCATCGGGTCAGGTTATGCCTGGCGTCGGGCGTGCGGTCGGGCCATGGGAGGAGGAGCGGGCTCCTGGCCCGAGGGACCGGCTCAGCTCGCTTCGTCGGCGAAGCGGAGCCGCGCCAACTGCGAGGCCTGCGCGACGACTTGGCCGGTCGAGTCCCACAGGACGCAGGTCTCGTCGACCGTGCCGTCGGCGACGAGATTGGCCGTCATGCGGATGCCGAGCCACCCGGGCACGGGTCGCGCCCGCACGTACGCCGACATCTGGAGCGTGGGCACCCAACCTGTCGACCCGATCCTGAATGTGGCGGGCGGGATGGCGTCGTTGAAGAAGAGGAGCGAGAGCGGGTCGGGGTCGCGCCCGTCTGCGAAACGGCTCCAGCCCTGCAACTCCGCCCTGGCCTGCGAGGGGTCGGGTGATTCGCTGAAGGGCATCGTCTCTGGGTCGAACCGGAGCTCCGTCACTTCCATGACTCCGACCTTCGGACCGCCGGGGATGCGCGGTGGCAAGGGCAGGCAGTCCTCGGGACTCGGGGCGCCGAGCGCCTCCGTGGCGTCGTAGCGTGTGCTCGCCTGCGCGGGGAGGTCGCCGAGGACGCTCGTGGCCTCGGCGACGTCGGTGTCGTTTTGGCGCAAGACGGCGCGGACCTGCGCCGCCGACCGGCCGAGTCTGAGGAGAGTGGTCGTGACCGCCGCGGGACCGAGCTCGGGCGGACGCAGGAAGGTGATCGCCGATGACAGGACCTCCCAGCCGTGACCGCCTTCGTCCCGCGCGCTCGTCCGGGCTGCCCGGCCCAGGAGAGCCAGGAGGTAACCGCCGTTCGGCTTGTCGCCCACCGTCCACAGCGGGTGCACGTCTGTCTCGAATTCGAACGGGCGGCCCGTTGCCCGCACCCGTGTCGCGGCGTCGAAGGAGAGATCTTCGGGGGCCGGCATGCAGGCGACCCTACCGGCGGCGATGATTGCGCATGCCATTCGAGCTCGAGGCGACGTTCGGTGACGACTACCTGTACTTCTACGCGGAGTCGATCGACGACGCCCACTCCGACACCGACACGTCGGAGATCCTGCGGGTGCTGGACCTTCCGAAGGGATCGCACATCCTCGATGCCCCGTGCGGTCACGGCCGGATTTCGCGACGGCTGGCCGCAGCCGGCATGGTGGTGACGGGCGTGGACATCACGCCGGCCTACATCGAGCAAGCTCGCACGGATCCCAGGCTGGTCCCCGGTGCGGTCGACTACCGGGTGGGGGACCTCCGCGCCCTCCCGGTGGACGGGCCCTTCGATGCGGTCGTCTGCTGGCTGAACTCGTTCGGTTACTACGACGATGCTGACTGCCACAGGGTGCTCGCGGAGTTCCACCGGGTCCTGCGTCCCGGCGGCGTCGTGACCATCGACACCCTGCATCACGACGCCGGCGTGCGGCACTACACTCCGGCCCCCGATGCGGTCGCCGTCCAGCGCGGCGACGACACCATGATCGAGCTCTGGAGGTTCGACCCCGTGTCGGGACGCATGAACATCGATCGGACGGCACATCGAGACGGGGAGGTGCGCCACGCCGCTTACTTCGTGCGGCTCCCGACTCCACCGGAGTGGGTGGTCTGGCTCGAGGCGGCGGGCTTCCGCGACGTGTGCTTCCAGGCCGGAGGCGGCGGCCCTCTCGAGGTCGACAGCTGGGAGATGGTCGTGGTGGCCACGGCGTGAGGGGCCCGGTCCGCAGGAACAGGGCCGGGCGGAGGCCGGATCGGTGGACGACGAAGGGGGCGCCGGAAAAGCCCGTCGGGTGCCGGCATTGATGACACGGGCGTGAGCGACGGGCACGGGAAGGCCCTGGCCAGGGCGAAGGGTACGGCATGAGCTGTCGGGCCGACCGGCCAGTCGGGTAGAACGACTGTCATGACAGCCGGCATAACCGCGTGGGGGAGTTACCTGCCCTACTGGCGCCTCCAGCGCTCAGCCATCGGCGCGGTCCTCGGGAGCGGCGGTGGTCGGGGGACGCGCGCGGTGGCGTCCTACGACGAGGACACGACGACCCTGGGCGTCGAGGCGGGCCGTCGGGCGCTGGCGGCGGGACCAGGCGCGGGTCCGGTCCAGGACCTGTTCCTCTCGACGCCGGACCCGGGGTATCTCGACAAGACCAGCGCCACGACGGTTCACGCGGCGCTGGGGTTGGGCCGCGGCGCCGGCGCCTACGACTTCGCCGGGTCGTCGCGCTCGGCGGTGGCGACGCTGTTGCAGGCGATGGTCGGCGCGGCCGCGGGTCGCACGACGCTGGCCGTGGTCTCGGATCTGCGCACGGGCCTGGCCGGTTCTGCCGAGGAACGCGACAGCGGCGATGGCGCGGCCGCGTTCGTCTGCGCATCGGACGGCGCCGTGGCCGAGCTGATCGGGCGGGGGGCGGCGAGCGACGAGTTCCTCGACCGCTGGCGGGTGCCTGGTCAGGCCGACTCCCACGTCTGGGAGGAGCGTTTCGGCGAGGAGCTCTACGTGCCGCTGGCCCGGGAGGCATTTGCCGCCGCGCTGAAGGACGCCGGCGTTGCGGAGGGTGACATCGACCACGCCGTGGTGACGGGCCTGCATGCTCGGGCGACGAAGGCCGCCGCCGCGGGGCTCGGGGTGCGCGACGGCGTCCTGGCACACGACCTGTTGGGCTCGGTGGGGAACCTGGGCGCGGCCCACGCGGCGGTGGCGTTGTGTGACGTGCTCGAGCGGGCGGAAGCGGGACAGGTCGTCGCCGTGCTGTCGCTGGCCGACGGGGCCGACGCCTTCGTGCTGCGGACGACACCGTTGCTGGAGGACGCGCAGCGAGCGCGGGCCGAGAGCGGCGTGCCCACCGTGGCGGAACAGGTGGCGGCCGGACGTGACGACCTCTCCTATGCATCGTTCCTCACGTGGCGCTCGCAGCTGCACCGCGAGCCGCCCCGGCGGCCCGACCCCGAGCGCCCGGGCGCGCCGACGGTGCACCGCTCCGAGGAGTGGAAGTACGCCTTCGCGGCGAGCCGGTGCACGGCGTGCGGGTTCCGCCACATGCCCCCGACGCGGGCGTGTCTCAACTGCCACGCCATCGATCAGATGCAGCCCGAGCGCCTGGCCGACACCCCCGGCACGGTCGCGACGTTCACCATCGACCACTTGGCGTTCTCGTTGTCGCCGCCCGTGATCGGTGTGATCATCGACTTCGACGGCGGCGGGCGCTTCCGGTGCGAGCTGACCGACGCCCGTCCCGACGAGCTGTCGATCGGCGACCGCGTCTCGATGACGTTCCGGCGCGTGTGGACGGCCCAGGGCGTGCACAATTACTTCTGGAAGGCCCGGCCGCAGGGCGGCGCCGGCGGTGCACCGGAGCGAGGGGAGTAAAGAACCATGGGCAGCAGGGGCATTCGGGACCAGGTCGCGATCATCGGTATGGGTTGCACGCGGTTCGGTGAGCTGTGGGACAAGGGGGTCGACGATCTGCTGACCGACGCGGCGACCGATGCAGCGGCCTCGGCGGGAATGTCGATCCACGACATCGACGCGTTCTGGCTCGGCACCATGACGTCGGGCGTCTGCGGCGTCACCCTGTCGCGGCCGTTGAAGCTCGACTACAAGCCGGTGACCCGGGTCGAGAACTACTGCGCCACCGGCTCGGAGGCATTCCGCAATGCGTGCTACGCCGTGGCGTCGGGCGCCTACGACGTGGCCATGGCGATCGGGGTGGAGAAGCTCAAGGACACCGGGTACTCCGGCCTGACCGGGATCCGCGCGGTCGGCGATGGCACCGACCCGGGACTCTCGTCGCCCGCCGCATTCTCGTTCCTCGCCCCGTCGTACGCGCACAAGTATGGGGTCGACCGCGACCAGCTCAAGGAGGTCATGGGCCGCATCGCGTACAAGAACCACCAGAACGGGGCGCGGAACCCGCGGGCGCAGTTCCAGAAGGAGGTCTCGATGGAGACCATCGCCAAGGCGCCGCTCGTGGCGGGGGACCTCGGCGTCTTCGACTGCAGCGGCGTCTCCGACGGCTCCGCGGCGGCGGTGATCTGCCGGGCCGAGGACGCGGCGAAGTACTGCGCGAACCCTCTGTACGTGAAGGCACTGTCGTTCGTGGCGGGCCCGGCGGCCGGCCCGATCGACCCCGGCTACGACTACACGACCTTCGAGGAGGTCGTCCGCTCGGCCGAGGACGCGTACGCACAGGCGGGGGTCACCGAGCCGCGGACGCAGCTGGCCATGGCCGAGGTGCACGACTGCTTCACCCCGACCGAGCTGGTGCTCATGGAGGACCTGGGCTTCGCAGAACGGGGCACGGCGTGGAAGGAGGTGCTCGAGGGCACCTTCGACCGCGACGGCGACCTGCCGGTCAATCCCGACGGCGGGCTGAAGAGCTTCGGACACCCGATCGGGGCCTCGGGCCTGCGCATGCTCTTCGAATGCTGGCTGCAGCTGCGGGGCGAGGCGCCACCGGAGCGCCAGATCAACACGGTCGGGCCGGGTCGCACCCTGGGGTTGACGCACAATTTGGGCGGTGCGCCGGGCGAGGGCGTGAGCTTCGTCGGCATCTTCGGCACCGAGCCCGGCTGATGAGCGATGCTCACGGGGGCCCGGGCGCCGACCTGCTGGCCGAGAGCGAGGACCAGGCCTCACTGCGCCAGTTGGCGCGCGATGTGGCCCAGCGCGAGGTGGCGCCGCGGGCGCATCAGGCCGACGAGGACGGTGTGGTGTCCGCCGAGGTGCGCAAGGCGTTGGCTGCGGCCGACCTGTTGCGCATCACGGTGGGGGAGCAGTGGGGCGGCATGGGACTGGGTGACGTCGAGGCGTCGATCGTGCTCGAGGAGATCGCGCGGGCGGACGTGTCCTCCGCCATCTGCTGCCAGCTGACGTTCAACGGGCCGCCGCGGGGGATCGAGCATCTCGGGCCGGACGCGATGAAGGAGCGCTGGCTCCCGGCGTGTGCGGACGGCGACGCGCTGATCAGCATCGGCATCACCGAGCCCGACGCCGGCTCTGCCGTCCAGAACATGCGGGCCGCGCTGGTCGAAGACGGGGCCGGGCGCTGGCGGCTCAACGCCTACAAGAACTATTCGACCCTCGGCGACGTGGCCGAGGGCGTGCTCGTGTGGTGCCGCTGGCCGGGGGGCGAGGGCGCGAAAGGGATCGGTGCGGTGATCGTGCCGACCGACCGGGAGGGCGTGTCGGTCACGGGGCGGCACAAGGGCATGGGCATCCACGC
The DNA here is from genome assembly GCA_035483935.1 of Acidimicrobiales bacterium. Classification (GTDB taxonomy): domain Bacteria; phylum Actinomycetota; class Acidimicrobiia; order Acidimicrobiales; family RAAP-2; genus Bog-473. The sequence continues at coordinate 10,216 of DATHPK010000041.1, forward strand.
CGCGACCGAGGCCGAGCTGGCGTTCGACGGCGTTGAGATCCGCGAAGAGGACGTGCTGATCGCGGGGAACCCGACGGACACCTCCGCGTTCAAGATGCTGCTGGCGCATCTCAACCACGAGCGCTGCGGCAACGCGTCGATGTGTGTCGGCGCCGCGCAGGGCGCGCTCGAGCACGCCGTCCGCTACATGAACGAGCGGGTCATCGCGGGCCGGCCCTTGGCCGAGCTGCAGGGGCTGCAGTGGAAGCTGGCCGACATGGCCGTCCAGCTCGAGGGGGCGCGGCTGCTGCTGGCGCGGGCGGTGCGCCTGGCCGGTCCGGGCGGGACGCCGCCGGCACTCGAGACGGCGATCGCCAAGACCGCGGCGAACCTGGCGGCGAAGTTCGTCTGCGACGAGGCCATGCAGATCCACGGCGGATACGGCTATTCGCGCGAGTACCCCGTCGAGCGGGCCTACCGCGACATCCGTGGGCTGTGCTTCGGGGCGGGGACCGTCGAGGCGCAGAAGAACTACATCGGTCTCCGGGTCGCCGGCGGGGCGCGGACAGCCTCGCCGGGGTGGAGGGACCCGCTGGGCTGAGCCCGCCGGGCCTCTTTCGCGGGCCCGCAAGACATGGAGACCCCGGGTCCTCCTAGTATGACGCCGGCGTCAGCATGCAACCGGGGGTTTCGATGCGGCATAGGGGAACGCGGCGGTGGGTCACCTCGGCCGCGCTCGCCCTCTGGGCGCTCCTCGTCGTCGGCCTCTCGCCCGCACTGGCGTCGGGCGCGGCAGCCACGGGGGGCGTCAGTGGCAAACCGGGCTACCTCGTCTATTGGGATCAGAACGAAGAGGTCGATTTTCTGTCCATGCCCTCGGGGCTCCAGGGCCAGCTGCTCCCGGCCTGGGACCTCAACGGGCAGGTCTGCGTCCTGCCGGGTGGGCGGTTCGTCGGGGGCTACGACCCGACCCTCCCCAACCAACACAACCTCGGCGGGGAGAAGCCTTACAAGCAGCCGCCCGACGGCGAAGAGCTCGACGAGCCCAACGGCGCCTTCAGCGGCCAGACCCTCTATGTCCCGGGCAAGTACAAGCTGCGGGGCGAGAGCATCGGATCGGACTCACCCCCGACGTCGAATGGGGTCTTCAACAACAACCAGACGTACACGGGTTGCGCCGTCGACAGCCATCACAACGTCTTTGGGAACGACATCGCGACCGCGCAGGGCCAGTTCCCACCCCCGAGCAGCGGCCGGCTGGTCGAGTGGTTCGCGCCGAAGTACACGACGTCGTGCATCGTGTACGGCCCCACCTCCGGGGGCTACGGGCCGCACCACACCGACGGCACCGGCGGCCTGGCGCAGCCCGGGACCATGGCGCTCGCACCCAACGGCGATCTGCTGATCCCCAACGTCGGAACGTCCAGCGTCCTCCGTTTCGCCGCGTCCTCGTTGCCCACGAACGCCTCCCAGTGTCCCGGGGGCCTCTACCCGCGCGCCAAGGTGCAGGTGTCGACCTTCTACAGCGCCTCGTTCCCGGCCGGCATCGCCGAGGACCCGACGTGCGGGTGTTATGCGGTGAGCAGCTATATCGGCGACCCGAGCATCGTGTGGGTGACGGCCAGTGGACAGCCCGAGCCGGGGCGCGGTTCGGTGCCGGGGACGACGGTCGCCGATCTCGGCAAGAACCCCGGCCAGTACAACCCGTTCGGTATGGCCTTTGCCCCTGACGGAACGTTGTACTTCGTCGACATCCACATCGCGTGTACGGGACCACTCACCGGTTGTGGACCGGCGAACTACGGCGGAAGGGTCATGCGCGTCACCTTCACCAACGGACAACCCTCCACACCTGCGACGGTGGCGGGTGGCTTCGACTTCCCGACCAGCGTCACGATCTGTGTGCCGGCCAAGACCGTCTGCCCGTACCCCACGGGCAAGATCAAGGCGCCGCTCTCGGGGCCTTCCGAGAATCCTGCTCCCGACAAGGGGCCTGCGTCCGACACCCCCGCAACCGCCGGGTTCGGCTGAGCGACCTTGGTCGCTGAGACGCCGGCGGTTGGCACGCCGGCCAAACGGGGCGGGCGACGACGCCGGCGAGACGGGGCCCTGGCGGCGGCCTGCACCATGACGCTCGTCGCACTTGCGGGTCCCGGCCAGCCCTCCGCCGGTGCCGCCCCGTCGCCCGCGGGAGGGTCGGCCGTCAGCACGTGGGACTGGCCGAGCTACGGCCACGACGCGCAGCACACCTTCCACGGGCGGACGACCCTGACAGAGAGCTCGGTCAAGACGTTGCGCCAATCCTGGTTCTTCCCGACCGGCGACGCGGTGACGGCCACGCCCACGGTGGTAGCTGGCACCGTCTACGCCGGCTCCTGGGACGACTACTTCTACGCGGTCAACCTGGAGACGGGGAAACTCCGCTGGAAGGTGCGCCTCTCCGCCCAGAACGCCATCACCCCCTATCCGGGGCAGAATCCGCGCGACGTCACGTCGGACGGCGGCCTGGTCACATCGTCCGCGTGGTACCAGCCCGCCGCGGGCGGCCGCCCGGCGCTCGTGATCTTCGCCGGCGGGTACACGCTCTACGCGCTGAACGCCGCCACCGGCGCCATCTTCTGGAAGCACGCCTACCCCGGCGTCGCGGGGCCGCTCCAACCGAACGAGGACAGCACCCGGATCTTCTCGTCGCCGGTCGTGGACGACGGGCGCGTGCTCTTCGGCGTTGACGAGGACGGTCAGCGACATTCGGCCGGCTACCTCGTGGCGGCCGACCTCGCCACGGGAGGGCCGGTGTGGGAGACAGAGACCGACGTGAACGGCAAGGGCCAGGTCCTCGATGACAGCTGCGGGAGCGTGTGGTCGTCGGGGACCGTGCTCCCGGACCTGGGACTGGTCGTTTTCGGCACGGCGGATTGTCAGTTCGCGGGCTCGGCCCGGTACGCCGATTCGGTGATTGCCTTGCGGATCAGCGACGGCAGCCTCGCCTGGAGGTTCCACCCCCTCGGACACGCGCCCGCATGCGACGACGACTTCGGGGCGAGCGCCAACGCCGGCGTCGGTCGGACCGGCACGACGTCCTTCCTGGGCGAAGGCAGCAAGAACGGGACCTATTACTCCCTCGACCCCCGGACGGGCCGGATCCGCTGGTCGACCAACGTCGTCTTCGGTGGTTCGTCGGGCGGGTTCATCGGTTCGACCGCCTACGACGGCACGCATGTGGTCGGAGCCACCGCGTTGGGGGACTTCCTGCCGCGAGCCAATGGCATCAACACGGTGTGCGACCCGTCCGATCCCCGCGACACGTCGACGCAAAATCCCTCTGACCACGCGTTCAACGCCGCCGACGGATCCGTCGCCTGGCAGGCGAACGGCGTGGCGTCGTTCGGCTCGACCACGATCGCCGGCGGCATGGCCTTCAACGGCCTGGCGCTCGCCGCAACGGCCATACAGGTGCGTGACGTCGACAGCGGGACCCTGCTGGCGCAGGTGCCGATCCCGCAGGCGAACTGGGGGGGCATCGCCACGGTCGGCGATGCCGTGGTGCTGGGGGTCGGTTCGACGTACGACCCCTCGTCGTCGGGGATCGAAGTGCTCACACCGGGTGGCGCACCGCCAGTGGTCCCGCACGCGGGCTGACATCGGCCACGCTTGGGGTGTATGGCCGTTCGGGCGAACCGGACCGGGCCGCGCCCCGGATGCCGCACGGCGACGCTCGTTGCGATCGGCCTCCTCCTGAGCCAGCTCCTCCTGTGCGGCACGGCGACGAGCCAGGTGCTCGCTCGCCACCGCCCGGCGCACGGCGCGGCGTTCTCGGGCCGGAGCGACGGCCTGCGCCCCGGGCCCGCGGCGTCCTCGCCCGTGATGTCGGGTTCGGCACCTCCCTACGAGGTGCGGACCACGTCGGTGCGCTTCTTCGACCCGAGCCGGGTGACGCCGGCACGAGGCGCGGTCCCGGCGGCGCAGGGGCGCGTGCTCGTCACCGACCTCTTCGTGCCCGTCGGCGCATCGGGCCCGCGACCGCTCGTGGTGTTCGCCCACGGCTGGAACAGCAACCCCGGCGTCTACTCGGCGCTGCTCGAGGAGTGGGCTGCGGCCGGCTTCGTGGTGGCGGCCCCGGTCTTCCCCGACTCGACCGACCTCTATGCGGGATCGCCCGTGAGCGACTACGCCGACCAGGCCCTCGACATCTCGTTCGTCATCACATCGCTGCTGCACGACCCGGCCGTGCCGGTCGACCCGACGCGCATCGCCGTCACAGGCCACTCCGACGGCGGCACCGACGTCGCGCTCATGGCTCTGGATCCCGCCTACGCAGACGCGCGCGTACGCGCCTATGTCTGCATGTCGGGCGAGATGCCGTCGGGCGTCGCGCCCTACACCGTCGCGCCGACCATGGCGGCCGTGCTCTTCGCCGTCGGGTCGGCCGACGAGTACGGGCTGTACCCGTTGACGACCCAGGTGTTCCGGATGGCACAGTCGGCCGCCAAGGCGATGCTGGTCGAGCCTGGCGGCGGCCATCTGGGCTCGTTCGTGGACGCCACGGCTCCTGCCACGGCCATGCGGACCGCCGAGACGCAGTTCCTCGAGCTGGCGCTCGAACCAGCGACGCCCTCCTCGGCGGCGATCGATGCCGCCTTGGCGCCGCCGGCCGCGGGATGGCTGGAGGTGGTCCCCCCTTCGTGAGGGACGAGGCCGCCGGAAGGGATTGCAGCCCGCCTCAGCAGGTCGACGACGGAGCCGAGGAGCCGGCTCCAGTTTCGGGGTCCTCGACCTCGCCCCCGCCACCAGAGCGCAGGATGGCGCCGAGGTGCACGACGTACCACTCGCCGCGCCAAGAGATCAGCGACGCGATGCCGAACGACTTCGTCACGCCGTCCAGCTGGTACACGACGCGGGAGTTGGCGGCCTCGTAGTACCCGATCCCGTTGGCGCAGACACCCGGGGGGATCCAGTGGCCGTACTGCTCGGGCACCGACACGGAAACGAACATCGCCTGACCCGGGTCGGGGCCGAGCAGCGCGTGCGCGGCCCCGATATCGAGGGCGTAGTCGGCGACCAGCCGGTTCTGCCAGTCCCCGGCGGGGTCGGCGACGCCGGTCTTCAGCTGCACGTACGCCGTCCTGGGGAAGAAGGCGGGCAGGGCGGGCGTGACCGAGCCCTGCACCACGCCCTGCCAGAGCGCCAGCATCTCCGCGGTGAACTGCGGGTCGGTGGCCGCCGGGAACTGCATCGTCTGGGGCAGCGTGCCCGGGTCGGTCGTCGTGGTCGTCGACGTGCTCGAAGTGGTTGTCGTCGGGGGAGCGGTCGTCGTCGTGACGACTGCCGCGCGCGTCGTCGGCGACGACCGCGTCACCAGCACCGCCAGCGCGACGCCGCCGCTCACCACGATGATGGTGAGCGCCACCACGAGGACCCGGCGGGACCGGGCTGGGCGCGACGGCAAGCTGGTTCAGCGCCCCGGTCTCACCGAACGGGGCGACGCAGTCGTCCTAGCGCTGCATCGCCTTCGTCTCGATGAACTCCTCGAGCCCGTACTTGCCCCGCTCACGCCCGATGCCCGACTGCTTGTAGCCGCCGAACGGGGCGCTCGGGTTGAACTGGCCGCCGTTGATGTCCACCTGTCCGGTGCGCATGGCGCGGGCGACGCGCTCGGCGCGGGCCGCGTCGCCGCTCCACACCGCGCCGGCCAGGCCGTAGGGCGTGCCGTTGGCGATCTCGATCGCTTCTTCCTCGGTGTCGTAGGGGATGATGGAGAGGACGGGGCCGAAGATCTCCTCCTTGGCGATCGTCATGTCCGGCGTCACCTCCGAGAAGATCGTCGGCTGCACGTAGAAGCCCTTCTCCAGGCCTTCTGGCGCGTCGGCTCCGCCCGCGACGAGCTTGGCGCCCTCCTCGATCCCCTTGTTGATGTAGCCGCGCACCCGGTCGCGCTGTACGCCCGAGACCAGCGGGCCGAGCAGCTTGCCGGCCTCGAACGGGTCGCCGGGTGCGAAGCCCGCCGCGGCGCCCGCGGCCAGCTCCTCGACCTCGGCCAGCTTGTCGCGCGGGACCAGCATCCGGGTGAGGGCTGAGCAGGTCTGGCCCGAGTTCAGGTAGCACCCGAACACGCCGGCCGGCACCGCGGTCGCGAAGTCGGCGTCGTCGAGCAGGATGTTGGCCGACTTGCCGCCCAGCTCGAGGGACACCTTCTTGATGCCCTCGGCGGCCAGCTCCATGACCCGGCGGCCCGCGCGTGTCGAGCCGGTGAAAGAGACCATGTCGACCTTCGGGTGTGCGGCGATCGCCTCGCCGACCACGGGGCCGACGCCGCTGACGAGGTTGAACACGCCTGCCGGCAGCCCGACCTCGTCGATCACCTCGGCGAGCACGAAGGCGTTGATCGGCGCCACCTCGCTCGGCTTGAGGACGACAGTGCAGCCGGCGGCGAGGGCCGGTGCCACCTTCAGCACGACCTGGTAGAGCGGGTAGTTCCACGGCGTGATGGCGCCGACGACGCCCACCGGCTCGTGCACGACGAGCGAGTTGCCGATCTCCTCTTCCCACGGGAAGGCCTCGGCCGCCGCCGCCGCGTCCGCGAAGGCGCCCGCCGGGAGCCCAACCTGGATGGAGCCCGACAGCGTCATCGGCATGCCGACCTCGTGGCTGATGATGTTGGCCAGCTCGTCAGTACGTGCGGCCAGTGCCTCGCCGATGCGCTTGAGAAGCTTGCCCCGCTCCTCGCGGGAGGTTGCGGCCCAAGCAGGGAATGCCGCGGCTGCCGCCTGCACCGCCTTGTCGACGTCCTCGGCCGTCCCCTCGGGGATGGTGGCGAAGACCTCCTCGGTGCCCGAGTCGATGACCTCGAGGGTGCCGGAACCGGTGGAGGGGACCCAGGCCCCGTTGATGTAGATCTTGTCGCGCACGTCCATGGGGAAGCCCTCCCTCGTCGATGTCTCGATGCTGAGCGTCCCCACCCTACATAGCCCGACCGGCGGGCCGCCCCCGAACGGCTCTCGAACGGCTCTCGGCGGCTCCGCCTAGCTCATCCCCACCACGGGCGCGTTGAGGTTGAGCCCGCCCGCGGAGCCGAAGAACCCGGCGTCGCCGTAGTTGAAGAGGCCTCCGTCGGAAGCCACGAGCCAGTACCCGCCCCCGTCGCTCGACGCGTCCAAGCCCACCACCGGCGCGTTGAGACGGAGCGCACCGGCCGAGCCGTCGAACCCGGCGTCGCCGTAGGTGAAGACGCCACCGTCGGAGGCCACGAGCCAGTAGCCCCCGCCGTCGGGCGTCGCCGCCATGCCGACGACCGGAGCGTTCAGGCTGAGCGCACCGGCGGAGCCGTGGAACGCAGCGTCGCCGTAGGTGAAGATGCCGCCGTCGGAGGCCACGAGCCAGTAGCCCCCGCCGTCGGGCGTCGCCGCCATGCCGACGATCGGCGCGTTGAGATGCAGCGCACCGGCCGAGCCGTCGAACCCGGCGTCGCCGTAGTTGAAGATGCCGCCGTCGGAGGCCACGAGCCAGTAGCCCCCGCCGTCGGCTGTGGCAGCCATGCCGATGATCGGCGCATTGAGATGGAGCGCTCCCGCGGAACCGAAGAACCCGGCGTCGCCGTAGTTGAAGATGCCGCCGTCGGAAGCCACGAGCCAGTACCCGGCCCCGTCCGGCGTGGGGGCCATGCCGACAACGGGTGCATTGAGGTGGAGCGCACCGGCCGAGCCGAAGAAGCCCGCGGAGCCGTAGTTGAAGATCCCGCCGTCCGACGCGACCAGTTGGTAACCGGAGCCTGCATTGACGGGGCAGCCGGCGGCGTTCCCGGCGCAGACCGCCGGGAACGCGTACAGCACCTCGGCCGCCTGGACCGATCCGACCGTGTCGTCGCCGGCCCCGGTGCAGCTGCTGATGTCGATCGGGCACGACACGCCGTTGAGAAGGACGTGGCCGGCGGGGCTCGTCGGGTCCAGCCCGGTCGTCGCCTGCCAGGTCCCGCCCGAGCCGAACTCCACGAGCGCGTGGTTGGCCTTGTTGTCCGGCGCCGTGCCGAGATAACCGCCGACAGCGAGGCACTCACCCGAGCCGTCGGTGGTACACGACACGCCGTTGAGCTGGACCGAGGTAGCGCCGGTCGGCACGGGGACCACGGTGCGCGTCCACGTCGCGGAGGCCAGGACCTCGGCGACGGCCTGACCCGCGCCGTTGTTGCCGACGGCCGTGCAGGAACCGGCGGACGGGCACGACAGCGAAGTGAGTGTGTCTCCCGCGTGCAGGGTCGAAGCGGTCCACGTGGTGCCCGACAGCGTCTCGAGCAACGACGAGACCGCGTTGCCGCTCGTGTTCCACGAGCCGACGGCGAGGCAGGAAGTGGCGGAGAAGCACTGGATGCCGTTGGCGGACGCATCCTGCGCGCCGCCCGGGAGCGCAGCCTCCGACGCCGTCCACTTCGTGCCGGACAGCGTGTCGACGAGGACGTGGTTGTTCCCAGCGAAGACGTAGGTGCCGACCGCAACGCACGCCGTGCTCGACACGCACGAAATGGAAGAGAGGACACCGTGGATCCCGCCCGCGGGCTCCAGCCCGGAGGTCACGGGCGTCCAGGTGGTGCCGCTCAGGACCTCGACGAGCGGCTCGACGCCGAGGAGCGACTCGGTGTGGCTCCCGACCGCAATGCACGACGTGTCGGAGGCGCACCACACGCCGTTGAGTGCAGGGGTGGTCACCCCCGACTGGATGATGTCGCTCAGCGTCCACGTGTTCCCGTCCAGCACGGCGGCGAGCCCGACGGTCGAGCCCGACGACTTGGTCGTTCCGACGGCCACGCATGCCGTCACGGACTTGCACGAGATCCCGTCCAGCCCAGCGAACGCACCGGACGACGTCGAGGTCAGGGTCTGCAGGACGAACGTCGGGCTGGCCGGCACGGCGGCCGCGGGCCCCGAGAGCGTCAGCGCAAGGAGAAAGACTCCCAACAGAGAAGAGAGGGCGATCCTGCGCATGGTGACCCCGCTTTCCGACCGCTCGCCGGTCCGTTGCGGGCGCCGACGCTACAGGATTCGGCTGCATCCGCCGCGACGGTTGCGGCCAGCCGGGGCGGCGGGCTTACTCCTTCTTGCCGAGCAAGGGGTGTTCGCCCATGCCGACGGGCTGGAGATGCTGACCGAGAACTTCGTGGAAGTGGTCGGCGACCTCTTGGGGCGTCCATCCCCCCTCGCGCCACATCGTCGCGATCTGCCGGGGTGTCTGGAAGAGCGTGTACGCGAAGCCGGTGCGACCGAGCACCTGGCCGTTGACGTATGAGGCGCCTTCGGAGGCCAGGAACGCGATCAGCGGCGCGTTGAGCGCGGGGTCCTGGTCGGGGGGTGGTTCGGCGCCCTGATAAAGACCCTCGGTCATCCGGGTGAAACCGGCCGGGGCCACGGCGTTGACGGTGATGCCGTATTTGCCGAGCTCGAGCGCCCACACGAACGTCATGCCCATGATCGCCGCTTTGGCGGCGCCGTAGTTGGTCTGGCCGAAGTTGCCCCGCAGCCCGGCGGAGGAAGTGATATTCACGATGCGTCCGTAGCCGGCGTCCTTCATGAGCGGCGCGGCGTGACGGACCGTGTTGAACGTGCCCTTCTGGTGCACGGCGATCACCGCGTCGTAGTCGGACTCATCCATCTTGACCAAGGTGCGATCACGCACGATGCCCGCGTTGTTGATGACGATGTCGATGCCACCGAACGCGTCGACCGCGGTCTTGATGATGTTGCCGGCAGCGTCGAAGTCGCTGACCGAGTCGTGGTTCGGCACCGCCGTGCCGCCGGCCGACTCGATCTCCTTGCACACCTGCGCGGCGGGGTCCTCCCCCGTGCCCTCGCCGCCGAGCGTCACGCCGACGTCGTTGACGACGACCTTCGCACCCTCCGCGGCCAGGCAGAGGGCGATGTCCCGCCCGATGCCCCGACCCGCACCCGTGACCACGGCCGACCGGCCCTCGAGAAGTCCCATGCCGGCGTACTGTACTCGGGGCCCGTTTGCTGACAGCAGTGTCAGGGTTGGTCCCGGGGCAGTACCATTCGGGCGACCACGGGGCGACGAGGGTCGCCCGGTCGACCTCGTCGACCTCATTGAGCGGTACCGAGCGGAGGAACACCGGCCATGGCCACCAGCATCCCGAACGCACCCGAGCAGATCGTCGCTGCCGCCCAGGAGCTCCTGGAGAAGGGCTTGGTCGAGGGGACGTCGGGGAACATCTCGGCGCGGATGGAGGACGGCAACATCGCCTGCACGCCGTCGTCGCTCGACTACCGGATCATGACCGTGGACGACATCTGCATCGTGAACCCGGCCGGCGACCAGGTGGCGGGGGAGCGCGGCCCGACCTCGGAGAAGTATCTGCACCTCGCGGTCATGAACGCCTACGAGGACATCGGCGTATGCATCCACTCCCACGCGGTGCACGCCACCATGTTCGCCGTGGCGCACCAGGACATCCCGAGCTGCATCGACGAGTTCACCGTGTATCTGGGTGGCGACATCCGCTGTAGCGAGTATGCGCCGAGCGGCTCGCCCGACCTGGCGGAGCAGGTCGTCAAGGCGCTCGAGAACCGTGGCGCCGCGCTGATCGCCAACCACGGGATGGTGGCGGTCGGCACAACGATGGAGAAGACCATGCACAACACGGCACTGGTCGAGCGCTCCGCCAAGATCATCTGGGGCGCGAAGCAACTCGGCGGGATCTTCCCGCTGCCCGAGAAGGTCAACGCCAACTTCGCGAACGTCTACCCGTACATGCGTTAGGCGAAGCGAATCTTGTGAGCGATGGCAACGTCCGGGCTCGACTCACCGAGCTCGGGCTCACTCTGCACGGCCCGCACCCGCCGCACGACCCCCTCGACGCGGTCGTCGTGCACGACGGCGTGGCGCGGACCTCCGGTCAGTTGCCGCGCATCGAGGGCCGCCTGACCTGCTTAGGGCGGCTAGGAGACGGCGTGAGCGTGGACGAAGGTCGCGAGGCCGCCGCCGTGTGCGCGCTGAATGCGCTGGCGGTGCTGGAGGTCGCGCTGGGCTCGCTCGATCGGATCGAACGGGTCTTGACCGTCACGGGCTACGTGGCGTCGGCGCCCGACTTCCACGAACAGCCGACGGTGGTCGACGGCGCGAGCCGGGTCCTCGCCGACGTGTTTGGCGACGCGGGGCGCCACACCCGTTCGGCGATCGGAGTCGCGGCGCTCCCGCGTGGCGGCGCCGTCGAGATAGAGGTCACGGTCGCGGTCAAGGCTTGACGAAGCTCGCCGCCATGGCGTCCCGGGCGGCACCGGCGAGCTCCCAGTAGTTCGCCGTACCCTCTTGCTGCAGCTCCTTGACGGCCTCGACCGCGAAGCCATAGGTGGCCGCGGCGATGGCGCCGCCGACCGAGATCCGGCTGACCCCGAGCTCGCCCAGTTCGCCGACCGTCGGCGCTCCGGGCGTGACAAGGACGCTGACGGGAACGTCGACGGCAGCGAGAAGTTGACGCAGCTCGGCCGGGTCGACCACACGCGGAGCGAAGAGGACGTCGGCGCCCGCTTCCTGGTAGGCCTGCAGCCGGGCGATCGTGTCGACCAGGTCCTTGCGCCCGTGGAGATAGTTCTCGGCCCTCGCGGTGAGGACGAAGGGGACGGGGCCCTTGTGCGCGGCCTCCGCCGCCGCCCGCACGCGGTCGGTGGCTTGGCCCAGGTCGTAGATCGGGTCGTCCCGATCGCGCGTGAAGTCCTCCACCGAACCTCCGGCCAGGCCCTGAGCGATGGCGTCGGTGATGGTCGTCGCCACACCCTCCGGATCGGGTGCGAAGCAGTCCTCGAGGTCGGCGGACACGGGGATCTCCACCGCCCGCGTCAGCTCGCCGCAATGGGTGAGGACCTCGTCGCGGGTCATCGCGCCGTCGAGGCGGCCACGGGTCACGGCAAACCCGCCGCTCGTCGTGGCGATGGCTGCGCAGCCGATGGAGGCGAAGAGCCGGGCCGACCCCTCGTCCCATGCGTTGGGCATGAGCAGCGGGGCCCCGGGGACATGGAGAGCGCGGAAGACGTCGGCCTTCTCTGTTTGCGAGGACGGAGTCATCGCCGCACGCTACCGGTGCGGTGCGACAGGTGCCTCAGCTCGTGGCGGAGGCCGGCACGTACGGCTTGGGGTGTTCGGGGAACTCCCAGTACTGCACCTCACACGTCATCGGGAGGATGTGGCGGACGTAGAGGGAGTGGATCTTCACGACGCCCTGGTCGTCGACGTGGAGGTTGATCAGTTCCAGGCGGTCGTCTTTCTGCTGGAAGGCCTCGGCGCGCTCCTGGATGCCCTTCAGGTCGTCGAGCGAGTTGACCGCGAAGCCGTAGTGGTCCATCCGCGGGCACTGCATCGGGTCGTCCTCGGAGATCAGGAAGATGAACTGATCCCAGTGCACGCAGCTCAAGATGAGGCGGCGCCGGTCCTCGGTCATGACGGCCATCTCCTCGAAGCCGAGCACGTCCTTGAAGAAAGTGCAGATGTCAGAACGGCTCTCCTCGCCGAGCAGATCCGCAGGGAGTGACATGGCGACGTGGTTGAAGCGCGGGTTGCCGGCCGGGTAATAGGGATGTGCCATCAGCCTGCCTCCGGTGTGACCATGACTTTGCCGACGATCTTGCCGACGGCGAGACCCTCGAGCGCCTCCACGATGCCGCCGAGGCCGATGGTGCCCGGCTCGATCAGCTGCTCGGCCGGGAAGCCGTCTGAGGCGAGCATCTCGAGGGCGCGCTCGAAGCCATCGAGGTCGTAGATGAACGACCCCGTGACGGTCAGCTCGTTCAGGATCATGCGGTTGATGTCGAAGGTCGGGTGGTCGATGCCGGCGCCGACCATGACCAGGATGCCACCGCGACGAACCTGACAGAACGCCGTCTCGATCGCAGCGCGGTGTCCGGAGCACTCGAGTACGACGTGGGCGGTGCGTGCCGACTGGCGTTCGGGCTCCCACGAGGGGAACACCTCGAGGTCGGCCGGATCGACGACCTCCTTTGCACCCAGGTCGGCGGCGAGGCGGCGCCGGCTCTCGTTCGGCTCGACCGCCGTGACGTCGGTGATGCCCATGGTGCGCAGGGCCGCGATGCTGAGCGCCCCGATCGGCCCGGCGCCGAAGACCATGACGGTGTCGTCGGGCGTCACCCCCGAACGGGTGATTCCGTGCAACGCAACGGAGAGGGGCTCGGCGAGGGCGGCGTGGCGGGGCGAGAGGCCCTCGGGCAGACGCACGACGCCGGCGGCGCGCGCCACGATGTACTGGGCGAAGGCTCCGTCTGTGTGCTCACCCGTGCTCATGGAGTTGCGGTTCTCACATTGCGACGGCTTGCCTTCGAGGCAGCGCCGGCAGGTACCGCACTTCGGCGACGCTCCCCCCACCACCAATTCGCCGACCGACCAATTCGTGACGTCGTCGCCTACGGCAACGATCGTCCCGCTCCACTCGTGTCCGGCGACGACGCCCTTGGGCAAGCCCCAGCCGTCGCGCAGCTGGTGGATGTCGGATCCGCAGATGCCGCACGAATGGACATGCACGACGACCTGATCGGAGTGCGGCCGAGGCACGGGGCGCTCCTCCACGGAGACGACCCCCGGCGACTGGTAGACCGCGGCGGACATGAAGTCGGGGAGCGATACGCCGTTCGCCCCCCCGGGTGACCCTGACATGTGTGTCAGGTTAGGCGCTCTCCCGGAGCCAGGCGAGGCCGCCCGCGAGGTGGCGCAGGTAGACCGGCAGCTCCCAGGCCAGGTGGAAATGCCCGAGGGCGGTGTAGAAGCTGCGGGCGGCACCGTCCTCGACGCACCAGGCGAGCGGGAAGCCGCAGTCGGGCACCCTCCCCCCGGACACAGAGAGGTCGACCTGGTCGTCCGCGAGCCGAAGCAGGACACGGGCGTCGGGACGCAGGTCACGGAACAGGTACACCTCGTCGTGCCAGTCCCACTGTTCGCCGATGTGCGCGGTCGCCGGGTGTGCGGTGTCGACGACGTCGATGATGAAGTCCTGGGTCCAGGGGTGGCCGTCGAAACGACCCCCGAGCATCGCCCCGTACTCAGGCCAGGTGTGGTTGGCGTCGGTGGCCGAATGCACGCCGAGCACGCGCAGCCGCCCACTGCTCCAGGCACTGTGAGCCGCCTCCTTCTGCGCGGGCGACCACGGTGTCTCGCCGATGGTGAAGAGCGCGAGCACGCCGGCCGTGGAGACCTGTTGGGGCGAGACGTCGCGCACGTCGGTGACCACCGTCGGCGCCAGGCCGGCCATGTCGGCCAGTTCGGAGAGGGCGGTCTGCGCCTGGCTCAGGGTGCCGTGGACGCCGGCGGGCCCGTCGACGTACGGGGCGACCTGGGTGACGATCAGCATGGTGTCGGCCATCGCAGCGGAGTGTACGGCTGGTGCGCCGGCGCTGCCGGTGGTCCAATGCACGCCGGCACCCGACAGCCGGTGCCGGCAAAGGAGAACGAGGTGGCCGATCCCGAGACGAGACCCGACGACGTTGCGACGGCCCTGGCCGGCCTGGGGTCAGCGACCCTGGGGGAGTCCGGCGGGAACGCGGCGCACCGCAGGCTCCGCCCGGTGTGGCCGGGCGCGTCGATGGCGGCACCGGCCTTCCCGGTGCGGTGCACGCCGGGCGACAACCTCGCGGTCCATGTGGGGGTGACCAAGGCGCCGAAGGGCAGCGTGCTCGTGGTCGACGTCGGCCAGGTGGCCGACCGCGGCTACTGGGGCGAGGTCCTGACCACCGCGGCGGAGGCGGCCGGGTTGGCGGGCCTCGTTCTCGACGGTTGTGTCCGAGACGTGGCCGCGCTCGAGGCGCACGGCTTTCCGGTCTTCTCCGCCGGCATCGCGTTGACCGGTGCGACCAAGGACAAGCCGGGAACCGTCGGCCAGCCGGTGAACGCCGGCGGCGTCGTCGTCGCGGCGGGGGACTGGGTCGTCGCCGATGTCGACGGCATCACGTTCGTGCCCGCGGGGGACGTCGGCGAGGTCCTCGCGGCGGGCCGGGCGCGTGAGGCCAAGGAAGCAGGGTTCTTCAAGGCGTTGCGCGACGGGCAGACGACCGTGGAGTTGCTCGGTCTCGACGCGGCGCTCGTCTCGGGGCCAGAGCACTAGGAGCGAGACTGGGCCACCATGGCTGCCGAGCGTGACGCCTGTGCACCGCCGTCGCTCCCGAGGAGTCTCGTGCAGATCTCCTCGATCGACCTCGCTCCGGATCAGGACATCGACGAGGCACATCTGTCGGGAATGGCCCTGCCGAATCGTACGGCGCCCCGCGTCCGCATCACGTCGAGTCGTCTCGATGCCGTGAGGCTTCACGGTTGCGAGCTTCAAGAGCTGGAAGCAAGAGACGTGATCTTCGATCAGTGCGATCTCTCGGGTTCGGATCTCTCTTCGTCGCGCCTGTTCCGGGTGGAGTTCAGGGGTTGCCGCTTGTCCGGACTGGTGTTCTCGATGAGCATGCTCAAGGACGTGAAGCTGATCGATTGCAAGGCCGACGGAATGATCCTTCGTATGAGCGAAGGTGAGCGCTTCAGGATTCTCGACTCAAATCTGAAGGAGGCAGACTTCTACGCAGCCAAGTTCCGCTCGTCCCGGATGCTTCGATGCGATCTCTCCGGTAGCGAGTTCTCTCAGGCGGATCTGCGAGGAACTCATCTGCAGGGATCCCGTCTCGACGGTGCGAAGGGTGCGGCGGGTCTGCAAGGAATACAGGTCGACCCGAAACAGGCGACGCTCCTCTCGCACATGCTCTTGGAGCTGCACGGCATCTCCGTCGAGGAGGCTCCGGAGGACTGAGCAGGACCGATCCCGCCCGGTAGTAAGGCTGGACTTATGAGGCTAGACTTACTAAATGGCCCGTGACCCACTGATCGACGAGGTCGCCGGCGCGCTGCACTCCAGCGTGCGGTTGCTCGTGCAGCGACTGCGCCAGACCCAGGCCGTCGAGGGCGACCTCACTTCGCCCGAGACGTCGGCCCTGGCCCGGCTGGACCGGACCGGTCCCACCACGGCGGCCGAGCTCGCCCGGCTCGAGCGGATCAGTCCCCAGTCGATGGGAGCGACGGTCGCCGCCCTCGAAGAGCGTGGTCTCGTCGCACGGGCCCCCGACCCGGCAGATGGGCGGCGGTCCATCCTGTCCCTCTCGGCGAACGGGCGCGCGCTGCTCCAGCGCCGCCGCAGCGCGCGCAGCGAGCACTTGTC
Organism: Acidimicrobiales bacterium; assembly: GCA_035483935.1. GTDB lineage: Bacteria > Actinomycetota > Acidimicrobiia > Acidimicrobiales > RAAP-2 > Bog-473. Next base: position 26,384 of record DATHPK010000041.1, read on the forward strand.
CGAAGCTCTCGACTTGGCCTTCACGCGGGCCGAAGTCAAGCAGTTGCAGGCCGCTGCGCCGTTGATCGAACGCCTGGCGCAAAACATTTGATGACGCGGCACCAGGTCGACGACCGCTACAAGTGGGTCGCGCTCGCCAACACCACGGCGGCGACCTTCATGGCGGTCCTCGACGGTTCGATCGTCATCATCGCCTTGCCCGCGATCTTCCGCGGCATCCATCTCAACCCGCTGGCGCCGGGGAACATCACCTACCTGCTGTGGATGATCATGGGTTACCGCCTGGTGCAGGCCGTGTTCGTCGTCAGCCTCGGCCGTCTGGGCGATATGTTCGGCCGCGTCCGGATCTACAACGCAGGGTTCGCCGTCTTCACGTTCGCGTCCGTGCTGCTCTCGATCGACCCATTCCTCGGCAGCACCGCAGCCCTCTGGCTCATCGGCTGGCGCTTCGTCCAGGCGATCGGCGGCTCGATGCTCATGGCCAACTCGGCCGCGATCCTGACGGACGCGTTCCCCGAGGATCAACGCGGCTTCGCCCTCGGGATCAACCAGGTCGCCGGCATGGCCGGCCAATTCATCGGCCTGGTGCTCGGCGGCGTGTTGGCGATTTGGGACTGGCGCGCCGTGTTCTGGGTCAACGTTCCCGTCGGGATCTTCGGGACGCTGTGGGCCTACTACCGCCTACGCGAGGTCGGGACACAATCGGGCGGGCGGATGGACTGGTGGGGCAACATCACCTTCGCGGTCGGGCTCGGCTCCCTGCTCGTCGCGATCACGATCGGGATCCAGCCCTACCACGGCCAGACGATGGGTTGGACGAACCCCGAAGTCCTCGCGTTGCTGTTCGGCGGCCTGGCCCTGCTCGCCGCCTTCGCGGTGATCGAGACCAAGGTGCGGGATCCGATGTTCAACCTCGCGCTGTTCCGAATCCGCGCGTTCGCCGCCGGCAATGTCGCGAGCTTCGCGGCCCGTCTGGGTCAAGGTGGCCTCCAGTTCATGCTGGTGATCTGGCTCCAAGGGATCTGGCTGCCGCTCCATGGCTACGCCTACAGCTCCACCCCGTTGTGGGCCGGCATCTTCCTGCTCCCACTCACGGGCGGGTTCCTGGTGGCCGGGCCGCTATGCGGCTTTCTGTCCGACCGTTACGGCGCCCGTGGCTTCTCGACGGCGGGCATGCTCGTCTACGGCGCCAGTTTCATCGGGCTCATGCTGCTGCCGGTCAACTTCAGTTACCCGATGTTCGCCACGCTCATCGCGATCAACGGCATCGGCATCGGCATGTTCAGCGCGCCGAACACCTCCTCCATCATGACCAGCGTGCCGGCCGAGCAGCGCGGGGCGGCGTCGGGCATGCGAGCGACGTTCCAGAACTCGGGCACCGCGCTGTCCATCGGCGTCTTCTTCTCACTGATGATCACCGGCCTGGCGAGCACCCTGCCGAAGACGCTCACCAAGGGTCTGGAGAAACAAGGTGTCGCGCACGCGGTCGCCCACCACGTCGCATCGCTGCCACCGGTCTCGTCGCTCTTCGCCTCCGTGCTCGGGATCAATCCGCTGCGCCAGCTCCTCTCGATGGGTGGCGAGCTGGGCAAGCTCCCGGCCGAGGCGCAGCGCATCCTGACCGGCAAGGTGTACTTCCCGGATCTGCTCTCGGCGCCGTTCCACCACGGCCTCACGATCGTGTTCCTGGTCTCGGCCGGCTTGGCCTTCATCGCGGCAGCGGCGTCGATGGCGCGAGGTCCGCGAGCGACGAGTGACACGAGCGGCCCGCCAGCAGGCGAAGGGCGGGGCGAGGCACACGCGGAGGCGGACCTCGTCGGCGTGGTCCCGGGGCCCGAGCGCTAGGAGCCCGCTCCGGGCCGGGCGTGAAACGGCCCGGCCGCAGGAACCGGTCCGGTGGCACAATGCGGTCATGAGCGAAGAGACGAAGGCCGAGAAGAGCGAGCGCATCGAGATCCGGCGCTTCATCCCCGTCGACGCTGCGCGCATCTTCTCGGTGGTACGGGACCCGGAAGGCCACGTCACCATCGACAGCACGGGCATGTTGCAGGGGTCGACGGGTGAGCCGGCGTCGAAGGCGGGCGACGAGTTCGTGATCCACATGGACCGCGAGTCGCTCAACGACTACCCGATGGGCAAGTACGACGTCACAGTCGTCATCACGCGGTACGAGCAGGACCGTGCGATCGCCTGGACGATCGAGGGACAGATCAAGCCGCAGATCGGCCATGTCTACGGCTACGAGCTGGAGCCGGTCGAGGGCGGCACGATGGTGATCTCGTACTACGACTGGTCCGAGATCGCACCGGAGTGGAAGCAGGCAGACATCTTTCCTGTCATCTCGGAGACGGCGGTCCGGGCGACGCTCGGGATCCTGGAACGGACGCTGGAGCGGTCGACGACCTGGTGACGTCCGGGGCCCTCAGCCCTTGTGGTCCTTGTCGCAATCGGCGCAGCGACCCAGCATGGCGAAGTGATGCGGGTCGATGGTGAACCCGAACTGCGTCGCAGCCTCTTTGGCCAATCCCGAGAACATGGATTGGGGGACCTCGATGAGCGTGCCGCACTCCTCGCAGACGAAGTGGCCGTGCACCGACTTCGCAAGGTGGTACGTGGCCGGGCCGTGCCCGAAGTGGGAGTGGACCACGACGCCGAGCCGCTCGAGCTCCTCGAGGTTGCGGTAGATCGTCGACAGGTGGATGTCGGGAGCCTCCGCCTGGACCTCGGCGGCGAGCTCCTCGGCGGTGCGGTGGCCCGTTGAGCCGAAGAGCATCCGGAGGAGGATCCTCCTCGAGGACGTGACGCGGCCGCCGTGCTGGCGGACGATCTCGAGGGCGTCCTCGAACGTGCTCGCGTCCGACGGTGTCGACGCCTGGACTGGGGCTCGCCGACTCACGATGTGATGGTACCGGGCGCTGTTTCGGGGTCCTGGACACCGGCTGCGGCAGGCGGGGTACGGCGCCCGCCATCCGGCGGTGGCCTCTATTACGAATAAGTCGCAATAGTGCCTACTGTGTGGAGGTGGCGGTGACTTCGACGACATTTGCCTTTCTCAAGGCTCAGCGCCGACGGCTCACCAGGACCGAGCGCGTCCGGCTGGTGTGGATGATCGGGATCGTCGTGGGGCTCAACGTCGTCGGATGGACCCTGCTGGCTGTGGCGCTCGGCGGTCATCCGCATCTCTCGCAGGCGAAGGCCTTCGGACTGGGCACGGGGGTGCTGGCGTACACCCTCGGGATGCGGCACGCCTTCGACGCGGACCACATCGCTGCAATCGACAACACCACACGAAAGCTGGTCGGGGAGGGCAAACGGCCGCTCGGCGTCGGGTTCTTCTTCTCGCTCGGCCACTCCACGGTGGTACTGGTCCTCGCGGTGGCCCTGAACTTCGGGATCCGAGCACTCAACATCCAGGTGAGTCACCCCTCGTCCGGCCTCCACGCCACGACCGACATCGTCGGCACCTCGATCTCCGGTGCGTTCTTGTACCTGATCGCGGCGATCAACCTCTGCGTGCTCATCTCGATCTTCCGTCTCTACCGGCAGACGAGCTCGGGGAACTACGACGCGGCAGAGCTCGAGCGGCAACTCGACAACCGCGGGCTCATGAACCGGTTGCTCGGTGGCTACGCGCGGCGGATCGACTCCTCGTGGAAGATGTACCCAGTCGGCATGCTGTTCGGCCTCGGCTTCGACACGGCCACCGAGATCGCGCTGCTCGTCCTCGCCGGAACGGCCGTCGTCGGGGGGCTGCCGATCTGGGCCATCGTGTCGCTCCCGGTCCTTTTCGCAGCGGGCATGTGCCTCTTCGACACGCTCGACGGGTGCTTCATGAACTTCGCGTACGACTGGGCCTTCGCCAACCCGGTACGGAAGATCTTCTACAACCTCACGATCACGGGGCTCTCGGTCGCCGTGGCGTTCCTCATCGGCACGATCGAGATCCTGGGCCTCATCGGCAAGGAGGCCAACCTCAACTCGGGGTTCTGGAGCTTCGTGGGCCGCTTCAACATCAACACGGCCGGCTTCGTCGTCGTCGGTCTCTTCGTCGTGACATGGGTAGCGGCGTGGGCGTACTGGCGCCTGGCGCGGGTCGAGGAGCGATCGTCGCCGCTGGCCACCGAAGAGGCGTCCTGACTCCCGTCGTCCCGTACAAGCGTCAGAGCGACTGGATCGCCGAGATGCCGACGATCGGCGCGCTCAACGGGAGCCCGCCGGCGGACCCGAAGAACCCGGCGTCGCCGAAGTTGAAGATCCCGCCGTCGCGACCGACCATCCAGTAGCCCTGACCGTCGGCCGTCCGGTCCATCCCGACGATCGGCGCACCCAGCGGCGTCCCGCCCATGGAGCCGAAGTAGCCGACGTCTCCAAAATTGAAGATGCCTCCGTCCGAGGCGACCAGCCAATAGCCGCCCCCGTCGGGAGCTGCCGTCAAGGCGACGATGGGCTTCTGGAGCGGCAACCCTCCGGTGGATCCGTAGAAGGCGGCGTCGCCGAAGGCGAAGATGCCCCCGTCCGAAGCCACTAGCCAATAGCCGCCGCCGTCGATCGTCGCGGCCATGCCGACGATCGGTTTGTCGAGGTGCAGGCCGCCGGTCGAGCCGAAGAAGCCGGCGTCCCCGTAGGAGAAGATGCCGCCGTCGGACGCGACCAGCCAGTAGCCGGCCCCGTCCGGTGTGGGCGTCATGGCCACGATCGGCGCGTTCAGGGGCGTGCCACCGGTTGACCCGTAGAACACGGCGTCGCCGAAGGCGAAGATGCCGCCGTCGGACGCCAACAGCCAGTAACCGGCGGCGTCCGGCGTGGCCGCCATCCCGATGATCGGTGCATTGAGGTGCAGGCCGCCCGTCGACCCGTAGAACTGGGCGCCGCCATAGCTGAAGATGCCACCGTCACTGGCGACCTCCCAGTAGCCGGGTGCGCTGAGGGGTTTCACACCGATCGTGAGCTGCGCGTGGCCAGCCAGTTGGTTCGCGTCGGTGACTGTGAAGGTCACGGTGTACTCGCCCGAGAGGGTCGGAGTGCCGCTGATGGTGCCGCCGGCATCGAGGTGGAGGCCCGGCGGGAGGGTCCCGGCGCTCACGCTCCAGGAGTAGGGAGCCAAGCCGCCGGTCGCCGAGAGCAAGCTCTCGTACGGCACACCGATCGTGCCGACGGCGAGGCTCGACGTGGTCACGTCCGGCGGGGCCGACAGGGTCTCGATGGTCCCGCCGAAGTTGTCGTTCTCACCGACGGCTTCGCAATTGACGGGACTCGAGCACGAGATGCCGTAGAGCGCGCCGACGTCTGAGGGCGCTTGCGTGGAGGCCCAACTCGAACCGCCGTCGGTGGTGGAGACGATGGTCGTTCCACCTACGGCGTTGCACGACGTCGTGCTGATGCAACTGATGCCCGAGAGCGTGGTCGCGCCGGCCGGTGTGCCGAGGTCGGACCAGTGTCCGCCGCCGTTGGTCGTAGCGATGACGTGGGTGCCAGTTGCGAGGCATGTTGTGTCGCTCGGACAGGAGATGGCATCGAGTGCGCCCTGGTACCCAGTGGGAACCGCTTGCGGTATCCAGGTCTGGCCGCCGTTCGTCGTGGCGAGGATTGCCGCGCCGGGACCGGGGGAGGCCGAACCCACCGCGGTGCAGTGCAACGTGTCGGCGCAGGCGATGGAGGTGAAGTCGTTCACCGTGGAGGGTGCATCCTCGATCGCCCACGAGGCGCCGCCGTTCGTCGTCGCGATGATGCTGGGAGAATTCGGACCCGAGAGGAGGTCGCTGACCGCCTGACAGACCAAAGTGTTCGAGCACGAGATCGACGTCAGGAGGCCGACCCCCGCCGGGATCGGTTCCGTCGACCAAGTGGTCCCTCCGTTGGTCGTTCCGATCACTTCGGGACTCTTGAAAATGCCGAACCCCACCCCTGTGCACACGGTGGTAGTAGCGCAGGAGATGCCGGTGAGTCCGTTGACTTGCGGTGGAAGGTCCTGAATCTTCCAGGCGTAGCCGGCGTTCGAGGAGAACAGCACGCCGTTCACCCCGGCGGCGAAGCACACCGCTGTGGTTGGGCATGACGCGGAAAGAAGACGACCGGTGCCCGTTGGTGGGGCGTCATCCGTCCAAGAGAGCCCGCCAGAGCTCGTGCTCATGATGGTGGAGCCCGCGCCGGTGTTGCCGTTGTTGCCGACGGCAACGCAGTCAAGGAGGCTCGAGCATGAGATACCGGTTACATCAACGGCATCGGATGGGGCACTCTGAGCGCTCCAGTTGGTGCCATTGTTCGATGTTCCAATGACGAATGGCGTGGCTTCCAGATTTGTACCGGCGGCAATGCACTGCACACCGTTCGGACAGTCGACGGCCTCCAGGTTGTCCCCTATAGGGATGGAACTTGTCGGATTCCAACTCATGAAATCGGTCGTGCTCAGCGTTGTGGCGTTTCCAACAGACTTGATGCCCACTGCAACGCAAGTCGTGGCGATTGAACATGACAGCGACGTCAAGGCATTGACGTCGGGAGTATTTAGGACTGCCCACGGCTGACTGCTCTCGGTTCCAATTATCGCCGGAGAATCATTCACCACTCCGACAGCGGCGCACGTGACCTCATTGGTGCAAGAGACCGCTGTCAGGGAATTAGTACCCGACGGCGCGGACTGGAGTGTCCAGCTAGATCCATCGGTAGTAGCGACGATTTGAACACCGCCTACGGCAGTGCATTGATCCGTTGAAAAGCACGAGATCGATTGAGTGGGGAATGGTGAGTCTGTAAAGGTCCAAGTCGAGCCACCATTTGTTGATTTCAGGATTCCAGTTCCGCCACCCGCATAACAGACGGTCGCTGAAGGGCATGACACGGTTGCCAGAGCCGTGACTCCGCTCGGAACAGTCCCCGCTGACCAAGTGGATCCACCGTTATTCGAGACCAGAATCGTTGCGTAGTTGCCACCGTCATCGCCCACTGCGACGCAAGTCGTTGTTCCTGTAGCACACGACACGGCGCGAACGTTCGGCAAAGGTGTGTAGGAAGCAGTGGTCGTCCATGAAGGCGTCGTGGCTGAGGCCCCGGGCGTCCACTCGCTGTTCAGGATTCCGAACATGCTCAGGGTCGTCACGGTCGAGAGCGTGGCAACGAAAATTCTCTTGACCGTGGGCACGGCCACCACCTCCACTCGGAGACGACTCCGAACGACCCGGCGATCGTATCCCTGGACCCCTCGGTTTCACCCGGGAGTGGCACGACCAACAGGTGAACGGTCGGCGTTAGGTCAGGAGCGGGATGTCAGGACGATGTCACTGCATTGGGTGGGGTGCGGCCGGCCAGGACGTCGGCGACTCCCTGGCATGCCAAGCGCGCCATGCGCGTCCGGGTCCCGATCGTCGCACTGCCGATATGTGGAAGGAGTGTGATCCTCGGGGCACTCAGTAAACGGGGGTTCACCGAGGGCTCCCCTTCGAAGACATCGAGCCCAGCCGCATAGAGCCGGCCCGCTTCGAGGGCGTCGACCAAGGCGTCTTCGTCGATGACCGGCCCCCGAGCCGTGTTGACCAGCACTGCTGTCGGCTTCATGACGGCGAGTTCCGCCGCGCCGATGAGATGCCGGGTCGACTCGGTCAGCGGCACATGCAGGCTGACGATGTCCGAGCGCTCGAGCAACTCGGAGAGGGTGGGGACGTAGCCGTGGAGACCGGTGTCGTGTCGGGTGGTGTGAATGACGTCCATGTCGAAGCCCACCGCACGCTGGGCAACGGCCCGCCCGATCCGGCCGAATCCGACCAGGCCGAGCGTCATGCCGTGCACGTCACGGGCGAGGTGGTCGCCGAAACCCCACCCTTTCCAGCGACCCTCACGGAGGTCGCGCTCGGCTTCGGTGGACTGGCGGGTGGCGGCGAGGATCAGGAGGAACGCAAGGTCGGCCGTGGTGTCATCGAGGACACCGGGGGTGTTGCAGACGGTGATTCCCAGCTCATTGGCCCGACCGACATCAATGTTGTCGTAGCCGACGGCCGCGTTTGCCACCACGCGGAGCATGCCTCCCTTGCCGGCGCCCAGGACGGCGGCATCGACGCGGTCCGTGAGGTGGCTCACGATGCCATCGAACTCCGGAGCCATCGAGACGAGCTCGGGTTTGGGCAGGGCGCTCGGCGAGATCACGATTTCGTGGCCGGCCTCCACGAGGGGGTCGGTCCCACCCTCGGTCAGGGGGCGGGTGACGAGGACACGACCCACCTAGTGCGTCGTGTAGTTGATGGCCCCGGCGCCCTTCACTCCGATGGCGAAGCAGAAGCAGTGGATCGGAGCGTGATCGCTGATCGGACGCAGCGAGTGCACCTTGTCCGGCGGGATGTACACGAGGTCACCCTGGGAGATCTCCCGGTCTTCCCCGTCGATCGTCATGACGCCCTTGCCGTTCATGACGTAATAGAACTCGTGGGTCGGGTGGGAGTGGGGGTCGACCAATCCTCCGCCCGGGACCTCGAACTCGTTGACCAGCTCGAGGAAGCCACCATCGGTGATGTCCTTGAACTCCCGCGATTCGATCATCCACCAGACCGGAACGGTGCCGTTGTGCTCGACGACCGGCGCCTTGGCCTCAATGCTGCGCACGTCCATCTTGAGGTCCTCCCGTGGTTTCCTAGACTGACTCCGGCGTCAGGTTAGGCCGTGGGGCCACTAGGTGCACTGCCGGTTCCCGTGTCCGAACCGGCGTCCCGGACGAAGGCGAGTGATGTCGACAGACGAGTCCCGAAGACGAACGGTCATGACGCAACCTTTGAGCGAAGACGCATGGGAGCCGTTCGGGTGGCTTCCCGTGGCGGACACCGACCCGCTGGACGGAAAGCAGCGGATGACGTTCGAGTGGGACGACGCTCACGTGAACCTCATCGGACACGGGCGGGGTGAGGTGCCGGCGACCCGCGACGGGTTCCGCTGCGAGATGCTCTTCCGCCACGACACCCACACGCAGTCGTTGATGGCGCTCAACGTGCCGGCGGTCATCGCTGTGGCGCCGGCGTCGACCGAGTTCTCGGACGCGGCAGATGCGGACTTGATCCGGGCCTTCCGCCTGGAGCCGCTCGAGTCGCTTGTGTTGCACCGTGGCACCTGGCATTGGGGACCCTTCCCGATCATGGGGGACGAGGTGAGGTTGTTCAACGTGCAGGGGCTCCGCTACGCCGAGGACAACAGGTGCATGGACCTGGCGGGGAAGGGTCTTTCCGTCGACGTGGTGCTCTCGTGACCGTCTGCGGGGCGATGAAGGCGGGCGGGCACCGTGGACCTTGACGACGCGGAGGAAGCGGAGGTCTTCTCGGCCACCGTCGCGGACCTCGTCGATGCGGTGACGGCCCGCCCCTCGGGGGTCGACCGTGACGGCCGGCCAACGTTCACCACGAGCAGCCCGAACTGGTGGATGGGGGACCGCACCTTTGGCGGGATGGTGGTGGCGCAGGCGCTGAGTGCGGCGATGCAGACGGCGCCCGCCGGGGCCGAGCTGCACTCGCTGCACGGCTACTTCCTCCGCCCGACCGCCCCCGGCGCGCAGACGACCCATGTCGTCGACAGCGTGCGCGACGGGCGCTCGTTCAGCCTGCGTGACGTCCGGAGCCTGGTCGACGGCAAGGAGACGATCCGCCTCGCGTGTTCGTTCCACGCGCCGGAGGACGGGGACGAGTACCAGCTGCCCATGGCGCCGAATGTCCCTTCGCCCCAAGAGATCGATGGGGTCGAGGCCCCGTTCCCCTTCGACATCCGCGAGATCGGCGCCACGGTGAAGCGAGGCGACGGGACGTTCGAGTCGACGCGCCGCTGCTGGTTCCGCACAAGGGAGGCGCTGCCGGACGATCCAGCGATCCACGCCTGCGTGTTGGCCTACTTCTCCGACATGACCGGAGCCTCGTTCCGGCCGCTGAGCCTCGGGTCGTGGGGGACACACACCGACGCCAGCCTCGACCATGCCGTCTGGTTCCATCGGCCGTGGCGTGCCGACGTGTGGAGCCTCTTCAACATCCAGGCACTGGTCAACGCGGGTGGCCGGGCCACCATCCGGGCGACGATGCACGGTGAGGACGGGACCCTGCACCTCAGCATGGCGCAGGAGTTGTTGATCAGGAAGCTCGAGACGCCGTTGGTCTTCGAGACGCCGCCGTGGCTCGAGCGATCAGTGGAGGGCGACGATGGGGCTGCTTGAGGGGAAGAAGGCCGTCGTCACCGGCGGCGGATCCGGCATCGGGCGGGCGACGTGCCGCCGGATGGCCGCAGAGGGCGCACGGGTTGCGGTGTTCGACGTGGACGGCGACGCGGCGGAGTCGGTCGCTCGCGAGATCGACGGGATCGCGTGCGGGGTCGACGTGGGCGACGTCGAGGCGCTCCGGGTGGCTGTGGACGACGCGGCGGCACAGCTGGGCGGCCTCTCGATCATCTACAACAACGCGGGGACGTCGGCGTTCAACCGTTTGCACGAGATCGACCCCGCCGAGTGGGAGCGGGTGCTGCGGGTCAACCTGACCGGGGTGTGGGCGGGCATGCGGGCCGCCGCACCGCACATGCTGGCGGGCGGAGGTGGCTCGATCGTGAGCACGGCGTCGATCAGCGGCACGCGGCCGGCTGCGGGCGAAGGGCCCTACTCGGCGAGCAAGGCCGCGGTGGCGGCACTGACGGCGTCGGCGGCTCTCGAATACGGACCGACGATCAGGGTGAACTCGGTGTCACCCGGGATGATCCGCACCGCCATGACCGCGCCGTGGTTCCAGTACATGCCCGATCAGGAGGAGCGCTTCGTCAAGGGGACGCCGGTCGGGCGGGTGGGCGAACCCGAGGACGTGGCGGACGTCGTCGTCTTCCTGTGCTCGGACCTGGCGCGGTTCGTCACCGGGCAGAACATCGTCGTGGACGGCGGGCTGACACTGCACGGGTCGGGCGTCGACACGATCTACGAGCGCGTGTTCCCGGCCGCGCCGTAGCGCTGCCGCCGCCGTCTGGGTCGGTAGGTCTGTCCGACCCGACTCAGGCGTTGGGGTCGACGAACGCCCGGTACACCATCGTGGTCATGGTCTCGAGCGACGCATCGTCGATGGGACGGCCGGAGAATTCCAGGAAGTAGTGGAACCGGTCGAGCATGGCGAGGGTCGCCATGCCTGCCACGTCCGGGTCCATGAAGTGACCCGAGGAGTCTGGGACGATCTGCTTGGCGAGGGCGCCAGCCATGGCGGTGAAGGTCTCGCGCATGATGTCGATCAGCTCCGGGTCGATCCCGGTGAGGTCGGTCCAGGACCGGAACAACGGCGCGTAGCGCTGCCACAGTTCCGAGAACGCGGTGACCCAGCGATGCACGTCCTCCCACTGCGGCTTGCCGCCGTCGGCCGGAAGGGTGTTCAGCGCGTCGTACAGGCTTTGCGCCTCGCCGGCGGCTTCGGTGACGAGAGCGCGGAGCAGGTCCTCCTTGTTGGAGAAGTAGAGGTAAAAGGTCCCGTGCGACGTCTTGGCGATCTCTACGACGTCGTTGACACGGGTGTTGTGGTACCCGCGCTGGTCGAAGGCGACCATGGCGGCATCGAGCAGCTTGCGCATGGTCCGCCGTCCCTGGCTGCGGAGCACCCGTTTGCTCGCCGGGGCGCCCACCGCGTCGGCGTCGGGGTTCGGGAACGCGCGCGAGCCCGAGCCGTTGAGCCGGGTGGAGGTGCCGGACGAACCCTTGGACACAGCCGATTTCTTGGTTCCGGCCGAGCGCCTGCGGTCGGTCCTGGTGGTCGCCGCGTCCGATTGCGCTTCCGGCGATCCCATGGCCCGTGAATGCTAACGCCCGAGCAGGGTCGAAATGGCTAACCTGACACGGTGGTCAGGTTTGGGGTGAGCGAAAAATGATGCGGTACCAGCGGTTTTTCATTTCGCTGGGGGACGTGCACCCGGTTTCGTGACCCCGGAGACCTCCCAGCGGGCCACCCCGGTTGTAGTTCCACTGGCCCAGGCGATCGGCGAGAACGTCAGGCCCGGCGACACCGTCCTGGTGATGATGGGCCACAGCCGTTGGACCGCGGGCGCCCGCGAACTGGCCCGCCAGTTCTGGGGCACCGACCCGGGGTTCACGCTGGTCATGACGAGCCTGGGTGCACTCGGTGGTGCGTTCTTCCGCGGCGGGTTGGTGCGCAAGGTCGTGACCGCCTATTCGGGCAACAGCTTCCCGACCTACACGCCGAATCCCATCTTCCGCCGGGCCTACGAATCGGGCGAGGTCGAAGTGGAGCACTGGTCGATCCTCACGCTGAGCCAGCGCCTGGAGGCAGCGGCGCGTGGCCTGCCGGCGGCGGTGACCGGGTCGCTCGTCGGATCTTCGATGGCCTCCAACGAGGCGTTCGAGGTCGTCGACTCGCCGTTCGGGCCGCTCGGCCTGCTCGCACCACTGGCGCCGGACGTGGCGCTGGTTCACGCCGCCGCCGCCGACCCGGCCGGCAATCTCGTGTTCTCCGAGCCGTTGCTCGACGGGCTCTGGGGGGCATGGGCCGCCCGACGCGGGGTGGTGGCGACGGTCGAGCGGGTGCTCGACGACATCGAAGGACTGGGTCACCGCGTGCGGGTGCCGGCCCATCGCGTGCTTGCCGTCGTCGAGGCGCCGTACGGAGCGCACCCGGGTGGCTGCTACGCGCCCGGGCTGCCCGTCCGAAGCTACGGAGAGGACATCGCGCACTGGAGCGCGGCCGCGGAGGCCGCGGCGCGCGACGAGTTCGACCGCTACGTCGACGAGTGGGTGTTGGGTCCCGAGACGCACGACGAGTATCTGGCCCGCCTCGGCGAGGAGCAGCTGCTCTGGCTGGAGGGGCGGTCGGACCCGATGTCGTGGAAGGCCGATTCCGACGCGACGCCGATTGCCGAGGACGCCGAGATCACGAAGTGGGAAACCGCGGCGTCATTCGGCGCGCGCGAAGTAGAACGCGTTGTCGCATCGGTCGGGGCGGACGCCGTGCTCGCGGGTGCCGGGGTCGCCAACCTGGCCGCCTGGGTCGCAGTGGGCCGGGCGCGGGCGGCGGGAAGCAACGTGGTGCTCACCGCCGAGCTCGGGCTCTGGGGCTATCAGCCGACTCCGGCCGATCCGTACATCTTCAACCAGCGGGTCTTCCCATCCACGCCGTATCTGTCGGACGCCTCCGCGGTTCTCGGCATGGTCATCGGGGGGCCGGCGACGGCCACGGTGGGCTGCCTGGGCGCGGCCGAGGTCGACCGCGAGGGGCGCCTGAACTCGACGGAGCTGTCGGGCGGGCGTTTCCTGGTGGGTTCGGGTGGCGCAAACGACGTCGCCAGCCGGGCGACCGCCTGCGTGGTCGTCACCCTGGCCCGGCCGGAACGCCTGCCCGAGGCCGTGGCGTACGTGACCTCCCCGGGCGAGCGGGTGGCCAGCGTCGTGACGGACATGGGCATCCTTCGTCGCCAGGACGGTGTGCTTCGGGTCGCCGCGGTGCCCGCGGGCAGCGGCGGCGTCGAGGAGCAGGTTCGCGCGTTCGCAGCGTGCTGCGGCTACGAGCCCGAAGTGGCTCGTGACGTTGAGGAGCTCCCTCCGGCGCGGCCGGACGAGGTCCGTGCGCTCAGGGATTACGACCGGCGGAGGTTGTTCTTGGGGTGACGCGGAGGCGGTGGCCAGAGAAATCGAAGGTGTCGCGAGGAGCGTCGGCAACGGGGGCGACGACGGTTCTTCCAAAAAGAGATGACGGTTCTTCTCTTTCCTAAAAAAGTCGTATGACCCCGCTAGGGGTGAGCAATGGGCGTGAAGCCCTCCAAGTACAGTGACCTGCATCCCGGGGGGATGTTGGACGGATGAATGGGGACAGCATGCGAGTGAGATATGGAATCAGGGCGGCGTTGGCGACGGTGCTCGCGGGGACGGCCTTGGCCGCAACCATCGTCGTGACGACCGCGAGCGACGCGGGCGCGCAGACCAGTAGCGCGCCAGGTGTGACGTCGAACTCCATCACGGTCGGGACCATCTCGACCCAGACGGGCACCTTGGCCTCGAACTTCGGGTCGCTGATCTACGGCGAGCGGGCCTACTACGACTACATCAACGCGCAAGGCGGTGTGAACGGCCGCAAGATCAACTATCAGTACGCGCTCGACGACGGCGGCAATCCGACCACGTTCAACCAGCTGGCGAGCACGCTGATCAACCAGGACCACGTCTTCGCGGTCACCGGCGTCGGGACTGCGTTCTTCTCGCCAAACCTGTTCGTCGAGTCGGGTATCCCGACCTACGGGTACAACGTCACGGGCAACTGGGCTGGTGCCAAGAACCTCTTTGCAGCAGGTGGCTCGGTCGAGTACTACCAGGCGGGTGCGCCCGAGGTCGCGTACGTAGCCAGGAAGACCCAGGCAAAGCCCTCCATTGCGTTCATTGCCTATGGGATTGCTGCATCCTCCGACGCGTGTCAGGCCGAACAGAACGCAATGCAGTCGGCTGGTTACACGATCAGCTACTCGGATCTGAAGGTGAGCTACCCCGGCACGACGGTGGCGACCGACGTGCAACGCATGAAGCAGGCCGGCACCAACTTCGTTGCCAGCTGCATGGACGTGCAGGGCAACGTGACGATGGCCCGGGCGATCCAGCAGTACGGGGCGAAGATCACGCAGCTGTGGTTCAACGGCAATGACTCCCAGACGCTGGCGTCGAACGAGAGCCTCATGCAGGGCGTCTACTTCGACATCTCGCATGTTCCGTTCACGGCGCCCCAGTCGGAGTACGCGGGCCTCAAGACATACCTGACAGAAATGAATAAGTACGAGCCCAAGTATGCCGAGGACGAAGTGGCGCTCCAGGGTTGGGAGTCTGCGGCCCTCTTCGTGCAGGGGGTCAAGATGGCCGGGAACAACCTGACGCAGGCCAACGTGATCAAGGAGGACAACTCGATCACTGCATTCACGTCCGGTGGGCTGATCGCGCCGATCAACTGGAAGGACGCCGGCCACAGCGGCCACGCCCCGCCTTACTGCCTCGCCTACATCAAGGTGGTCGGGAACAAGTACGTCCCGACGTTGAACCAAGGAAAGAACGTGATCAACTGCTTCGAGTCACTCAGCCCGAAGAAAGACCCGGTCTTCCCGCTGCCCGCAGGCACGCCGTCGCCCTCGTAGAGTAAGGAGGGCGGGCGGACTAGGAACGAAGGGGGGCGCGAAGCTGACATGGAACAATTCCTCGGGTTCGCGCTCCCCGGCGTCCCTTACGGGTGCACGTATGCCCTCGTCGCGGTATGCCTCTGCCTCACGTATCAGGCGACGGGCGTCTTCAACTTCGCGTTCGGGGCGCAGGCTTTTGCCTCAGCGTTCGTATTCACGTATCTGACGCAGATCCACGGATGGCCCGGATTCCTGGCCTTCCTGGTCTCGGTCGTCGCGATGGGCCCGGTGGTGGGGTGGGCTTTCGACCGGTTCATCTTCCGGCAAATTCCCAATTCCAACTCCGTGGCGAAGATGGTCTGCAGCCTGGCGCTGCTGGTCGGGATCCCGAACCTTCTGCCGGTGTTCTTCGGGAGCCAGAACCTCGATGCCACCGCCACCATCCTCCCGTTCTTCAATCCCAACACGGTCTACTTCACGCTGTGGGGGACGCCGATCAACGGCATCTATCTCTCGACGATTTCGGTCACCGCGGTCGTCCTCGTCTTGTTGACGATCCTGCTGCGCTACACGAGCCTCGGACTGCAGATGCGTGCCGCGGTGGAGAGTCGTCGTCTCGTGCAACTCGACGGCGTCAATGCCAACAGGGTCGTGTCCCTGGCCTGGATCGTGTCGAGCTTCATTGCCGCCTTGGCCGGTGTGCTCCTCGCTTCGGTCTACGGGGCGTTCACATCCGACGACTACGTCATCCTCACCGTGACGGCGATCGCCGCCGCAGCGTGGGCGCTCGTACGCTCCCTGCCGATTGCGGCTGCCGTGGCGGTCCTGATCGGGGTGACGACAACGGTGCTCGAGGGGTACATCCCCCCGAACAGCATCTGGAACGCCGCGGCCGTGCCGTCGATCCCCTTTGTGGCGATCGTCGTCGCTCTGTTGGTCCTCCCGGGGATGCGGACGTTGGACTCGAACCGCGACCCTCTGGCCACCATCGATCCTCCCCCTCCCCCGATCGCCGCGGCGAGCCGGGCGCCAACGATGGACCGAATCATCCGTCCGCTGTGGTGGGTGGTGTTCGCCGGCTTCTGCGTGTCCATGTTGACGTGGATGCAGGCGCCGTGGACGACGGTGTTCAACAACGGGATAACGATCTCCATCGTCCTGTTGTCGATCACTTTGATCACGGGCATGGCGGGGCAGTTGTCGCTCTGCCAGGGGACGTTCGCCGGCATCGGCGCCTTCGCCGCGGCCCAGGTGGCCGAGCATCTCGGTCTGAATCTCTTCATCGGCGCCTTGCTCGGTGCGGTGCTGGCAGCGGCCGTCGCGATCGTGCTCGCTCTCTTGTCGCTGCGACTGCGAGGCCTCGGTCTGGCGCTGATGACGCTCGCAGCCGCACTGTTCTTCGACGCCACGTTCTTCAACGAGACGTATCTGACGGGTGGCCAACAGGGCCTCCCCATTCAGGCCAAGTGGCTGGGCACGGGGGTGTTCTTCAATTCCAGCGGGCACGCGGTCTTCCTCGTCTCGCTGGGGACGCTCGTGGTCGCGGTGGTCGTGGTCATGATGGTGCGAAAGGGGACGGTCGGGCGCAATTTGGCGGCTATGCGCGGCAGTGAGACCGCGACGGCAGGGCTCGGTGTCAATCCGACCTGGCAGCGGATCGTGGTGTTCGCGCTCTCCGGCGCCATTGCGGGGGTCGGTGGCTTGCTGTACAGCCTGCAGAGCCAAGACGTGAACGCAGGGAACTTCAACGCGCAATTCTCCCTCGTCCTCGTCGTCCTCGTCGTCACCACCAGCGTCACGACGTTGGAGGGCGCGATGCAGGCCGGAATAGGCTTCTTCTTCATCCAGCAGGTCTTCACGGAGGTCCTTCCAAAGATCGGGCTCGGCGGCGTCGGAGCGTCGAGCCTGACCGTTGCCCTCTTCGCGTTCGGCGCGCTGACCTACGCGGCCCACCCCGAAGGAGTCCTCGAATTCCAGAAGCGCCGATGGAACGAGCGCTTCGAGCGGTTGTTCTTCAGCCGGGACTCAGGTGAGCTCACCGGCGGCACCCTTTCGACCACGCATGCCAATGGCTGACGCCGAGCCCCTCCTTTCCCTGCGGGGCGTCTGCAAGTCGTTCGGTGGGATTCAGGCCGTCTCGAGCATCAGTTTCGAGGTCTACGCGGGCGAGTCCGTGGGCCTTGTCGGACCGAACGGCGCCGGCAAGACGACATTGTTCAACTGCGTGTGCGGGCAGTTGCGACCCGAAACCGGGGACCTCCTCTTCGACGGAACGGACCTCCTCGGTTTGCCGACGTTCAAGCGCGCCCGTCTGGGGATCGGACGGACCTACCAAAAGGTCGAGGTCTTCACCGACATGTCCGTCCGGGACCACCTCCTGGTGGCCGAACGCGCACGCCGGGGCGAGGGGCGGCTCTGGCGCGACCTGCTCAACTTGAGCAAGCCGACCAGTGAGGAGATGGACCGCGTGGACGCGACGCTCGAGCTGGTCGGTATCGCCCGCCTCGCCGATACCTCCGTCAATGCGCTGGGCCTCGGCAACTGCCGGCTGGTGGAGCTGGCCCGTGCGTTGGCGACGGAGCCGAAGATCCTGCTGGCCGACGAGCCCTCGTCGGGTCTCGACCTGCACGAGACGGCGGAGGTCTCGGCTGTCCTGCGCACGGTGCAGCGCGAGCGGGGCACCGCCATTCTCCTGGTCGAGCACGACCTGAGCATGGTGGGTGAAGTGGTCGACCGGGCCATCGTCATGGACCTTGGCGCGATGCTGGCCGAGGGCACGTTCGACGAGGTCATGGCGGACCAGGGCGTCAGGGACGCCTATCTCGGCCAGATGGGGGCGGCGTGACCACGACCGCCGACACCGGCGTCGACGTGACGGTCGACGACCGTAGTTCGGTGCTCTCGTTGCACGGCGTGTGTGCCGGCTACGGCCCTTACCGCGCGCTCTTCGACGTGTCGTTCCGGGTGCCGCCCGGGGGCGTGCTGGCCCTCGTCGGCTCCAACGGTGCCGGCAAGTCCACGGTGGCGCGGACGGTCACCGGCCTCGTCACCGCGTCGTCGGGTCAGGTCATGTTCGACGGCACCGACGTCACCGGTCTGCCCGCCTACAAGATCGCCCGCTTGGGCATGGCACACGTCGTCGAGGGCCGCGGGGTGTTCTCGAGCCTGACGGTCGAGGAGAACCTGACCCTCGTGTTCCGCCAGCGGGACGGTCGGGGGAGGCTGGCGGCCAACCTCGAGCGTGCGTACAGCGCGTTCCCGATCCTGGGCGAGCGGCGCAAGCAGATGGCCGGAACGCTCTCGGGAGGCCAGCAGCGCCTTCTTTCCTTGGCCAAGGTGCTCGTCGTGCCCTCCAAGGTGCTCGTGGCGGACGAGCTCTCGCTCGGCCTCGCTCCGGTCATCGTGGATCAGGTCTACGACGGGCTCAGGGAGATCAACCGCAACGGCACTGCGCTCGTCGTGGTCGAGCAGCAGGTGCACCGCGTGCTCGAGCTGGCCAACTGGGCCGTCGTCCTGAACCACGGCAGCGTGTCGTACGAGGGTGAACCCGCGGGTGCCAGCAAGGCGGTCGAGGCGTTGATGGCGCGCCGGGAGGAAGCGGCCGCCAGTGGCGCCGCGGAGGCGGTCGAGGCCACGACGGAGCAGGAGGCAAAGCCATGAGAGAGCCCGTCATCGTCGACGTCGTACGGACGACGTTCGGCAAGCGCGGTGGGTCGCTGGCCAATTGGCACCCGGCGGATCTCCTCGGCTTCGCGTTGACGACCCTGCTGGATCGGACCGGCGTGGACCCCGAGCGCATCGACGACGTGATCGCGGGTTGCGTGACGCAGGTGGGCGAGCAGAGCACGAACCTCGGCCGCAACGGCTGGGTGTCGGCGGGGCTCCCCCAATCGGTGCCGGCCACCACGGTGGACCGCCAGTGCGGCTCTTCCCAGCAGGCCGTCCATTTCGCTGCGGCGGGCGTCGCCGCCGGCCACTACGACCTCGTCATCGCGTGCGGTGCCGAGGTGATGAGCCGCGTCCCGCTCGCCTCGAACGCGCGCGGCGGCACCGGGCCCTTCCCGCCCTCGTTCCTCGAGCACGTCGACGGCCGCCTCTGGACCCAGTTCCGCGTCAGCCAGGTGCTCGCCGACCGCTACGGGATCACGCGGGAGGAGATGGACGCCTACTCGCTCGAGTCCCACCGCCGGGCCGCCGACAGCTGGGACTCCGGCCACTTCGAGCGCGAGGCCGTCGCCGTGCCCATCAAGGCCGAGGACGGCAGCGAGACCGGCCAGCTGCTGACGACCGACGAGGGCATCCGGCGCACCTCGACGCTCGAGGGATTGGCCGCACTGCCGGCGGCACAGAGCTGGGAGCCCGAGACGGCTCCCACCATCACGGCCGGCAACTCGTCGCAGGTGACCGACGGCGCGGCCGCCATGCTCATCGCCGAGCGGGCGACGGCGGAGGAACTCGGCCTCCCCATCCGCGCCCGCTTCCTGCACTTCGCCGTTGCGGCGGAGGACGCGGCGATCGTGTTGTCGGCGCCCGTGCCGGTGACGCACAAGCTGCTCAAGCGCTCGGGCATGACGGTCGACCAGTTCGACGCCGTGGAGTGCAACGAGGCGTTCGCCGCCATCGCGCTGATGTGGCAGAAGGAATTCTCCTACGACATGGAGCGGTTCAACCCGCGCGGGGGCGCCATCGCCATCGGCCACCCCCTCGGCGCGAGCGGCGTGCGCCTGATGGGCACGCTGCTGAACCACCTGGAGGCTACGGGCGGCCGCTACGGCTACCAGACGATGTGCGAGGGCGGCGGCCAGGCGAACGGCACCGTCATCGAACGGCTGGGCTGACCCCCGGGTCTGTCCCCGCCGCTTGCGCGGCGAGGATCGGCTGGATCTTGCGGGTGACGACGAGCCACTCGACGACGAACGTGAGGCCGGGCACGAGGCCCGCTCCGAACATCAGGATGATCCATCCCACCCCGCGCGGGCTGATCCTCCCGTCCTCGACGTGCAGACGCGCCTTGAGGGCGAGATGCCCGGCTGCGACGAGGTAAACGATGTAGAGGTAGCCGTGGCCGACCCCGAAGATGGCCAGCTCGATCTTGAAGCCGCCGAACCCGAGGCTCAGGAAGAAGAAGACGAAGAGCGGGATGATGAGCACGCCGACGATGTTCGCCATCAACTGGTAGCGGAAGAGGGCCCCTTTGAGGCCGCGTTCGGTGAGCCTCATTGCGGGCGACGGACGACGACTTCTTCGCGGTGGCGCCAGGTCTTCGGACCCTTCGCCGCCAGCTCGGCCAGACGCGCGTTGTAGGACGCAAGCTCGGGGTCCTCGTCGGAGGCGGCAGCGACGCGCACCTCGGGGACGACGGGGGAGGGAGCCGGCGAGGTGGCCGCGCCGTTGCGCGCCTGCGCCATGACGGAGGCGGTTGTGTTGGAGGGCGAGGGCGACTCCGACTGCGCCTGCTGGCGGCGCATCCCCTTGAGGCCGACGGCGTCGTAGTCGGTGTGGATCAGCATCCACCAGAAGATGATGGCGAGGAGGCCGAAGACGGGCCACATCACCGAGTAGAGATAGCTCAGCTGGTTGCCGTCCTGGGCCCGGTTGATCTGCCACCACGCGGCGATCGCGCAGCCGGGGACGATGACGATGACCGCCACGTGGAGCGCAACGGCCCGCCTGGAAAGCCAGCGTTCACGCACGTTGGCCATGCTATCGGCACCGGAACGAGCCGAGATTGCGCCGGTAACCTGGCTCGGTGCTCCCCGCCGTGACCCGCCCCGAACCTCCGCAGGTCGGCGACGACCGCGCGATGTTGCCACCGTGGCTCGACTATCAGCGCGCCACGTTGTTATGGAAGTGCCAGATGCTCGAGGGCGACGCGCTCGTGCGGCGGAGCGTGCCGCCGTCGCCGATCAGCCTGCTCGGCATCGTGCGGCACATGATGCTCGTCGAGTGGCACTGGTTCGAGCGCGTGTTCGCGGCGACGGGCACGCCGGAGCCGTTCTCGACTGAGGAGGACGAAGACGCCGACTGGAACGACCTCGACCCGGCGCGGGCGATGGAGGACATCGAACGGTTCCAACGCCAGTGCGACATCTCCCGAGGGATCGTCGCCGTAACCCCGAGCATGGACCAGCTGGCGGCGCAACCCCGCGGCGAAGCCATGTCGCTGCGCTGGATCATGGTCCACATGATCGAGGAATACGCCCGGCACAACGGCCACGCCGACTTCCTGCGCGAGCTGATCGACGGCGAAGTAGGGGAGTGACCTCTGTGGGCGTCGCGAACGGTTCGGGGTCGCGGGAGGTTCCGGGCGCGATCACGACGGTGCACCGCTACGAGCTGCCACTGGGGAAAGAGTCGGTGTGGTCGCTCATGAGCGGCGTCGAGCGTTACCGGTCGTGGTGGCCTTGGCTGCGGCAGTTCGAGGCCGGTGGCCTGTCGGTCGGCGACGAGTGGCGGTGCACGGTGCAGCCGCCGGTGCCCTACCTGGTGCGGTTCCGGGTCGTGATCGAGCATGTCGAAGCGCCGGGGCTGGTACAGGCGCAGGTCCTCGGTGACGTCGTGGGAGATGCGACATTGACGCTGGAACCGGCGGACAAGAACGGAGCGGAGGCGATGGGGTGTGTGGCGTTGCTGCACAGCTCGTTGGCCCCGGGCAACAGGGCGCTCGCCATCGTGTCACGGTTCGCCGCGCCGGTTGCCCGGTTCGGGCACGATTGGGTCCTTGACTCGGCGGCACGGCAGTTCATCGCCAGGGCCATTGAGCCCGCCCTCGGCGATGCCGCTTCGTAGGCGTTAAATTTCTCCTCTGGCGTGAAGTTCTCCTTCAGGCAGATCCTGGCCTCGGCCGCGGGCGCGGTGATCGCTGCGCTCATCGCATCGAGCTTCGGCGTCACCGGCACGATCGTCGGTGTCGCGATCGGCTCGATGGCCGCGACGATGGGCACCGCCCTCGTGTCGCAGTCGATCGAGCGCGGGCACAAGGCCGTCAAGCAGGTGGCGGTGCGCGTGCCCGAAGGCACCCCGGCGTCGAGCTTGCTGCGCCGGGTGGGCGGGACCGGCGCAGTCGCAGGGGCGACCGCGTCGCTCGACGGCAGCCCCCGGGAGGGAGCGCCCACGGAGGTCGTCGGGGCCGTCGACGAAGCGACCACCGAGATGGAA
>DATHPK010000042.1:0-10159 GCA_035483935.1 Acidimicrobiales bacterium
GAAGCGCGACGATGCGTCGACCTCCGGCTGCAGGCGCGCCCACAATGCCGGCGAGGGGTGCAAGAGGAAGAGGTGCACCTCCCGTCCCTTGGCAATCGCGTCGAGGACGTCGAGGTAGCTCGCGGCGATACGCGTGAGCCCGAACAGCGACAGCCGCGGCGGCAGCTCGAGAACCTCGGGCTCCTTGCGGAGCCGCTGGCAAGCGTCGACCAGTCGTTCGGCCGGCCCCGGCTGGCCGATCCGCTCTCGCAGGAGCCGCCACAGATCAAACTGCCACTCCGCCTCGCCGAGTTGGGGCGACCCGGCGGCCCAGCGCTGCACCATGTCGGGGCGGTGGATCGCGTAGCGGTCGAAGAGGTCGGCCACGTGGCGGATGCTCGAGAACCGCTTCGAGCCCTCGACCGTCTCGGAGTTCTCGATGTGCTTGACCAGCGGCGCCAGCCGCGGGTCGGCAAAGTGCTCCTCGACCACCTCCATCAGGGGCCACACCGCGCGTTCGGGCAACCAGGGGTCGGCCTTGGGGTCGATGCCCGACGCCTGTGCCAGCGCGCCGGAGATCAGGCTGCCCGGGAACGGGAAATTGACGTTCGCGCACACGCCGTCGTGCGCGTCGGGACTCGTCCCGAGATGGCCCGACAGGCGTTGCGAGAGCCAGCGCTCGATGCCCTGCGTCGGCACCGACACCACCTCCGCCTGCATCGGGTCCGGCAGAGGAACCGCAACCAGCTCCGCAAGCTGCGCGACGAGGTCGTCGGCGCGGTCGGAGCGGTGGACGTGGAGCACCCGAGCAGAGTACGTCGCCGATGTTCGCCTCGGTCCTGTCGATTTTGCTTGCGGCCGCTGTCCCGCAGCTGCCTGCGCCGGAGGTCAGCCCGGGAGGCGCCTCGAAGCGTTGCCCGCACCGTCGGAAAGCGGGAGGATGTTCTGCTGCAGGATCTCGCCCGCGTCGCCACCCTCGTCGTCGGGCTCGACCGCCTGAAGATGGCGTGGCGCCGCCTCGATGGGTGAGAGCTCCGTGATGCCGGCCGCCTCGTTGCCGACCACCCCGAGGGACGGAAACTTGCGGGCCGTGACCAACACGCGCGACTCCAGAGAGCCGACCGCACGGTTGTACGCGTCGACGCTTGCCGAGAGGCTCTTCTGCAGTGCCTGCATGTGCCCGGTCCAGGTCCGCAGCCGCTCGTAGAGCTCGGCCCCGAGGTCCTTCACTTCGCGCGCGTTTTCCGCCAACGTCTCCTGCTGCCACGAGAGGGCGATCGTGCGCAGCGCGGCCACCAACGTGTTCGGCGTGGCCAGGATCACCCGCTTGTCCAGCGCGTAGTCCTGCAGCGTCGGATCGACGTCGAGGGCCGCCGCCAATAGCGGCTCACCCGGGATGAAGGCGACGACAAACTCGGGCGAGCACTCGACCTGCTTCCAGTACTCCTTCTTGGCCAGTTGCTCGATGTGCGTGCGCAGCTGCTTCGCGTGTTTCACCAGGAAGCCGCGGCGGGCGTCGTCGTCATCCGCCTCCGTGAATTGGAGGAAGGCGTCGAGGGGGACCTTGGAATCGATCACGACCTCTCCCCCACCCGGCAGGTGCACCACCATGTCCGGCCGCACGGAGCCTTCCTCGCCGGCGACCGTCTTCTGCTCCTCGAAGTCGCAGTGTTCGAGCATGCCGGCCGCCTCGACGGCACGGCGCAGCGTCATCTCGCCCCAGCGACCCCGGGTGTGCGGCGAGCGCAGCGCCGTGACCAGATTGCGCGTCTCCTTCTCCAGTCGCTCATGGCCTTGGTGCAGCGCCGCCACTCGCTCGTTCAAGGTGGCGTACGCACCCTGACGCTCGGCCTCCATCCTCTGGATGCCGCGCTCGTAGCGGGTGAGGGTCTCGCTCAAGGGCGACAGCAACTCCTCGATCGCCTGCTGCCGCTGGGCCAGGTCGCCCTGCGCCGCCGCTCGCACCTGGCCGAATCGGGTGTCGGCTAGCGCCAGAAACTGTTCGTTGTTCTTGGCCAGCGCCTCCTGTGACAAGGACGCGAACGCCCCCGTGAGGCGGGCCATGTCCTCCTCCGCCCGCGCCGTCGCCTCGAACTGGTGCCGTCGCTGCAAATCGAGCTCGGCCCGTGCCACATCGCGGGCCGATTCGGCGGACTTTGCGGTCTCGGCCAGGGCCTGGAGCTGTACCGACTGTTCGGTGATGGTCAGCTTCGCGTCAGCCAGACGAGCCTCGGCGAGCCGCGCCGCGCCGGCGGCGTGCGCGCCGCGCGCGAGGTACCACACCACGCCGACAAGTACCCCCGCGGCGAGTCCGATGAGCACACCAATGAACATCGGGCCAGGGTAACGAGGGGGTGTCTCAGGGGCGGGGATCGGCCGCGGACTCGGGAAACGCGGCGTGGAGGCGAACACACCCCTGTTCGCACGCACGGAGATCGAGCGGTCTCCGCCTGCTCATGAGCATCGGGTCCTCCTACAACGTGAAAGTGCGAGCAGTCAACGCGCGTAGGCATCGGACCGGGGAACTCCCTACCCCCGCCATATACAGGGCCGCGTCTTCGCGGGTGACCGGGCGTCGACACAGCCGGTAGCGTGAGCGAGATGCCGTTCAAGCTCGGTGGAAGCACAAAACACATCCACGACCGCGACCACGACCGCATCGACGAAGAGGCGGAACCGGCGGCACCGAGCGGCCCGCTCGCGATGGAACAGCCGCTCTGGCCGACGACGATGCCCGAGCCCCACGAGGTGGACCGGCTCTTCGCTCAGGTCTTCGCGCTCGTCGGCGAGGGCATCGCCGGCGCCACCCACGCGCTGCTCGCCGGCGACCGCGACGCGGCGAAGGAACTGGTCAGGCGCGACGAGGTCGTCGACAAGCTGATCGGGCAGATCCTGACCACGGTGCAGCACCAGCTGGTCCACGGCGCGACGACGGCATCGGAACGCCGCGAGTACGTGGCCATCCTCCGCATGCTTCCCGATCTGGAACGCAACGGTGACCTGGCCGAGCACATCGCCCGCCGGGCCGCTCGCGGCCTCGGTGCCGAGATGTCGGCGCGCAGTCGCGGCCTCGTCGAGCGTATGGGCGAGGTCACCGCCAACATCTGGCGCGAGACGGCTGACGCCTTCGCGGAGCGCTCCGCAGACGCGGCCGCCTCCATCGACGACCTCGACGACGAGCTCGACGACCTCCACGTGACGCTGACCGCGGAGTTGGTGGCCGGCACCATGCCGCTGCCCGTGGCGATCGAGCTGGCGATGGTCGCCCGCTTCTACGAGCGCTTCGGCGACCACTCCGTCAACCTGGCTCGCCGCCTCGCAACACTCGTCGTCGGTGGTCCCGAGCCGGTGTCCGCCGGCCCCGACTGAACCGCCGGGCGGGCGGTGCACGGTCCCCGGGCCGCTACCGTTTGCGCTATGGGCAGCACACGGGTACCCGGTGGGGTCGTGCACAAACTTCCTCAAGACCTGAGGTCGGCGCTGGTCGCCAATCCTCCGGCGCTCGACGCGTGGAAGGACATCACACCTCTCGCCCGCAACGAGTTCATCTGTTGGGTCGAGAACGCCAAGCAGGAGGCGACACGGGAAAAGCGCATTCGCCGGACGCAAGAGGAGCTCGAGGAGGGCATGCGCCGGCCTTGCTGTTGGCCGGGGTGCGCGCACCGCGAACGCAACGGCAAGTAGCTCCAGAGTTCGTTTTACGACGTAGGCGCCGTCTCACCCGTCCAGCGCTGTCCGTCCCAATAACGCTGGCCTGATCCGCCCGGATCCGCGTACCACCCGGCGGGAGCGAGCGGCGGTGGGCTCGCGGCGAGCCCGGCAGGTGTCGTTGAAGCGATAGCGGGGTCTGCGTCGGGTACGACCGGTTGGCCCTGGCCGACGGAGGCCCACTGGTTCACGGCGTGCTCGAGCGTGGCGGGTTCGTGCGGCGTGTCCAACGCCCCATCGTTGCCCGCGGCGCGGATTGCCGACTCCTGGGCCCGGGCCCGTTCGACGTCGGCCTTGGAGACCTGGTCGAGCCGCTTGCAGTTAGGGCACACGGTGTAGCGCTTGAAGCTCACAGGGATCACCGGGATGAAGAACAAGGCGAACCAGGTCGAGACCCTGAGCAATGCCAGCGGGCTCATCCCGCAGTTGGCGCACCGCAGGAAGATGGTGCCCATCGCCTTCTTGAACCTGCGCAGTCCGAAGATGACGATCACTCGGCACCTCCCCCTTTGTTCGCAATTCGTATAGGTGGAGCGACGTCGCGTTCAGCTGCGGAGCGCCACGAGCTCTTCGGCGATCTGCACCACGTTCAGCGCGGCGCCCTTGCGCAGGTTGTCGCCCGCGACGAAGAAGGCAAGTGCGTTGGGGTGGTCGAGAGCCCGCCGGACCCGGCCTACGTAGGAGACGTCGCGGCCGGCCGCCATAAGCGGCGTCGGGATCTCGGTCAGCTCCACTCCCGGGGCGGTGCTCAGCACCTCGGTGGCGCGCTCTGGCGTGATCGGGCGCTCGAACTCGGCCACGATGGCGGCGGAGTGTCCGGTGAACACCGGCACGCGCACACATGTGGCGGTGACGGCGAGGTTCGGCGCGTCGAGGATTTTGCGTGCCTCGTTGCGGTACTTCTGCTCCTCGTCGGTCTCGAGCGAGCCGTCGTCGACGATCGTGAACTGCAGCGGGATCACGTTGTGCGCAATCGGCACGGGGTAGACGCTGCGAGGCGGGAACTCGACCGCCGTTCCGTCATAGGTGAGCTCGGCTGCGTTGTCGGCGGTCTTGGAGAGTTGCTCGGCCAGCTCGCGCACGGCCTCGACGCCGCCGCCCGAGACGGCCTGGTACGAGGAGACCACGAGGCGCGTCAGGCCGGCTTCGTCGTGTAGCGGCTTGAGGACCGGGATGGCCACCATCGTGGTGCAGTTCGGGTTGGCGACGATGCCCTTGGCGATGTGGCGCAGCGCGGCCGCGTTGGCCTCTGGCACGACAAGGGGCACTTCGGGGTCGAGGCGCCAGGCCGACGAGTTGTCGATCACGGTGGCACCGGCGGCGGCGAGGCGCGGTGCGAGCACGCGCGACACCGATGCCGGCGCCGAGCAGAGGGCGAGGTCGATGCCCGAGAGATCGGCCGTCTCGGCGTCCTCGACGACGATGTCCCTGTTGTCCCAGGGCAGGATCGAGCCGGCGGAGCGGGCGGATGCGAGGTACCGCATGGCGTCGACGGGGAAGTTGCGCTCGGCCAGGATCGAGCGCAGCACGACCCCGACCTGGCCGGTTGCTCCCACGATGGCGATGCGCATCGGGCAATTGTAGGAGTTCGGGGGCGTGGCCTCGGTCAGACTTCGAGCGGACGCCGGCCTTCGAGGGCCCGCCCGAGCGTCAGCTCGTCGGCGTATTCGAGATCGCCCCCCACCGGCAGGCCGCTGGCGAGCCGGGAGACGGTGACGCCGAGCGGCGTGAGCTCACGCGCAACGAGCATGGCCGTCGCCTCGCCTTCGATGGTCGGGTTGGTGCAGACGATCGCCTCCTTGATGACCCCCTCGCCGATGCGATCGAGAAGCTCCTGGAGCCGGAGCTGCTCGCGACCGATGCCGTCGAGGGGGCTCAGCGCGCCCCCGAGGACGTGGTAGCGACCCTTGAAGCCGGTGCGCTCGACGGCGACGATGTCGCGTGGATCCTCGACCACGCAGATCGTCTCGGGATCGCGACGGTCGTCACCGCACACGGCGCAGACCTCGCCCCCCTCTGCCACGTTGAAACAGATGGCGCACAGGGTGGTCCGTTCCTTGACGGCGACGATGGCGTCCGCCAGTCGGCGGGCGTCCTCGGAGGGCACCTTCAGGACGTGGAACGCGATGCGCTGCGCCGACTTGGGGCCGATGCCGGGCAGGCGGCCGAGCTCGTCGATGAGAGAGCGGAGAGGGCCGGTGTACATCGTCGAGCGGGCGATCCCTTCGTTGGTGGTGGAGCATGTCGAGCCGTCGCGGTCGCGGCAACGTCAGCGTGGGCTGCGACGGCGACACGCAATTCTACGGGCCGGGTCCGGCCTCCCCGTGCCTCTAACCGAGCACCTCGCTGGCTCCGGGGAACGCCTCGAGGAGCCGGGCTTCGGCCTCCGAGGCCTGGTCGCGCGGGGCGTTGGGGTCCTCCTCCGCATAGTCGCCCGGGTCGAGAACTTCCGCCTCGGGCTCGCGGGGGGGAGGGCCCGGCGCTCGTCCCGAGGGCGGGCGGGCCGGTGACGGAGGCGCCGATCCGCTCTCGTCGATGTCCAGCACGAGCGTCACGGGCGAACCGAAGTGCGCGCTCAGCTTCTGCTCGACCGTAGGGACCATCTCGACGCAGCGCTCGCGGTGGGCGGCGTTGGGCAGAGCGAAGTGCGCCCCCTGCTCGTCGACGGCGACGAACCGTCCCGCGCTGAAGAGCGCCTTGGCGCGCGCGGGCAGACCTTTGAGAATGCTGTCGCCCCACGCCTCGGTGAGCGAGTCGCGGTCGACGGTGGCGGCCGTTGCGGGTGGCTCCCGTTTCGGCTCGGGGGCGGCCTCAGGCTCAGGCGCCTGCGCCGGGGCCGGTTGTGGTGGAGCGACGGAAGTCGGAGCTGGAGCGGGGGCGTTTGCCGCCTCCTTGCTTCGACGCACGGCCCCGAGGGACGGGCGCCGGCCCACGTCCGTCGGCTGACGTTCGGAGGGCGCGGCCCGGTCCGTCGGCGCCGGTGTGTCCGACGGGCCGGTGGCGACCTCCGGTGGGGGTGCGGGTGCCGCCGGCCGCGGGAACGCCGCCGCACCGGTGAGCGAACGCTCCAGGGCGCTCACGCGTTCGACGAGCGCCTCCACGCCGGAGTCGAGGTCCGGCCTCACGGCGCGGACCAATGCGATCTCCAACACGACCTGCGCGTCCGGTGCATCGCGCATGTCGATCAAGGCGTGGCCGAGGATCTCCATGCTCCGGACGACGCGCGCAAGGCCCATGGTCTCCGCCAGAGTGACGAAGCGCTGCAACGACGGGCCCGACGCGGCACACAGTTCGGGCGCCAGCGCGGCGAGGAACACCTGACGGAGGTCGTCGATGAGCTCGGTCGCCAGCTGCTGCGGTCCCCATCCGCCGGCCATGAGGGCGTTGAGCGCAACGAGGACCTGCCCCACGTCGCCGTCGGCGATCGCGTCGACCAGGCCGGCCAGCTCGGGGCGGGCGGCGTCGGCCGATCCCGACGCCACCACCTGGTCGAGGGCGGAGAGTGCGTCGCGTGCCGAGCCGCGGCCGCGTCGCACGGCGGCCTCCACGGCCTCGTCGTCCAGGTCGAGGCCGGCCTGCGTGTTGACCGACTCGAGTAGGGCGTGCAGCGTCTCGGCGCCGAGCAGGCGGAACTCGAGATGCTGCGTCCGGCTCCGGATCGTCGGCGGCACCTTCTGCGGATCGGTGGTGGCCAGCACGAACACGACGTGGCTCGGCGGCTCTTCGAGCGTCTTGAGCAACGCGTTGGCCGCGGCCGGCGAGAGCATGTGGACCTCGTCGACGATGTAGACCTTCCACCGTCCGGGGGTCCCGAGGCCGGCGTGTGCCACCAGGTCGCGCATCGCGTCGACCCCGTTGTTGGAGGCCGCATCGAGCTCATGGACGTTCAGCGAGTTTCCCTGCGTGATCTCGACACACGACGTGCAGACGCCACACGGCTCGCCGTCGACCGGCGCCTCGCAGTTGAGTGCCTTGGCCAGGATGCGTGCGGACGACGTCTTACCCGTGCCGCGGGGGCCGCTGAAGAGATACGCATGGGAGACGCGTTCGTCGCGCACCGCGCTGCGCAACGCGCGTACGACGTGATCCTGGCCGCGTAGCTCGTCGAATCGCCCCGGCCGGAAACGGCGGTAGAGCGAGACGAAAGGGGCGTCGGCCATGACGGCCGAGCCTACCCATGGCTTCAGACACCGCGACCCGGTGCTCGGTACGGCGGCCAGGTTGACTACGGCGCCCAACCAAACCCGCTGAGAGCTGCTGCCTTCCGACCCTGACTCGATTCACGAGCGGCCGTCGCGTAGGACCCGGCCACCGCACCCAACATCGGGTCGACGGTGCAACGGTGAAGGTTAGCGGGCCGTTCGGGCCCGATCCCTACACGACCAGGACGGCACAGCCCACGTGGTCCATGACCGCCTTCGGCACGTGGGCGAGGCGGCGTGCGCCGTGGGCGGAGCCGGATCCGACGACGACCAGATCGGCCCGCTCTTCTGCCGCCACCTTGGCGATCGCCCCGGCCGGATCGTCGAGGACCGGGTGGGTGGCGACGGCGACGTGCGCCTCGGCGGCTTCCTTCTTCAGCCGTATCAGGAGCCAATCGGTCGCGCCGGCTCCGAATGCGGTGTAACGGAACTCCTCGGGGAGCCACGGCGTCCCCTTGGCGTCCTTCTTGCCGTCGATGGCGGCGACGATGTGCAGCGTGCCGCCGGTCGCCTGCGTCAGCGCGAGCGCGCGGCGGAAGGCCCTCTCGGCACCTTCTGAGTCGGTGGCGCCGACAACCACGCGGTCAAACATGGGCGTAGCGACGCACGGTCGGCGTCCGCTCCTCGTCGCGCGCGTCCGGCGCCGCCCCCTCGTGCCGTTTCCCGTCCGAGGGCGGACTCGGCGCCACCAGGACCGGCAGGTCGGTGGCGCCGACGATCTGGTCCCGGAGGCTGGGCGCCAGCCGGTGGCCGGCGAGGCGAGAGCGTTCGAGGCCGAGGACGATCACGTCGGCGTCGAAGCTCTGTGCCGCCTCCGCGAGACCGTGGACGAGCTGGCGGCTGCGGGCGCCCCGCGTCGCCGCGCTCACCACCAGGCGATGCGCCGCGGGAGCCGCCAACGGGCCGCGCTCCCCGCTCGGATGGCTCCGGCCGTGGCTGCGCTCCTCGGACACCTGGACAAACCGCACCTCCGCGCCCTGCGCGCCGACCCATTCGGCCACGAGCCCGGCGGCGGCCTGGCCGGCCGGTGATTCGTCGACGGCCACGAGCATTCGGCGAAAGGGCGTCGCCTCCTGGGTCGGGACCCCTTCGCTGCGGTTCGTCTCGATCTGCTTCGCCATGTCATCCACCTCGCCTCGCTCGCCACGCGCCAATCTGACCTAAAGGTTACACAAAGATGAACTACTGGATCCTTTAGGTGACAGATACGTTAACTGGCTGACCTGGGGTGGAGCGGAAAAGGCCGAGGTAGAGCGATTTTCGGTTGCCGGCGGGTTGAACACGGGCCGCAGCGACCGCCGTTGCGACACGTTCATCGTGGTGAGCTGGGCGTCTCCGACGACGACCTCTGCTGCCGTTAGCCTGACCGGGCTGCAAGCACGGAGGAGTGCGAGAGCGGCCGAATCGGCACGACTGGAAATCGTGTGTTGGGCAACCAACCGTGGGTTCAAATCCCACCTCCTCCGCTCTCCCGGCTCGCCGTCCCGCCGGACGCCGAGGACGCGGTGTCCGATGTGTCGACACATCCGAAGGGCCAGGTCACCGGTCGTGCCGGGGCCGGAGTCGACTTTCGCCGCATGGGATAGCCCTCGCATACTTGGCCCATCACCAACGCCGAGACCCCACTTCCGATGAGCGACGACGAACTCATGGATCTCGCCCTGACCGAGGCGCGGGCTGCGGCGGGCGAGGGTGAGGTGCCCGTCGGCGCAGTCTGTCTGGTCGACGGAGAGGTCGTGTCCCGGCGGCACAACGAGCGCGAGAAGGGGAGTGATCCGACGGCGCACGCCGAGCTGCTCGCCCTGCGCGAAGCCGCCGCCGCGCTCGGGGGATGGCGTCTCCGCGGCGCGACGGTCGTCGTCACCCTCGAGCCGTGTCCGATGTGTGCCGGCGCCCTCGTCGCTGCCCGCGTGGGCCGGCTCGTCTACGGCGCGGCCGACCCCAAGGCCGGCGCCTGCGGGACCCTCTACAACCTGTGTGCGGACCCCCGCCTCAACCACGAGATCGACGTCACGAGTGGTGTACGCGCCACCGAGTGTGGCGCACTCCTGACCTCGTTTTTTGCGAACCGACGCAACGATCGAGCGTCAGACGAAACCTTTGGAGCAGGTCAGAGCGGCTAGGATCTCCGCCGGAGGAGTGCGAGAGCGGCCGAATCGGACGGTCTCGAAAACCGTTGTGCCTCATGGGCACCGTGGGTTCAAATCCCACCTCCTCCGCTCGGGTCCGCAGGGGCCCGCCGCATGGGCGAATGCGGCGAGAACAGCGGC
>DATHPK010000043.1:0-3612 GCA_035483935.1 Acidimicrobiales bacterium
GTTCTCCCCCTTCACGATGGCCTCGTAGACCTTGACCCGTCCGAGCACGTCGTCGGACTTGATGGTCAGCAGCTCCTGCAGCGCGTAGGCGGCGCCGAAGGCCTCGAGGGCCCACACCTCCATCTCGCCGAAGCGCTGGCCGCCGAACTGTGCCTTCCCACCCAGTGGCTGCTGCGTGATCATGGAGTACGGGCCGGTGGAGCGGGCGTGGATCTTGTCGTCCACCAGGTGGGCCAGCTTCAGGATGTAGACGTAGCCGACCGAGATCGGGTTGTCGTACGCCTCACCGGTCCGCCCGTTGTAGAGCGTGGCCTTGCCGTCGGTGCCGAGGAGGCGCGTGGCCGCCTCGGCGGTGACGTTGGAGATCACGGCGTCACCGTCGATGCCGTCGATGCCAGGGGTGCTCGTGAGGGTGCCGATGCCGTCGCCGATCCCATTCCCGTTCTCGTGGCCGTTGCCGTTGCCGTTGGTGGCGGAAACGGCGGAGGTGGCGGAGTCCGAGTTGAGCTGGCCGAACACCTGCTTGATCGTCGGGTGCGTCCCGGCGTCCTCCGTCTCGTCCCAGTGGGCGCCGTCGAAGACCGGGGTCGAGACCCAGGCCGCCGGCTCGGTGCGCGGCCGCGTCTTGCGGGCCGCACCGTCGCCCCGGGCCGAGGTGCCGACCGCCTCGTTGACTTCCACGCCCTCCCAGCCGTGACGGGCCGCGTAACCGAGGTGCGACTCGAGCACCTGGCCCACGTTCATGCGGCTCGGCACGCCGAGGGGGTTGAGGATGATGTCGACCGGCGTCCCGTCGGCCAGGTACGGCATGTCCTCGACCGGGAGGATCTTGGAGATGACGCCCTTGTTGCCGTGGCGTCCGGCCAGCTTGTCGCCCTCTGAGATCTTGCGCTTCTGCGCCACGTAGACGCGCACCAGCTGGTTCACGCCCGGCGGAAGTTCGTGACTCTCCTCGCGGGAGAAGACACGGACGTCGATCACCTTGCCGTACTCGCCATGGGGCACCTTGAGTGAGGTGTCGCGGACCTCGCGGGCCTTCTCGCCGAAGATCGCACGGAGCAACCGCTCTTCGGGCGTCTGCTCCGTCTCACCCTTGGGGGTGACCTTCCCGACCAGCACGTCGCCCGGCTCGACCTCGGCGCCCACGCGGATGATGCCGCGGTCGTCCAGGTCGGCCAGGATCTCCTCGGAGAGGTTCGGGATGTCCCGGGTGATCTCCTCGGCGCCGAGCTTGGTGTCGCGGGCGTCGACCTCGTGCTCCTCGATGTGGATGCTGGTGAGGACGTCGTCGCGCACGAGGCGCTCCGAGAGGATGATGGCGTCCTCGTAGTTGTAGCCCTCCCACGGCATGAACGCGACGAGCAGGTTCTTGCCCAACGCCAGTTCGCCGTTGTGGGTCGAGGGCCCGTCGGCCAGCAGGTCACCGGTGCTCACGCTCTGGCCCTCGGCCACGAGGGTGCGGTGGTTGATGCACGTGTTCTGGTTGGACCGACGGAACTTCGAGAGCCGGTAGACCTTGCGACCCAGTGCCGTGCCGTAGCGATCCTTCTGGCCCGAGGCGTACTCGACCGTGATGGTGTCACCGGAGATCTCGGTCACGGTGCCGTTGCCCTCGGCGAGGATGACGTCGCCGGCGTCGCGCGCAGCGCGTGCCTCGACGCCCGTGCCGATGTAGGGCGCCTCGGGGACGACCAGCGGCACGGCCTGCTTCTGCATGTTGGCGCCCATGAGGGCCCGGTTGGCGTCGTCGTGCTCGACGAAGGGGATGAGCGCAGTGGAGACCGAGACGATCTGCTTCGGCGAGACGTCCATCAGGTCCACCTCGGAAGGCGGCACGAAGTCGATCTCCGACGTCGTCCCGTAGGAGCCACCCACGGCCCCGACGCGCACCCCGGTGCCTTGCGGCCCGCGGCGCACGAGGACGCGGTCCTCGGTCAGCCGGCCCTCGGCGTCGACCGACGCGTTGGCCTGCGCAATGACGTGCTCCTCTTCCTCGTCGGCTGCGAGGTAGCTCACCTCGTCGGTGACCTTGCCGTCGACGACGGTGCGATAGGGCGTCTCGATGAAGCCGTACTCGTTGACCCGGGCGTAGGTCGCGAGGGCGCCGATCAGGCCGATGTTCGGACCCTCGGGCGTCTCGATCGGGCACATGCGGCCGTAGTGCGACGTGTGGACGTCACGCACCTCGAAGCCGGCGCGCTCACGCGAGAGGCCGCCGGGGCCCAGCGCAGAGAGGCGCCGCTTGTGGGCCAGCCCGGACAGCGGGTTGTTCTGGTCCATGAACTGGCTGAGCTGCGAGGTGCCGAAGAATTCCTTCACAGCGGCGACAACCGGCCGGATGTTAATGAGCGTCTGAGGTGTGATGGCCTCGACGTCCTGGGTCGTCATGCGCTCGCGCACGACACGCTCCATGCGGCTCAGCCCGACGCGCACCTGGTTCTGGATCAGCTCGCCGACCGAGCGGATGCGGCGATTGGCGAAGTGGTCCTGGTCGTCGATGCGGTAGGTCGACTCGCCGTCGGCCATGTGCAGCGCGAGGTGGAGCATGTAGGTGGCCGAGGCCAGAATCTCCGACGGGCTCAGCACCGACTGGTCCGGCGCCGGCTTCTCGATGTCGATCCCGAACAGGTCGGAGAGCCGGTCGATCTCGGGGCCGAGCTTGCGGTTCAGCTTGTAGCGGCCGACGCGGGTGAGGTCGTAGCGCTTGGGGTTGAAGAAGGCGTTCTCGAAGTAGACGCGTGCGGCCTCGGCCGAGAGCGGCTCGCCCGGGCGGGCGCGCTTGTATATCTCGAGGAGGGCCTCCTCACGGCTCGGCGCGAGGTTGCGCTCCTTCTCCCACTGCCCTTCGAGGAAGTCGAAGTGACGGACAAAGCGGTCGAGGAAGGCCTCGTCGCCGTAGCCCAGCGCGCGCAGCAGGACGAAGAGCGACAACCGGCGCTTGCGGGCGACGCGGCAACCGGCCGTGACGTCCTTGCCCGGCTTGGCCTCGATGTCGAGCTCGATCCACTCACCGCGGTACGGGTGGATGGTCCCCGTGAAGACGGTCTTGGCGTCGCGGCCGGGCTGGAAGATGACGCCGGGCGACCGGACGAGCTGAGACACGACGACGCGCTCGGTGCCGTTGACGATGAAGGTGCCCCGGTCGGTCATCATCGGGAAGTCCCCCATGAAGACCGTCTGCTCCTTGATCTCACCCGTGGTGGCGTTGAGGAAGCGGGCGCGCACGAAGACGGGCGCCGCGTAGGTCATGTCCTTCTCTTTGCACTCCTCGACGGAGAACTTCGGCGGCGGACGCAGGTCGGCGTCGGTCGGGTCGAACTCGAGCTCGAGGCTCAGCTGACCGGTGAAGTCCTCAATCGGGCTGATGTCGTGGTAGGCCTCGGCCAGACCCTTGTCCAAGAACCATTGGAACGAGTCGCGCTCGATGGAGATCAGGTCAGGGAGCGGCAACGCCTCACTGATGTTGGCAAAGGAAACACGTTCGGGACTGCGGGACCGTGAGGACAAGACGGTCAACTCCTCCCAGGTGGGATGACGGTGGGTGGACGACGGACGACTGAGGTAATTCGGGCGGTCAAGGACGGTCCGGACGGGGGTCCGGGGACTTCATGG
>DATHPK010000044.1:0-1534 GCA_035483935.1 Acidimicrobiales bacterium
CGGGACCCGGCGGGGAGGGCGTAAGGCTGTGGGTCTCCCGGATCGAGACGTCGGATCGGCTCTTCAGCTACCTGGCGCTACACGGGCGGCCCATCCGCTACGGCTACGTGCGCGGCAGTTACCCGATCACCGCCTACCAGAACGTCTACGCCACGGAACCCGGATCCGCCGAGATGCCGAGCGCCGGTCGCCCCTTCACCCCTGAAGTACTGACCCGGCTGGTGGCCAAGGGCGTCGGCATCGCACCGGTGCTCCTCCACACTGGCGTGGCCTCGCTCGAGGCGAGCGAGCCGCCCTATGCCGAGTACTTCAAGGTCTCGCTGTCTACGGCGCACCGTGTGAACGACACGCGGCGATCGGGTGGGCGCGTCATCGCCATCGGGACCACCGTGGTGCGCGCACTCGAGTCCGTGGTGGACGAACATGGGCATGTGCATCCGACCGAAGGCTGGACCGAGACGGTCGTATCGCCGGAGCGTCCCGTGCGCTCCATCGACGGCTTCCTGACGGGATGGCACGAACCGGAGGCGTCGCACCTGGCGATGCTCGAGGCGATCGCCGGCCGGCCCTTGCTCGAGGCGTCCTACGAGGCTGCGCTCGCCGAGAGCTACCTGTGGCATGAGTTCGGCGATGTGCACCTGATCCTGCCGTGACGACGAAGTCTGCGTCCTCAAAAGCACCGAGGGTCGAACCTCCGTCAGTCTCCGCAACTGGCGCGGGGCGCGACGAGTCGCCCGTCGAGCAACTGCCGACGACACGTCGGGCCATCCTCAATCTCATCAAGCGGCAAGGACCGCTGGATGCGCTCGCCGTGGCCGAGGCG
The DNA here is from genome assembly GCA_035483935.1 of Acidimicrobiales bacterium. Classification (GTDB taxonomy): domain Bacteria; phylum Actinomycetota; class Acidimicrobiia; order Acidimicrobiales; family RAAP-2; genus Bog-473. The sequence goes on from DATHPK010000044.1 coordinate 824, forward strand.
CTGGCGCTGACGCCCGCCGCCATCCGTTTACAGCTGACCCGGCTCGAAGAAGACGGCCTGCTCGTCCACCGCGACGAGGTGCCCGACGGAGCAGGTCGGGGCCGGCCCCGTCATGTCTACGAGCTCACGTCTGCGGCCGAAGCCCTCTATCCGAAGCGCTATGGGGACCTCACCACCGAGCTGCTGGGCTACCTCGGGGGGCCGGACGCCGGCCAGGTGGACCAGCTCTTCGAGCAGCGCCGGATGCGTCGCGTCGCCGGGGCACTCCCCCGCACCGCCAACCTCCCGTTCGACGAGCAGGTCGCAGCGCTGACGGCCATCCTCGACGAGGACGGCTATCTGGCCGAGGCGGAGAAGCTGCCCGACGGCAGCTGGCGCATCACGGAGCACAACTGCGCCATCCTCACCGTCGCCCACGGGTTCTCCCAGGCGTGCACCAGCGAACTGGCCTTCATCCGCGACGCACTCCCGGGTGCAACGGTGCGACGCGTCGCCCACCTCATGGACGGCGCACACGTGTGCGCCTACGTCGTCAGCCCGCCGACGTCGTAGTGTCCGCGGCGCGGATCTCGAGGACCGAGACGCCGTCGACCTCGTGGATCTCGCTCTGCAGGAGCTCGATCAGGTCGTCCCCCCCGATCTCGACGACGAATTCGTCCACGGCGTGGCCGTCGTCGCGCTCCAAGATGTTGATGGCGACGATGTCGCCGC
>DATHPK010000045.1:0-1605 GCA_035483935.1 Acidimicrobiales bacterium
AGGCGGAGAGCGTCCTGGACGACTGACCCTCTGCCCCGCCCTCCGCCGTGGACTCCCCGCTCCGGCGGGCCTACTTGGGCAGGAACAGCAGGGTGGCCTGGTGGGCGAAGTCGATGAGCGGCTGCGGCCAGACGCCGAAGAGCACCGTCACCCCGGTGCACACCCCGATGGCGAGGGCACCGAGCACCGGCACATCGACGGGCTCTGGCTCGGTGTCCTCCTCCTGGGTGTCCTCGTCGGCCAGCAGGATCTGCTCGTTGAGCGTCGTCACCGCCCCGGCAGCGGACGCCGGGGTGGCCCACTCGAGCCCGCCACCCGGAGGGCGCTCGGCGACGGGCACGGCCACGCCCTCGTCGGGGATCTCCGGCGGCGCGGTCGCGGTGATGGTGCCGCCTCCCACCATGGACTCGTCGTAGGCGAGCTCCGCCGAGCCGCCGGCCGCCGCGCCCTCGGTCTCCCCGAGCCCCCCGCCCGCGTACATGAGCACCGCCACGCGGAGGTAGAAGTACGCCGCCACTACGGCCGTCACCATGGCGATGGCGCCGAGCGGCACGTAGCCGGCGTCGATAGCCGCGAAGACGACTTGCACCTTGGCCCACAGTCCCGTCGTGAAGGGAGCACCCGCCTGGGCGAGGAGGAGCACGGCGAAGGCGAGCGCCACCAAGGGTTGGCGACCGGCCAGGCCGCGGTAACGAGACAGGTCGTGGTCGCCGTCCCCGGCACGACCGAGCAACGTCACGATGGCGAAGCTGCCGATCGTCATGAGCATGTAGGCGAAGAGGTAGTAGAGGGCCGCGCTGGCCCCGCGCGCCGTGCCGGCGGCGACGCCGAGAAGGATGAAACCGGCGTGGTTGATCGACGAGTACGCCAGCATGCGCTTCACATCACGCTGGCGGAGCGCGACGAAGGCGCCGAGCACGAGGGACAGGACGGCCAGGGCGTAGACGATCGGCCGCCAGTCGGTCGTGACGACACCCATGGCCGAGAACAGGACGCGCAGCATGGCCGCGAACGCGCCCGCCTTGGCGACGGCGGCCATGAACCCCGTGACCGGTGAGGGGGCACCCTGGTAGACGTCGGGGGTCCACATGTGGAACGGCACCGCCGCCACCTTGAACGCGAAGCCCACCAGCAGGAGCGCCAGCCCGGCGAGCAACAGCCCGTTGGAAAGCACGACGTTCTTGGAGAGGAAGTCCGCGATCTGGGTCAGGTTCGTCGAGCCGGTGGCGCCGTAGGTGAGCGCGATGCCGTAGACGAAGATGGCCGAGGAGAAGCCGCCAAGGATGAAGTACTTGAGCGCAGCCTCACCCGACGACGCTCGCCGGTAGTTGAACGCGGTCAGCACGTAGAGCGCGATCGAGAGGATCTCGAGTCCGAGGAACACGATGATCAGGTCGTTGGCCATCGCCATCAACATGGCACCCGACGCAGACACCATCGCCAGCACGTGGAACTCCGCCCCCTGCACGCCTTCGCGGCGCAGATACCCGTCGGCGACCAGCGCGGTGAGCAGCATGGCGATGGAGACGAGGATCATCACAAAGACGCTGAAGCCGTCCATGACGACGGCCTGTTTGATGTAGGTGTGCGCTCCGTGGTCCTGCA
>DATHPK010000046.1:0-4293 GCA_035483935.1 Acidimicrobiales bacterium
CCGCCGAAGCAGTCGGTGCGCATGGCGTTCAACGTCATCTTGGACCGCGAGCCCGACGGGCAGGGCGCCGACGACTACGTCCACAAGCTGGCCAACGGCGATCTGTCCCGTCGCGGCGTGGCCGAGATGCTGGCGCACTCCGAGGAATTCCGCCGGCAGGTGCCGATCGGCAACGTGCTCCTCTCGATGCACGTGAGCCGCAGCGAGTTCGTGGCGGGCCTGCCCCGGGCGGCGCGCATCCTCGACCTCGGGGGGACGCACCAGGGCCTGCCCGACGGGGCGCTCGTGCATCTCGGCTACCCCTACCCCTTCGAGCGCCTGGTCGTCGTCGACCTCCCGGTCCAAGAGCGCGACGAGATCTACCAGGGCGGCTCGACCGGCGAGCCGGTGCTCTCCGAGCTCGGCCCCGTCGAGTTCGCGTTCCACTCCATGGTCGACCTCGGCCGCTACGGCGACGCGTCGTTCGACATGGTGTACAGCGGGCAGACGATCGAGCACGTCACCGAGGCCGACGGCGACACCGTCGCCCGCGAGGCGTACCGGGTGCTGGCGCCGGGCGGGTGGTTCTGCCTCGACACGCCGAACGGCCCGCTGTGGCGGCTGCGTTCCGACGAGCCGATGAACCACGACCACAAGATCGAGTACGGGGCGTCGCAGTTGGTGGCCAAGCTGGAGCACGCCGGGTTCGAGGTGGCCGAGCGCAAGGGCCTCAACCTCATGCGGGAGGGCTATGCGGCAGGCTGTTTCGACGAGGCCGAGGCGAGCGCGCACCCGGGCGTCTTCGCGGCCGCCGAGGAGTGCCTGTTGCTCGCGGTGGTGGCGCGCAAACCGGCGTGATGTGACCGACGGCGTTCGCCGCGGCCGGTGACGCTCTACGGAGTCGAGGTGACGCTGACGGTGCTCGGCACCAACTCCACCCAGGTGGTGCCCGGCTCGAGCGGGATGGGAACGCCGAACGCGTTGACGAACTGCGTCGGTTGGCCCAGCGCGCCGCGGTGCCAGGTGGCCTGGAAGGCCTGCCCGTTGCGGTAGATCATGGCCGCGCCGCTCGCGTTGGGATACAGGTCGGCCTGCACCTCGAGCCCGCCCTGTGAGTTCTCGACCCACGGCCCGTAGCTGATCTGCACGTACTGGACGACGACGTTCGGCGTCTGGTTCTGCGCGCCGTCGACCAGCATGTCGGGCTGCAGCCCGTTGTAGAACCGTTGGAACGTGTTGGTCGTGGCGTACCAGTGCCAGGTGACGTTCGACGTCCCGGAGAAGGGGATGTGCACGTTGGACACGGGGGAGCCCGCACCTGGAAGCGTCGTCGAGTAGGTGAACAGGGGCTGGGGCGGCGTGTTCATGGTCGGGTGGGTGCCGTAGACGATGGAAGTCGAGGTGAAGTCGGCATCGGGCGGCACCCGGCCGGCCGGGTGGATCATGAGCGAATCCGACGCACCGAGGTTCACGTCGACGATGGGGGAGGCGTCGACGTTGGCGATGACCGGGTTGATGCCACCGACGTGGGCTTCGAGAGGGTTGCCCAGCTGCCCGAGGATGCCGATGTCGATGTTGCGGGCGGACCGGGCCGGGCCGATGAGCGCGGCGTCCTGGCACTGGAAGACGGCGGCGTAGCGGGTGATGCCGCCCTCGACCGGCTCTTCGAACACGATGTCGGCCTTGTCCAGTCCGGCCTGGGGACGTCCGTCCGGATAGTTGTCGATCTTCACCGCCATGGCGGGCCGCTGGGGCACCGTGCCGTTCGGCGCGGGCAGGCCGGTCAGGGGGCACGAGGGCTTCGGGGCGGCCGTCGTCGTCGTGGTCGGCGGGTCGGGCTTGAGCGCGGCCTTGCGGGGGGGATTGGAGGAGCAGGCGCTCAGGATCAGCCCGGCGATTCCGACTGAGGCCAGGACCCCCCAGGCGAGCGGCCGGCGCGCCCGGGTGCGGTGTGCGACAGGGTTCTTCATTTCAGCGACACGATCGTACGTGGGTTGCGCCCAGAAGTGGTGGCACTTACAGGTGTGTTGCAGGTCGGTTGCGAACCGCGGACGCGGCCGCGCGCCCGGTATCGGCCGGGCGGCCGGGCCTGATCAGGCCGCAGGGGTGCCAGCAGCGCTGCCGGCCGACGCGGCGGCACCGGTGTACACGGCGCTCCAATTGCCGCCCGAACTGCCGTACGAGCTGGCGGGACCCAGACCGAACCGCCCGTACACGTTTTCCATGGCGCGGTTGAAGAGGTCGCTGATGCCCGGGAAGGGACCGGGGATCACGAGCGAGGGGATCGTCCCCGTCGTGGAGAGCTGAGCCACGAAGCTGGCCGAACCGCTGGCCAGCACGCCGCCGCCGTTCCCGGGCGCCGTGAAGTAGGTGATGTCCGACCAGTTGGACTGCCCGGGAACCGGCGAGTGTGTGAGCACGTCGGCGTTGCGCGGTCCGGGGAACGACGGCACGTAGCGGTCGTACTCGCCCAGGATCGACTGGGGGAAGGCGTGACCGTCCTTCAGGTTGCACCCGTCGAAGAACCAGGACGACGCGTCGGTGACGACGGTGTCGGCCTTGGCGCCCACGGACTGGTACATCGACCCGATCAGGGTCGACTCCGGCTGGTTGACCGGGGCCTGCCCCCAGTTGACGGTGGTGAGCTCCGGGCTTTCCCTCGTCAACGGGTCCTCCGACGCGCTCTTGTAGCAGACCTCCAGGCGGTTCGGCCCGATGGAGGACGCTTCCATCCGGATCTGGCGGTAGCAGGCGTTGGCGCCCAGGAAGGCAAGGTTTACGCCGTTCGCATTCGCCTGCGCGGCCGCCTGCCGCATCGGCTGGGACCAGTACTCGTCGTGCCCGAGGCTGAACAGACAGCGGTGGTTCATGAGCAGCTGGGGCCGTGTGTGCAGATCGACGTCGGTCCAGTAGGTCAGGTCGAGGCCCAACCGCTCCAGCTGGAAGAGGAGCGGGAGCTCGTTGCCCACGAAGTCGGCGGCCCCGGAGGCCCAGTTCTGCGGGTAGGGCCGGTCGAACGACACGACGCGCGCGCGGTCGGCGAAATTCTGCCCACCTCCCTTCGCGGGGCCGTAATAGAGGCTGTAGCTGCCCCAGAGGTTGTAGGCCTGCCAGGTGGTGACGCTGTTCTGGAACACGTACGACGCCATGGACGCGTCGTTGCGAATGGTCAGAGGCACGAACTGCTCCTCGCCCCCGCTCCCCACGAGTTTGAGGAGGTAACAACCCGGCGGCCAGTCCTTCGTGATGTTCAACGTCATGGTCGGCTTCCACGGGCAGCTGACCGTGCCGAGGCTGTTCGTGACCGGCGGCGGCTGGGCGGTGGCAGCCACGAAGTCGGTCTGCAGCAGGAACCGTCCGCCCAGACCCTGGTAGTAGCCCATCCGGTACACCTGGGCCTGGACGGCGCGCGCGGTGGTGTTGACGAACAGCGCGACATCGTCGCCGGGCACCGCGCTGACCTGGCTGGCGAAACCTTCGAGGGCATGATTGGGCTGCACGTGGTTGCAGATCCAGTTGAGGGTGCCCGTCTTGGCGTTCTCGGCGATCAGCCACGGCGCCGTCGGCACGGTGACGCCGCTCGGCAGCACCGTGTCCTCGACGAGCGGTCCTGCTGCGTTGGCAGGACGGCGGGCGCGCGCCGGCACCCGGCCCTTGGAGTGGGCCTGGGTTCCTGCCGCGGCCCCAGCGGCGCTGAACGCCGAGAGCTGCAGGAATTCGCGTCGGTTCAGGAGGCGGCGGAGCGCCGTGGTCGGAGGCGGGTCGGAGCCGCCGTCCGGAGGGAGCGGCTGCACGACTGGAGTGTACCTACGGTGTTTCCAATCCCGAGATCACCAGCCCGTTCAGGCGTGGGCGACGCCACCCCCTACCATGCCGGGGTGACCTGGGTCCGTTCGATCCCCGGACCGCTGCGCCGGCCTCTGTCGCGATTGGTGCGTGCCACCTGGGATGCCGCCGGAGAGCTGGGCGCCATCGGTCCCGACGACGAACGTGGCCGCCGGTTCGGGAAGATGGGCCGTGGCGCGTGCTTGATCTTCCCGCAGGGCGCTATTTACAACGAGCACCTGATCCAGGTCGGCGAGGAGACAATCGTCGGCCCGGGTGTCTGCCTCACCGCCGGCATGGCGCCGGGTCAGGAGATGCCCACGAACCCCGTCGTTTCGATCGGCAGCCGATGCCTGATCGGACGCGGCTCGCACATCGTGGGCCACTGGGAGATCGTCATCGGTGACGACATCCAGACCGGTCCGTACGTCTACATCACCGACCAGAACCACACTTACGAGGACCCGCTCGTGCCCATCGGGCGCCAGT
>DATHPK010000047.1:0-10138 GCA_035483935.1 Acidimicrobiales bacterium
CGTAGATGGCGATGAGGCCCGGCGCCGTCATTGAGATGTCGCGCGAGGCGCCGCCCGAATGGACGTGGACCACCATGCCGTTGGCCTCGCAGGCCGCCCAGACGGGCTCGTAGCGCAGGTCGTTGTACGACGGCTTGTCGACCCACAGCGTCGGGATCAGAATCGCCCGGAACCCGACCGAGGCAAGGCGCTCGATCTCGGCCACGGCGGCATCGATGTCGTGCAGGATCGGCACGGTCGCCACACCGCACCGGCGTTCGGGGCTCGACGCGCACAGCTCCTCGAGCCAGCGGTTGTGGGCCTGTGCGCCCGCCATGACCAACTCGCCGTCGAGGTCACCCGCGGAGCCGAGGCCGGCGTGGAACGGCGCCGATGCGCCGCCGCCCAGCACGTCGGCGTCGGGGAAGATCACCTCGGCGGCCACGCCCTCCTTGTCGAGCTCGTCGTCGCGTACCGCTGGGTCCCACGAGGCCCGCCGGCCACCGTCGCCCGTCTCGGCCTCCCATTTCGCCTCGAACCTGGCTGCGTCGCTCTGCGCGGCGCGCGCCTTGTTCATTTCGAGCACCATCGCCAGGTCGGCGTCGAACGCCGCGTGGTACTTGGGGTCGAGGTAGTCGCGGTATCGCTCGGCCGGCGGGCCCGCATGGGTGTCCGACGAGATCACCAGGTAGCGCTCGTCGTCGTTGTTGTGTCCGGTCATTTGTCGCTCCTCTTTCTACGCGTTCTCGGCGTTGCGGGGGACGCCTCAGTCGATGGCGTGGGCGGGGTCCGAATAGAACTGCGTGCACCACGCGCGGTGGTCGAGGATCGTCCGTTCCTCCTTGACGAGGATCGGCCGCTCGACGTAGCGCTTGTTCTCCCAGATCGGTATGTCCTGGCTCACGCCGCTCAGGAAGGAATCCGCCATCTTCCGTGTCGCGTCGGGGCCAGCGCTCTTGGGCGCGGTGAAGGTCCAGCGGACGTGGACCTGGTCCTCGTCGATCGGCGTCGTCGAGCTGAGGAAGGTCACGAGGTTCGTCATCCGCAGGACGCCGAGGCCGAGGCCGAAGGTCTCGCGTACGAAGAACCCGTCCATGCTCGTGGCGCGCTTGTAGCCGCCCTCGACGATCATCTCCTGCTCGGGGATGGCGGGCGTGCCGTGGACGAATTGGAAATGCACGGCGTCGTGGTTGTTCTCGGCCATCTCCTGGCAACTCGTGCGGACGGTGAACCCGGCGACGAGGGGATCGCTCCACTCGGGGTCCGAGAGCTCGGGTACCTCGGGCACGTCGTAGAAGGGCGGTTTGCCCTCGAGGTGATGCCAGGCCCACACCATGCCGTTGCGTTCCAGGGTGGGGTAGGCGCGGACGGCGGCCTTAGTCGGGATCCTCCCCGAGCCGTAGGGAATGTCGGTGCACTTGCCGCTCTCGCCGTCGTAGCACCAGCCATGGAAGGGACACTCGAGGATCTCGCCGCGCACCGTGCCGCCCACGCCCAGATGCGCACCCAGGTGTGCGCAGTAGGCGGCGGTCACCCGTGGCACCCCGCTCTCGGTGCGGAAGACGACCAGGTCGCGCCCGAAGTAGCGCAGGGGCTCGACGGCGCCGGCCTCCACGTCGCCGGAGGCGGCCACGATGAACCAGCCGTTCGGGATCGGGAAGGGGAAACGCGGCCCCACCTCGCTGCGGACGTGGGCGCGGAGGGAGGGGTCGCCGATCAGGTCGAGGCGCCGTGGCATGCCCGCCCCGGGCTGTACGCCCAAGCCGTCCTCGACTGCCTGGTCCTCGGTGCGAACGTCGGTCATGACCAACCCCCTTCGGCGGTCCCGCGGCAGCGGCGGCCGTTGCCCCCGCGCGTTTCCGTACCTATTATCAAAACTGCTCCGGCTTTGACTGTCAAGAGAAGGGGAGAGCGCGATGGAAGACCTGCAGGACAAGGTGGCGGTGGTGACCGGCGGAGCCAGTGGCATCGGGTTGGCCCTCGTGCGGGCCTTCCTGGGGGAGGGCATGCGAGTGGTCGTCGCCGACGTCGACGAGCCGGCGCTCGAGGCGGTGGGCCGGGAGTTCGCCGGCGAGACACGGGTCCTGCTGCACCGCACCGACGTCACCAGCGCCGGGTCGGTGGCCTCGCTGGCCGACGCGGTCTACGACGGCTTCGGCGGCTGCCACGTCCTGTGCAACAACGCCGGCGTCGGCGCCCCCAGTGCCAAGGTCTGGCAGACGACCCCCAACGACTGGGCGTGGGTGTTCGGCGTCAACGTGACGGGTGTCGTCAACGGCCTCCTTACCTTCGTGCCCCGGATGCTCGAGTCGGGTCAGCCGGGCCACGTCGTGAACACGTCTTCGTCGGACGGGCCGATCTCACCGTTGCCTTCGGCCTCCGTGTACGCCGCCAGCAAGGCGGCGGTGAGCGTCCTTACCGAGTGTCTGGCCGCGCAACTGGCGGAGGAGGGCGCGCGGATCGGCGCCTCGGTGTTCTACCCCTCCGGGGGACTGTTGCGGACGGGGCTTTGGACCTCGGACCGCACCCGGCCGCCGGATTTGGCCCGAGAGCGGCCCCGCGAGACCGAGGCCATGACGCCGGAGAAGCTCGAGGAGATGGCGGCGTCGGCGGGGCGCGAGCTGCACTGGCAGCCGCTGGACGAGCTGGCTGCGCTCGTGGTGGAGGGCATCCGTGCCGGGCAGTTCGTCATCATGAAGGGCGGCGCTGAAGCCGCTGCAACGCTGCGGGGACGCGCCGACGCCTTCGCCGCCGGGACACTCCCTGCGCCGGCCCACTTCGGATGAGCCCGCCGGCCCCGTCGTACCTGAAATAAGAACTAGACTCCGGTTCTAACTTCGTGTATAGTGGTGCGATGGCGACATCTGCATCGACCGCGTCCCTGACCCTGATCTCTGCCGACACCCACGCCGGCGGGAATCACGAGCAGTACCGGGAGTACCTCGACCCGGCGTACCACGAAGAGTTCGACGCCTGGCGGGGGAAGTACAAGAACCCGTGGAAGGATCTGCGCGACACCGACCTGCGCGTCCGCAACTGGGACGACGACCGTCGCTCCGCCGACGAGCTCGCCGACGGCGTGGTGGGAGAGGTCATCTACCCGAACACCGTGCCGCCCTTCTTCCCGGGTTTCGTCCTCTTCGCGGGTCCGCCCAAGCCCGAGGAATACGAGCACCGGCGGGCCGGCATCAAAGCGCACAACCGGTGGCTCGTCGATTTCTGCGCGCAACGGCCGGCGCAGCGCGCCGGGGTCGGCCAGATCTTCCTCAACGACATCGACGACTCCATCGCGGACGCCACGTGGATCAAGGAGCAGGGACTGCGTGGCGGCGTGCTGTTGCCGGTGGTCCCGCCGGACGTGACGTGGGTCAGGCCCTTGTACGACCCCGAGTACGACCGCCTGTGGGCAGTGCTGCAGGACCTGGAGGTCCCCGTCAACGTGCACGCCGGCACGGGTTTCCCGAACTACGGCCGCTATCAGGCGTCGCCGATGCTCATGATTGCCGAGGTCGCGTTCTACGGCATGCGACCCCTGGTCCACCTGATCTTGTCGGGCGTGTTCGAGCGCTTCCCCCGCCTCAAATTCGCCTTCACCGAGGGTGGGGCGGCGTGGCTCCCCGAGACGCTCCGCCACCTGGACTACGTGATCACGAACGTGCAGAAGGGGTCCATCGGCGAGCTCAAGTACACGGAGGACCAGGCCCTCCCGCGCACCGCGACCGAGTACTTCGACCAGAACGTGTGGATGGGTGTCAGCTTCCCGAAGCCGACCGACATGGACGTGCGCAGCATGATCGCGCCGGACCGCTTCATGTGGGGGAGCGACTACCCGCACGACGAAGGCACGCAGCCCTACACGCGCGAGCACCTGCGCCAGGTCACCCAGGACGTCCCCGAGGACGACCTGCGTCGGATCCTCGGGCTCAACGCGGCGACGCTCTACGACTTCGACCTCGACGCGTTGGCGCCGCTGGCCGACGAGTACGGCCCGACGCTCGACGCGGTGCGCCAGCCCCTGGTGGAGTTGCCCGAGCAGCCGAACCGCGCCCTGATCCAGGGCCAGCGCAGCTTTTGGGCCGCCAAGCCCGCCTGACGAGGCCGTCGCTCCCCTACGCCGTGGCGCGCGCCGCCAGCCGGCCGAGGTCGGCCCCCGAGCCCTTCCGCTCGAAGCGGCCCTTGTCGAACGAGCGGATCGCGACATCGTGCCCCGGCGCCTCCGCGCGCAACGCCGCCACCGTCGAGCGCTCCTTGGCCCGGTGCGCGAACGGGTCGAACGAGTACCAGCGGCACGCGTTCTCGTAGGTGATGCGCGCCAGCTCGTCGTCGGGCACGTCCCTCGCCACGCAGGCCAGCTCCTCGGGCGCCTCGGGCCACGACGAGTCCGAGTGGGGGTAGTCGCACTCCCACGCGATGTTGTCGAGGCCGATGGCGTGGCGCAGCGTGATCCCGACCGGGTCGGCGATGAAGCAGGTCAAGAAGTGCTGGCGGAACACGTCGCTCGGTAGCCGGTCGCCGAAGTCCTGTCCCGTCCAGGCGCGATGCATGTCGTAGGTGCGGTCGAGCCGGTCGAGGAAGTAGGGGATCCAGCCCGTGCCGCCCTCGGACAACGCGAAGCGGATGTCGGGGTACTGCTTGAGGACCCGCGACCACAGCAGGTCGGCCGCCGCCTGGCAGATGTTCATGGGCTGCAGGGTGATCATGACGTCGACCGGCGCGTCGGGCGCGGTGACCGACAGCTGCCCCGACGAGCCCAGGTGGATGGAGACCACGACCCCCTCGTCGCACACGGCCTTCCACAGCGGGTCCCAGTGCTCGGCGTGGAAGCTCGGGTACCCGAGCGTGGCCGGATTCTCCGTGAAGGTGATGGAGTGGCAGCCCTTGGCGGCCACGCGACGGACCTCGGCCCCGGCCAGCTCGGGGTCCCACAGTACCGGCAGCGCCATCGGGATGAACCGGCCCGGATAGGCGCCGCACCAGGCGTCGATGTGCCAGTCGTTGTAGGCCTGCAGCACCGCGAGCGCCAAGCGCTTGTCCTCGCAGGCGGCGAAGAGCCGCCCGCTGAAGCCCGGGAACGAGGGGAAGTTCATGGAGCCGAGCACGCCCCCCGCGTCCATGTCCTTGATGCGCTCGTGGACGTCGAAGCAGCCCGGGCGCATCTCGTCGAAGGCCGTGGGCTCGACGCCGTACTCCTCCTTGGGGCGTCCGGCCACGGCGTTCAGGCCGATGTTGGGGATCACGGCGCCGTTGAACACCCACACGTCGGAGCCGTCGGGCCGGCGCTCCACCCGTGGCGCCTCGTCCTTGTAGCGCCCGCGCAAGTGGCCCTCGAAGAGGTTCGGCGGCTCCACCACGTGGTCGTCGACACTGACAAGGATCATGTCCTCCGCCCTCATGGCATCTCCTCTCCGGCCCCGAGGGACCGATGGTCTGCATGGTAGAGCCGGCGCTCGTCGGGCCGGCCTCCTGCTCTAGCGCTTCTCGTACTCGATCCCTGCCGTTTCGGCGTCCCAGGTGGCCGGCGTGACGCCCTCCTCGCGCAGCTCGCGTTTGAGGACGCGCCCGACCGGGCTGCGCGGGAGTGCAGACCGGAACTCGATGTAGCGGGGGAGGCAGAAATAGGGGAGCTGGTCGATGCACCAGCGGAAGAGGTCCTCCTCGGTGAGCTCCGCGCCCTCCTTGACCGTGGCGGTGATCTTCAGGTCGTCCTCGGTCAGGGGGCTCGGCACGGCGTGGACCGCGACGTCGGCGAGCGCGCCGTGGCCCATGAGGATCGACTCCACCTCGTAGCTTGCGATGTTCTCGCCCCGGCGGCGGAGATAGTCAGCCTTGCGGTCGACGAAGTAGAGGTAGCGGTCCTCGTCGATCCGGCCGATGTCACCGGTGTGATACCAGAGGTTGCGCATCGTCTCGACCGTGACCTCGGGACGACCCCAGTAGCCCTCGAACATCACGTGCGGCTGCTTCGGGCGGATCACGATCTCGCCGTCGGTTCCCGGCGCCGCCTCGTGGTCGTCGTCGTCGAAGATCCGGACGTCGAAGAACTCGTCGTTGACGACGCCGGCGGCGTTGGGGCGGTTCTCGACGCCGGGCGGCTGCCAGGAGATCAGGCTCGCCTCGGTGACACCGTACGCACCGCTGAAGGTCTCGATGCCGAAGCGCGATCGGATGATGCTGTCCACCTCGGGCGGCAGCGGGACGGCCCCCATCAGGCGCAGCGTGCGGTTGGCCTCCGCCGTGCCGGAGGCGGGCATCTCGGAGCGGTCGACATCGTGCGCAAGCAGGTAGGCCATCGTCCCGAGCGTCGACGTGATGGTCGCCCCGACCCGGTTCATCTCGGGCCAGAACTGCGAAACCGAGAAGCGGCGGAAGATGGCGCCGCGCCCGCCGAAGAGGAGCGTCCCCACGATGGCGGTCACCAGCGCGTTGAAGTGGTACATGGGCAGCGGCGTCCACGCGACGTCGTCGGCCGTGCGCTTCCAGCAGAGCCCGATCTGTCGGGCCAGGGCCTCGTGATAGTTGTGGCTGAGCATGCAGCCCTTCGACAGGCCGGTCGTGCCGCCGGTGTAGATGAAGGTCGCCAGGTCCGAAGGACGTACGTCGACCGTGGGCGCGGCATCGGCCGCCGCCATCACGTCGTCCCATCGGTGCACGGCCACCTGTCCCAGCTCGGGCGGGTGGCCATCGGGGCGGGCTCCGGTCCGCTCCTCCTGGTCGTCGGGCCCGGCGTCAACGTCGTCGACGACGATTACGTGCTGGAGCGTCGGGACGTCGCGGGCGATGGCCGCCACGCGGTCGAGGTAGCTGGCCGCCACGACCATCACGCGGGCGCCGGAGTCCTTGAGCTGATGGGTGAGGTACGCGCCCTTGTACGCGGTGTTGATGGGGACGGCGACGCGACCGGCACACACGGTGCCGGCCCAGGTGAGGAGCGCCGGTGCGGAATTCTCGAGCAGGGTGGCCACCCGGTCGTGTTGGCTCGTCCCGAGTGCGTGCAGGGCCCCCCCGAACCGGTCGGCCGCCTCCATGACGTCGCCCGCCGAAAGCTTCGCTCCGCCCAGGTCGAGGTACTCGCTGTCCGGGTCGCTCTCCAACCGCCCGGCGAACAGCTGGGGGACCGTGGACTGCGCCCCTCCGGTCCAGACTCGGTCGGCCACTGGTGTTCCCTTCTGTCTCGCCGGAGCCCGGCCCGGCGGTCGGATGGCAGCAATCGGATATTGTATGTAAATCGCTGAGAACCTCGGCAACCTCCTGATCGACCATCCCTTCGTCGACGGGCGCGCCCTGCTGTGCACGATCGACGGGGAGCGCAGCGCCGGGGAGTCCCGCGCCGCCGCACGCGCCGTGAGCGACGCCCTGCGGAGTGCCCGCGTGGAGCCCGGGCAGGGTGTGGCGGTGCGCCTGCCCAGCGGACCGGACCTGGTCACGACGATGGCCGGCATCTGGCTGGCCGGCGCTGTCTTCGTCCCGGTGAACGACCGCTCGCCCCAAGCAGAGGTCGACCATGTGCTCCGGACGGTCCGCCCGGCCGCGCTGGTCGGCGAGCGCGGGATCTCCGTGCTGGCCGAACCGATGCGCCACGACCCCGATGTGGCCTTCGTGACGTGGACGTCGGGGACGACCGGCGCCCCCAAGGCCATCCTGCAGACGCACAGCGGCTACCTCGAGCTCCTCGATCGCGTCCTCACGCCGCTGCGCGGGGGCGCCGGCCGACCCGAGGAGGCGAAGGAGCCGATGCCCAACCTGGTGCCGGTGTCGATCGCGCTGAACGCCGGCATCTACAACGTGTGCTTCGGCTTGCGCGCCGGCGCTGCGATCGTCCTCATGCCGCGCTTCGCCGCCCGCGAGTTCGCCGAGCTCGTCCGGCGCTACCAGATCCGTTCGACGGTCCTGCCACCGGCGGCCATGGTGATGCTGGCGACGGACCCCGGCGTGACCGACCTGGCTCCGTTGCGCTACGTCCGCAGCATCACTGCGCCGCTCTCGCCGCCCGCCGCCCGCCGCTTCATGGAGCGCTTCGGCACCGTCGTGCTGAACAGCTACGGGCAGGCCGAGGTGGGCGAGGTCGTCGGTTGGACCGCGGCCGACGCGCGGGAGCACCCCGACAAGCTCGGAGCCGCCGGGCGGCCGCACAAGGGTGTCGACATCAAGGTCGTCGGCGACACCGGGGCCGAGGTCGAGCCCGGAGCGGTGGGCGAGCTCCTGGTCCGGCCGCCCCGCATGGCGGCGGGCTACGCGGGAGGCGCGTCCTTCGCCGATCGCGTCGACGCCGAGGGGTTCGTCCGCACGGGGGACCACGCCCGCCTTGACGCCGAGGGCTTCGTCTGGATCGAGGGCCGCACGTCGGACCTCATCAACCGCGGCGGCAACAAGGTCTTCCCCGAGCAGGTCGAGGAGGTGCTGCGCCTGGTCCCGGGGGTCGTCGACGTGGCCGTCGTCGCCCGCCGCGACGACCGGCTGGGCGAGGTGCCCGTGGCCGTGATCGTCGGCACCGCCCCCGACGCCGACCTCGAAGCGGCGTGCCGTGCCGAGCTCGCGCCCTACAAGGTGCCGGTCGCCTTCGCCCGCGCCGAGTCGCTGCCCCGCAACGAGATCGGCAAGCTCCTGCGCAAGCAGCTGGCGGACGACGTCGCCGTCCCCGCCGGCTGAGCGGTCGTTACTCCTCGGACCAGCTGTCGTCGCGGTCGCTGCGCAACGGCTGCCGCCCGATCCGCAGGGGGCTGAGCGGCGCGTCGACGAGCAGGATGCGGCGCAGGTCGCGTACCGCGGCGCGCTGGCGGTCCCGCCAGGGGTGCCCGGTCCGGAGCGCGGCCTCCGCGTCGCCCCAGCTGTCCCAGCTCGGGATCGACCACAACAAGAACGCCTCGTCGTCGTTGCGCATCGCCGTCTCGAAGGCCCCGATCAGGCGCCAGCCGTGCTCGGCGTAGAACGCGCCACCGGCCTCGCGGGCCAGCTCCAGGAAGTCGCCCGCAGCACCCGCGGGAACGGTCACCTGGTCGTGGGCATAGGCGACGCCGCCCGCGCCCTGCGCGCACAGCTCCTCGATGTCGGGCGACCACGGTGCGGGCACGAGGATGCGGTCGAAGCCACCCGAGCGGAATTCCGCCGCCCGCGCCCACCAGTGGGCCAGCTTGGGGTCTTGCAGGTGCGCGTGGCCGAGCTCGTGACCGAACGACTCGGCCAGACCGTCCCAGCCGTCCTCCTCCCACATGTTGACCACCGCCGGCCACCGCCCGGTGGAGCCCACGATACCCCACACCCCGTAGCAGAGCTGATGGCGCTCCTCCTGCGCCATGGGGCTCCAGTTCGCCGTCATGTGATGCATGTAGTCGGCCCGGTGGTGGCCGACGATGTCGATGAATTCGTGGATGTAGACCTTGTCGTTGGCCACGGTGATCCCGTCTCGGAGGGGTGCGCGCGGCGGTGCGCCCAGGGGCGGCGGCCGGCCGACTTCATATAATATGCGACTTCGTGTCCGAGGGCACCATTACCGAGGAGGGCGTCGCGCGGCTGCGCGCCCGCATCGGCATCCCCGAGCCGCACACGGTTCCCGTGCCGCGCTATGTGCGCCCCGGCGTCGACGCCTTCCGCCACGTGGCCGAGGCCTACGGCGACGACAACCCGCTCTGGTCCGACGAGGCCTACGCCGCGCAGACCTGTTGGGGCGGGGTGATCGCGCCGCCGCCTCTGGTCGGCGGCGACTCGCTGGTCGGCTTCGACGAGGTGCGAGAGGTGCCCGCCGAGTACCGGGACCTCATGAAGGGTGACCCCCTGCGCGGGGTGCACGCCTTCTACTCGGCCAGCGCACGCGAGTGGTGGGCGCCGCTGAGGCCCGACCGGCGGGTCGCCCGGCGGAACGCGCTGGTGGGCGTGCTCGAGAAGCCGAGCGAGTTCGCCGGTCGCGCCGTGCACGAGTGGATGGCGCAGGTCTTCCGCGAGGTGGATGGTCCTGCGCTCTCGGCGCAGTTCCGGCTCATGATTCGCACCGAGCGCACCCAGGCCCGCGCCCGCAAGAAGAACGACGCGCTGGAGCGGCGCCCCTACGCGGACGAGGACATCGACGCCATCGAGGCGCAGTACGCCTCCGAGGGCCCACGGGGTCGCGAGACCCGGTGGTGGGAGGACGTCGCGGTGGGCGACACCGTCGGACCGATGGTCAAGG
>DATHPK010000048.1:0-19722 GCA_035483935.1 Acidimicrobiales bacterium
CGCTCCGACCGCGATCCCCCTCGCCGATTCCTTCGCTGAGGGCGCACACGCATCCTCGAGGTCGAGAAAGACGAGATCGGCGCCCGTCTCCGGCGCCTTCTCGCACATGCGCTGACTGCTGGCCGGGGTGGCCAGCTCGGAGCGACGAGCCCGGGGTGCGCGCACCGATATCTCCCGCCCGCTGCTAGATCGTCCTGGCCGCGCGCAACGCCGCGAGGCGCTCCGCGTGCACGCCGAGCAACTCACCGTAGACCGCGTCGTTGTCGGCGCCGAGGGCGCGACCCAGGTGCTCGATCACACCGGGCGTCTCGCTGAACCTCACGACGGGCGCCTGCACCGTCATGTGCCCGAGATCGGGGTCCTCGAGGTCGACGAACGAGCCACGTGCCCGCAGGTGCTCGTCGGCCAGCAACTGCTGCGCGTCGTAGATCGGAGCTGCGGCGACCTCGGCCAACCCGAAGACGTCCATGACTTCGTCCAGCGTCCGGCTCTCGATCCAACCGGCAACGAGGGCATCGATCTCGACCGCCCGTGCCTGGCGCTGAACGGGGTCTGCATACCGTGCGTCGTCAACCAGGTCGGGGCGGTCGATGGCGCGGAACACCCGCAGGGCGATATTCGGCGACGCGCTCGATATGGCCACCCACTTGCCGTCGTTCGTCTCGTACGCGTTCCGCGGCGCGCTCGCCGGCAACAGGTTGCCGACGCGTCCGGTGATCTTCCCCAGATGGCTGTAGGCGAGCGTCGACGTCTCGATGAGCCGGGCCAGCGGTTCGATCAGGTTGACGTCGATCAGCTGGCCACCGGCACCATGCACGTCGCGGTGGTAGAGCGCCAACATGACGGCGGCGGTTGCGGACTGGGACGCCACCCCGTCGGCAAGGAAGAAGGGCGGCAGTGTCGGCGGGCCGTCGGGCTGGCCGGTCACGTGCGCGAAGCCGCTCATCGCCTCGGCCAGGGTGCCGAAGCCCGGCCGATCACTCTTGGGGCCGCCCAGCCCGTAGCCGCTGATGTGCAGCATGACGACCCGCGGATGCGCCGCGTGCACGGACTTGTAGTCGAGGCCCCACTTGGCCAGGGCGCTCGGCCGGTTGTTCGCGACGAAGACGTCACTCAAGTCGAGAAGGCGGTGGAACAGGTCTTGGCCGTCGGCGTCGTGCAGGTCGAGCGTCACACACTGCTTGTTGCGGCTCATGCTCTTCCAGAAGAGGCCCACGCCGTCCTTTTGGTCCCCCCAGGTGCGCAAGGGATCGCCCACGCCGGGCTGTTCGACCTTGATCACCTCGGCGCCGAACTCGCCGAGCATCGTCGCGACCATCGGCCCCGCGGCCAGGGTCGCCGCGTCGATGACACGGATGCCCCGGAGCGGAAGGTCGGGCTCAGGCACCCAGGGCCACCGCCGGGCGATCGAGGCCCAGGTGCTCACGCAGTGTCGAACCCTCGTAGTGGTCCCGGAAGACACCCCGGCGCCGGAGCTCCGGCACGACCAGGCGGACCATGTCTTCATAGGCGCCGGGGCTGTGCGTGGCCGCGATCACGAACCCGTCGCAGGCGTCGCTGTCGAACCACGCCTCCATCTGGTCGGCGATGTCCGGGCCGGTGCCCACGAAGCGGGGTCCCTGCAGCAGCGTCGCCCGGTGGCCGGCCAGGTCTCCGAGCGTCACCGTCTCGGTGCCGATGTGCTTCTTGATGTTCTGCACGAGCCCCCGGATGCCGGACACCGACTCGATCAACTCGTCGGTGATGGGCGCGTCGAGCTCGAGGCCAGCGAAGTCGTAGTTCATGAGCTCGGACACCAGGGTGAGCGAGGCCATGGGGTCAACGAGGTCGTTCAGGAACATCTGCTCACGCTCTTCTGCATGGGCCTTCGACTCGCCGACGACCGTGTAGGCCATCGGGAGCATCTTGACCGATTGCGGGTCGCGACCGCGCTCACCGATCTTCTCCTTCTGGTCCTTGTAGTGGGACCGGGCGATGTCGATTCCCGGGTCACCCGTGAAGATGAGCTCCGCCCAGCGGGCCGCGAAGTCCCGGCCGCGGCCCGACGAGCCGGCCTGCAGCAAGACCGGGCGTCCCTGCGGGCAACGCGGCACGGTGAGGGGACCCCGCACGCTGAACCATTCCGCGTCGTGGTCGAGCTCGTGCACCTTCGCGGGGTCGGCGAAGAGCGGCGTCTCCCGGTCGAGCACGAGCGCGTCATCCTCCCACGTGTCCCACAATCCCGTCGTCGCTTCGAGGAACTCGTCCGCCCGGTCGTAGCGGACGTCGTGCGGGATCGCCTCCTTGAAGCCGAAGTTCTGCGCCTCGCTGTCGTTCACCGACGTGACGACGTTCCATGCGGCGCGCCCTCCCGACATGTGGTCGAGCGTCGCGAACGTGCGGGCCACGTGGAACGGTGTGTAGTACGTCGTGGAGTACGTCGCGCCGAGCCCGATCCGACGGGTGACCGCGGCACAGATCCCGAGGACGATGCTGAGGTCGAGCTTCACCGGCCGTGCGCCCGTCCGTACCGCCTCCGCCACCGAGCCGCCGTAGATCCCCGGCATGGCCAGACGGTCGTCGAAGAACATCAGGTCGAAACAGCCCTCTTCGAGCGTCCGGGCCAGCTTCTCGTAGTACCCCGCGGTGAGGAAACCGTGCTCTGTGGCCGGATGTCGCCAGGACCCGGCATAGACGGTGGCGTTCCCCGCCTGCATGAACCCGACCAGGGCCATCTGCCGCTTCTCGTTCGCCACGGGGCCCTCCCTATTACTACGTCGTCGACCGAACTTAGTATGTAATATTTCAGATATCAAACTGATCAACACGACCATCAGGGCCCAGGCGGCCGACGAGCTGCGCGACCGGATCCTCACGGGGAGCCTGCGTCCGGGTGACCGCCTCGACCTCGACCAGCTCAGCGCCGAGTTCGGCATAAGCCGCACCCCGATCCGCGAGGCACTGCTCGAACTGTCCTACGAAGGACTCGTCGCGATCACCCCACGCAGCGGCATGGCCGTAGTGGGGATCACACCGGAGGATGCCTTGGACAACTTCGCCATCCTCGCCGCGCTCGCCGGCAAAGGTGCCGAGCTGGCGACGGCGCGCATCACCCCGGAGGAGCTGCGCGACCTGCGCACCCTCGCTGCGGCCATAGGCACGTCCGACAACGTCGTCGCCGCGAACCGCCACTTCCACCGCGCCATCAACCTGGCCGCGCGCTCGCCACGGCTCCTCACGTACGTGCGTCAGGCGCAACGCGTCGTGCCGGGTAACTACTTCGAGTTGTTCCCCGAGCAGGAGCAGCGGAGTCGGCGCGAGCACGCCGCGCTGCTCGATGCCATGGAGCACGGCGACGGTATTGAGGCGCGCCGCCTCATGGAGGCGCATGTGCTCTCGGCCGGTGAGGCGTTGGGGTCCTGGCTCGCCAAAGCGACCTAGAGCCGAGCACCTACTTCGCGTCGACCTCCTACTGCGCGGCCCCCGCGTCCGAAGACGCCATTCCGGCCACCCACCGACTCGATGTGGTCCATCAGGATCCCCAAGGCAGCCGCGGGGTTCAGCTCGAGCACTTCGCTCGCTTCCTCGTAGATGAGAACGTGGCCCGGACGGAAGAAATACACCTCGCCGGCTTCCGCAACCTCGTCCGGCCAGTCGCTCTGTGGGTAATGACAGCGGAGGCGGCCGGCGAACATGTAACCGTAGTGAGGACACGGGCACACACCACCGGGCAGGCCCCTGTAGAGCTCGGTGTGGTCGCCAGGTGCCGTCACGGTGTATCCGACCTCGAGGTCTCCCCACTGCACCGAGCTGAACCCGGTGCCGCAGAGGGGCCATCGCCCGCCACCACCTCGAGGCAGGTCTTGAGGTTTGCTCACCGGCATGGGTTCTCTCCCTTCGTGTCTGCCAGAAGGACGCGACGCATCCTGTTCACGTCGCCCCGTAGGCGTCATGGTCTGCGACGGCCGACCCGAGCCGCCGGAGCATCTCGGTCGTCACGGGCGGCGCGACCAACAAGGTGATCGACCACAGGTAGAAGCCGTACAACAACCCCAGCGCGATGCCACGCTGGAGTTCGTCGCCCGACGGTGGGTCGACGCCCTCGGCGCGGAGCCGGTCCAGATAGTGCGCCAGAAGGTCCTTTTCGGCGCGGCGCCGCTGGACGGGATCCAGCGTGCAGCCGAGGTGGTAGCCGACGTCGAGATACCACGGGGCGCGCTGAACCAACTGCCAATCGACCAGACACGGCCGGCCCTTCGCGTCCAGATAGAGGTTGCCGACGTGGGCGTCTCCGTGGAGGAGGCAGTGGTGCTCGGCGGTTTCCAACTGACGCGCCAGTTCACCTGCCGCTCGCAAGAGGCGCTCAGGGTCCCGGACGTCATCGGGCACTCCCGCTCCGATGGGGCCACCGAAGTTCCCGGTGATCTCGGGTCTGCCACGTCCGGTCATGATCCCCGCAAGCCGCGGCGCGAGCCAGGGTTCGGTCAGCTCGCCCCGTCCCCACGAGCGGCCGTGCAAGATGGCGTACTGCTCGAGGCTCTCGGCTGCCTGGTCCGCGGTGTAGGCACTCAACGCATCGAGGAAGGTCGCCCCCTCGGTCGCCACGTCGGCGGTGATCACCACCCCGTGCTCTGTCTTTGGATCAATGTCGGCGTAGACGCAGTCGAGCGTCCGCACGCCGGAGGCGGCGACAAGTGTGCGGTAGAACATCACCTCGGGGATCCCGGTCCTCCGGGCAACGGCAGCCGTCTCGACGCAATCGGTGAAGTACCCCTTGACGCAGAGGTTCGACGGGAGCTCAGGGGGGACGGAGCCTTCGTACTCGACCGCAAAGCGGGCGTTCACCGACACCCGCGCCACGATCGGCCCGGGCGTGACGGAGACGACCCTCACCCCCGGAAAACGGCGACCGAGGGCACGACTGAGCCAGGTCGGCTCCAACACGCCCTCGAGCGTGTCGGGCACGGCGAGCGGCATCTGCTCGACCGTCAACCTCCCACCCACTCCGAAGGGCTCACCCCTGATGCTCCGAACCTTCGAGGGCGGCGAAGCAGAAGGTCCACAGTCTCTGGGCGATCACATCCGTCGGCTCGTCCACTCCTGCACAGTCGTAGTGGTGGAAGACGGCCATGACGAGCTGGGTGATCAGCCAGGCCGAGTACTCGGCGTCCGGCGGATGGAGACGGCCGGCTGACACGGCAGCGTTGATCCCGTCGATCAGGAGATCCGTGTAGGGCTGGGTCGCCTGCGAGACCTCGGCCGGGTATTGGGTCTGGAGGCGGAAGTGCTCGGCCGTGATGAAACTGGGACCGGACCCGGGTCCCGAAAGCCCGTGGACGGTGGTCGTCACGTAGTAGCGCAAACGATCGACGGGGTCGGCGATCGAGTCCGCATGTTGACGGAAGGCACGGCAATTCTCTTCGATGAGGTCCTCGATGACGGCCAGCAGAAGGGCGTCCTTGCCCGAGAAATAGCGGTAGAAGGTCTGCAAAGCGATGCCGGCTTCTTTGATGAGCTCTTGGGTCGTGAAGGTGGGCCCCTTGGCGTCGATGAGCCGCTGCGCCGCCGACACGATCGACCTCGCCTGATCGACGCTCTTCTCCTTGGATCGCTGGACGACCGGTGAACGGTCGGCGACCCGTTCGGCCCAGCCCGTCCGGGCCACCGTGCCCGAGATCGGCGGATCTCCTCTGGCGCCCGTCGTGCTCCTGCGCGCCATGTCAGTAGGGCTCCGCGCTGTAGACCACCGCACCGCCGAAGTGGGGTGACGAGTGGCATGCGAGGCCGATCGTCGCGCCGGGACGCTGCCTTTCCCCCGCCCGACCCGACAGCTGGAGGTAGCACTCGAGCATCTGGGGCACGCCGTGCATGCGCCCGTTCCCGAGCGCCCCGCCACCGCTGAGCACGGGCACGGTATCGGGCTGGTCGCTGTCGATGCCGCCCTCGAGAACCATCCGGTGGGCCTCCCCCGGGGCACACAGGGACAACGACTCCATCCAGAAGTACACGAAAGGCGAGAATCCGTCGTAGAGCTGTGGGAGATCGATCTCCGTCGGTCCGATTCCGGCGGACTGGCACAGGCGCCGCGCCGTCTCCCGGCCGACCTCCATGATGTCGTCGAGGGGCCAGTGCAACGGGAGGCGGTGCCGTACCGGGGACCCGGATGCATACCCGGCCACGTACACCGGCTTGTTCGGGAGGTCGCGGGCGCGCTCAGCTGACGTAAGGACGAAGCACGCCACCCCGTCGACGGGAATATCGCAATCGAGGCGACAGATCGGGTCGCAGAGCAGCGTTTCGGACAGATACTCGTCGGCGGTAAGCGGGGATCCATGCCAATGGGACCAGGGGATCCGCGCCCCGTTCTTGCGGGCCTCCACGACCACAGCCGCCATGGCTTCGCGGGTCGCTCCATAGCGCTCGACGTACTCCGTATAGGGCAGGGCGACCATGGCGAGCGGCCCGAAGTAGCCCTGCGGCACCGTCCACTGCTGATCGCCCCCGGCCTTGGTCATCGGGTTGGCGTGGTACCTGCCGCTCGGATTGTGCAGTGCGCGGTGGACCAGGACGTAGTCCGCCGCGCCGCTCGCCACGGCATTGACGGCCATGGCGACGGAGCCGGGCAGCTGGCCGTACCCCTGGAAACCGGCCGCGTAGCGTGGATTGACGCCGAGATGCGCGGACAGCCAGTTGGCCGACACCAGGCTGACGCCGTCCACGGCGGCATGCGCACCGGCCGTCGGGAACATGCTGGCGGTGACGAAGCCGTCGACGTCGGGCACGGTGAGTCCCGCGTCGGCGATCGCTTCACGCGCGGTCTCGACCGTCTGGGCGCCCAACGTCGACGTCGCGTGGCGACGCACGGGGCTCTGGGCGTACCCCACCACGGCGACCGTGTTGCTCGAGGCCATCCTTCCGGTCACGAAGTCGCCTCGAGCGCGAAGGCCGGTACGGCGACTCCCGACGCGACGTCCTCGAACGCCAGGCGGACGGGGGCCCCGAGGCTGAGCGGGACTTCGGGCCCATCCACCAGGCGGCCGATGAGTCGGAGCTCCGGCTGAACCGCAAGCTCGATGTCGACGAGGACGAAAGGGACGTCGAACCCCTGCAGGAATGACTGCCTGATCACCGTCCAAGAGCGGATGGTGCCGGACCCCTCGACCGCGACGTACGAAAAGTCCGGGTCGGTCGAGCCGCAATGGGGACAGGCGGCGTCGGGCGGGTGACACAACTGCGCGCAGCGGGCACAGCGGGCGAGAACCAGCCGGTGGTCGGCGGCCGCATCCCAGAAGGGCTGCGACCGCTCGTCGGGCAACGGAAGCGGGCGACCGGGCGACGTCACAGGACGACCCCCGCCTCCTTGAGCGAGGTGATCTCCTCCCAGCCGTAGCCCGCGTCGAGCAACAGCGCTTCGGTGTCCTCACCGTGCTCCGGCGCCCGCCGCAGAGGCGGGGGCCGGCCGTCGAACTGCACGGGCACCGCCGGGAGCCGGTACGCGGGCTCACCCTCGATGATCACATCGCCGATGTAGCCGTTGGCGCTGACTTGGGGGTCGTCGAGCAGCTCCGAGACCGACTGCACCGGGGCCCACGGGGCGTCGAGCGCAGCGAGCAGCACCTTCCACTCCTCGTACGTTCGCTTCGCGAACTCCTTGTCGAGCTCCTCGACGCACTCGGCGCCATGCTCACGACGCGATGCCATGTCCGCGAAACGTGCGTCCCCCGCGAGGTCCTGACGTCCGATGACCCGGCAGAAGTCCGCCCAGTAGCGGTCGGGCTGCAGGAAGACCAACTGGATGTGCCGGCCGTCCTTCGTGCGGTACATGCCGACCAGGGGGTTGACCAGGGGCCCGCGGCCGCTCGATGGGACCGGTTCGACGCCGCTCAGAGCCGCCAACACGTCCGACGACAGGGTCCACATGGCCGTGGAGAGCAGCGAGACGTCGACAACCGACCCGACGCCGGTACGCCCGCGCTTGAGCAGTGCCGCCGCGATGCCGAAGGCGAGGGCCAGGGCGCCGTTGCGATCACCCATGGCACCGCGTTGGCCGACGGGATACTCACGCTCGGGCGGCGTGAGGATGTGGGCGAGTCCGCCCCGGGCCCAGAAGGCCGTGGCGTCGTAGCCCGCCTGGTCGGCATCGGGACCCCGCACGCCGTAACCGTGTCCCCTGGCGTAGACGAGCTTCGGGAACCGCCCGGTGAGCGACTCGGCGTCGAGACCGGCGCGCCCGAGGGCCCCGGGCCGCATGTTGGTCAGGAAGACGTCGGCCCTCTCGAGCAGACGGAGCAGCACCTCCGTGCCCTGCTCGTGCCGGATGTCGAGGGCCAACGAACGCTTCCCGCGGTTCGCGAGCGCCAGCGACAGGTTCACGCCGCCGCGCTCCGCTCCGATTCCCTGTGTGGCCAGCCCCCGGTAGGGGTCTCCCTCCGTGGGCTCGATGTGCACCACGTCGGCACCCCAGTCGGCCAACAGCGCCCCCGCCACGGGTACGAACACCCATTGGGCCAGCTCGACCACCCTGATGCCGTCGAAGGGCTGCTCGGGCATGTCCGCCGTCTCGGACATCAGGTGGGTGTGAGCACGACGACGGGAATGACGCGGTCCGTGCGCGACTGGTACACGTCGTAGTTGGGCCACAGATCCGTCACGATCTTCCAGAGGCGGGGCTTCTCGTCCTCGCTCGCGGTGCGAGCCGACACGGGGATGTGCTGGTCCAGCACCTGGATCTCCGCCGTCCCGTCCTTCACGAGGTTCCGGTACCAGTTCGGGTGTTGCGGCGCGCCGCCCATGGAGGCGACCACCAGGTAGTCGTCACCGTCGCGCCCGTGAATGAGGGGCGTGGTCCGGGGTAGGCCGCTGTTCCGACCGGTCGTCGTCAGCAGCAGGATGGGCACCCCGTTCCAGATGTAGCCCACCTGGCCATCGGTCTCCTGGTAGCGGAGCACGTGCTCCTCGCCGAGCAGATCGATGTTTGTCGGACGGTAGGCGTCTTCGCTCACGTGGGCTCCTTCGGCTGGATCGTCAATCGAACAGCACCGGGATGGCGGTCGCCCCGCGCTCGTAGAACCCGATCAACCGCGGGGGCTCGGCGTCAGGGTCGAGCCGGATGTTGGGAAGGCGGTCGAAGAGCGCGTTCATGGCCACGGTCATCTCGGCCCGTGCGACGTGTTGCCCGAGGCAGGCGTGTGGCCCGCCACCGAAACCGAACGACGGTCGCATCGGGCGATTGGGGTCGTACTCGTCGGGCCGGTCCCAGCGTGCGGGATCGCGGTTGGCGGCACCCAGGCAGATGTGGAGCACCGCTCCCTTGGGGAGACGCGTACCGAAGAGGTCGACGTCCTCGGTGACCCAACGAGAGAACATGGGGTCGGTCGGCGACCAGCGCAACGACTCCTCGATGGCGGCACGCAGGAGGCTGCGATCGGCCTTGACGGCTTCGAGCAGTTCCGGCCGCTGGAGCAGCGCGGCGAGGGTGATCCCCATCTGTTTCCAGGTGGTGCCCGACCCGGCGGCCAGGAGCAGCAGGGCGAACGAATGGATCTCGGGGTCACTGAGGCGATGGGTCTGGCTGTCCTCGTCGGTGATCTCGGATTGCACGAGGACGCTGATCAGGTCGTCCTCGGGGCGCTCTCGCCGGGCGGCCACCACGGGGGCGAGCATCTCGATGATGCGGTCGGGCTGCGCCAACGACTCGCGGACGTCGAGGGCGCGGTCGACCGGGAGCCCGAAGCTGCCGGTGATCGTGAGGACCGGGATCGCGGCGCAGAGCTCCACATTCAGCTCCGCTTTGCCTGCGTGCACGAAGGCGTCGATCAGCGCGTTGACGGTTGCCTCGATCCAGTGTTCCACCCACCACCGGACCTTTGCCGGCGAAAAGGACGGTTGCACCAGCGCGCGGTACCGACGGTGCTGGGCACCTCCCATGGACAACATGCTGTTGACCGGTCCCGGCGTCCCCTCCTCGAGGTCCACCGCTTCGGCGGACGAGGCGAAGGTCTCGGGGTTGCGGTAGGTCGCGTCACACGCGGCCCAGGAGAAGGCGGAGAAGTGGGCCCGGTCGGGATACGGGAGGCCGTGGAACATCAGATCCTCGTTGATCCCCGACAGCTCGTGGAGGGTCCCCTCCAGGACGGGCGCGCGTTCCCGGAGGCGTTGCCACACCGGATACGGGTCTTCGTTGTAATGCCCGCCGTTCCAGGCCTGCACGCTGCCGGCCAGGTCGAACAGTCGGCGCACTCGCTCGGGGTCGAGGAGTTGTTCCGTCCCGGTCATCTGGCGACATACCCTCCGTCGATGGGGAACAGGACACCCGTGACGTTCGCCGCCGCGTCCGAACACAGGTAGACGGCGGCTTCGGCGCAGTCCTCGGCGGTGATCGGGTGCCCCAGGGGATGCATCGACCCTGTGTGCGCGGCGACCGCGTCGAGATCGTCTCCCGACACCTCCATCCCGCCCGCGGCCATGAATCCCGTGTAGGGCATGCCCGCCGGGCAAATGGCGTTGACGCGGATCCCGAAAGGTGCGACTTCTACGGCGACGGCCTTGGTGAGCTGATGGACGGCGCCCTTGGTGGCGCCATACACCGTGCCGCCCCAGCCGACCAGGCCCGCGACGGAACCCGTGTTCAAGATGACGCCGCCGTTTCCCTGCTCCTTGAACCGGAGGACGGCGTGCCTGCAGCCGAGGAACACGCCGCGAAAGTTGACCGACGAAAGGCGCTCGAAGTCCTCGAGGGAGTGGTCTTCGAAGAT
Source organism: Acidimicrobiales bacterium (assembly GCA_035483935.1). GTDB lineage: Bacteria > Actinomycetota > Acidimicrobiia > Acidimicrobiales > RAAP-2 > Bog-473. The sequence continues at coordinate 10,734 of DATHPK010000048.1, forward strand.
CATGCCGAGCCGGGGCGTGGGGATGCCGACGTTGTTGAACATGATGTCCAGCCGGCCGAAACGCTGGACCGCGCCGGCGATGACACCGGCGACGTCGTCGTCCTCGGCGACGTCGCAGCGCTCCGCGACGGCCGTACGGCCGTCCCCCTCGAGCTCCGCCACCGTCTCTTTCGCGCGATCGAGGTCGATGTCGACGCAGACGACTTTTGCACCTTCCTCGGCGAACCGCCTCGCCGAGGCCCTGCCCACTCCCGAGCCCGCACCGGTGATCACCGCCACCTTGTCGTTCAGCATCATTGCGTCACTCTCTCTCTTGCTCTTTCACGACGACTGCACGAGGACACATTCGCCCTTCGTCCGCTCCGCCGGTTCAGGCCGGCAGTTCGCCGACGCAGAGGTGCTTGATCTCCTGGAAGGCCCGTATACCTTCCACGCCCCGTTCACGTCCGAGCCCGCTCTGCTTGTACCCGCCACCGGGCGCGTAGGCACTGAACAGTGAGGTGTTGACGTTGACGGCGCCACTCCGGATCCGGCGCGCCACCGCAGTGGCCGCGGCCACGTCGGCGCCGTAGACCTGTCCCGACAGCCCGTAGATGCTGTCGTTCGCAATCCGCACTGCGTCGTCGACGTCGCGGTAGCCGATCACGGAGAGGACCGGACCGAAGATCTCCTCTTGCGCCGCCGGGTTGTCGTTGGAAGGAAGATCGAGCACCGTCGGCTCGAAGTAGTAGCCCCGATCCAATCCGGCTGGCCTGCCGCCGCCGACGACGACCTTGCCGCCATGCTCCTCCGCCAACTTGACGAACCGTTCGCAGCGTTCGCGTGCCGCGGCCGTGATGAGCGGGCCCATCATGGCGGTTTGATCGCTGGGCGGTCCGACTGAGATCCCCCCATAGGCCGCGCCTACCGCCTCGAGCACCTCGTCCTTGCGGTCCTCTGGTACCAGCATCCGCGTTGCGGCCACGCAGGCCTGTCCTGCGGTCATGGCGACGACCTGCGCGGCGCCCGCGGCCACACGGTGCAGCGCGTCGGGAAGGTACATCTGTGCGGACTTCCCGCCGAGTTCCAGCGCAACATGCTTCACCGTCGGGGCGGCTTGGGCCAGGATCTGACGGCCGACAGCGGTCGAGCCCGTGAACGACACCATGTCCACTGCCGCGTGCGTCGTGAGCAGCTCGGCACCGGCGGCACCGGACTCGACCACCACACTCAGAACGCCCGGAGGCAGCTCGGCAGCCTCGGCCGCCGCGGCAAAGGCAAGCGACGAGATCGGCGTGAGGGGGCTCGGGCGCAAAATGACGGAGTTCCCCGCCATCAGCGCGGCGAACAACTTCTGGAACGCCATGATGATTACCCCGTTGTACGGGGTGATCGCGACGACGACACCGACCGGCTCGTGGCGCCGGAGGCTCAAGGCAACCCTTCCCCGCAAGAGCTCGTCGGCCGGCACCGGATTCGGCTCCTCGTGCGGCAGCGCCAGATAAAGGTCGATCGTGTTGCGCGCCAGCATCAGTCCGGCGGCGTACTGGGCCATCTCCGCGAACAAAACGGGCTGTCCGGCCTCCGCCACCATCGACGCCACCAGCGGCTCGTGCAGCGTCTCGAGGTGGTCGAGCATCGCGTGGAGCACGCGGGCTCGCTCCACGGCGGGACGGTCGGCCCAGACGCCGGCGTCGAAGGCCCGGCGTGCCTCGGTCACGGCCCGGCGCACGTGTTCGAGGGGCGTGGCAGCCATCTCTACGACCGTGGTCTCGTCGGCCGGGTTCTCCACTGGGAATGGGTCGCCACCGTCGACCCAGCTGCCGGCGACGTAGGAGCGGCGCTCAGAGAGGATCGACCCGTCAGCCATGGAAGGGCACGTCAGCGGGATAGAACATGATTCTACTGTCCCAAAGAATCAGACAGCAGTCAAGCGTGCACGGACCACCGCCAACGACGTGCGACCGCGTCGATGGCCAACCTTCTTGTCAGCGCGCGGCCGCCACTCTCTCGACGGGTTCCCTGATGATGTGCCTCACCCCGCCGCAGGCCGCAGCCTGCGAGAGGCCCTATGAGCTGGCCGTCGCGGTGCCGGGGATGTCCGTGCCGCAGATCGGCTGTGGTGCCGCCATCTTGAAACCGGTGGCGTCGGCCTGCACGACCCAAGAGCACGTCTTCGCCGGGTTGTGCCCGAAGTTCGTCGAATAGTTGAAGCTCTGCGGGAGCAACCCGTTGGCGTTGTAGGACTTGATGCTGCGCAGGGCGTGGATCACCGACGCATGGGTCGGGTTCGATCCCGCCCCTTCGAGGCCCTGGATCATCAGGTCGGCGCCGGCCCAGGCCTCGTACTGGCTGAAGCTCGGGAAGTCGCTCTTCGTGAAGTGCGCGTACTTCTCCATCGCCGCCTGCATCTGTTCTGTGCCGGCGTTGGGGATCAGCCAGGGGCGGAACAGCGAGAGGAAATACCCACCCTGGACGGCAGACCAGGCTGGCGAGTTGATCACGTCAGGCTCGTACCCCGTGGCGTAGACCGCCGCCTTGAGCTTCACGCCGGCCTCCTTGAGCGCCTCGGCCAGGGCGTAATTCGAGTTGGAGTCCATCTCCGGCGCGATCGCGTTGATGCCATCCTGTTTGGCCGTCAGCGCGATGCTGCCGAACTGGTTGCTCCCGAAGGGGATTGTCGTGTTGATGATCGGGGCCTTTCCGCCCGCATGCTCGAAGGACTGCGCTGTCTGGATGGCGGCGCGGCTCGACGACGGCGAGATGCCATAGCCGTACGTCCCCAATTGCGTTCCCCCGAACCTCTTGAAGATGATCCCCGCCTCTGTGTTCACGGGGTACTTCGGGTCGACGCTCCCGTTGTCGGCGGCGAACATGTTCGTGTTGGGCTGCGTCCCCCACTCGGGGCCGTCGCTGTAGGACCCGGTGACGGGAATGCCCGCTTGCTCTGGGTACTTGGACGCCAGGAAGAAGAGCGGGCTCTGCGAGACGATCGCGAATGCCTTGGAGTCGGCCTCCTGCACGGCGGTCGCAATCGCCGAAGGGTTGGTCTGGTCGTCGATGATGAGCGGCACCAACTTGTGGCCGTGCACTCCCCCCTCCGCGTTCTGCAGGTCGAGCCGTGCCTCGAACCCGGCCGGTGACGTCGCGTCCTCGGCGGCGCCCTCGCCGGTGACCGATGTGACGTAGGCGATCGTGATCGGCGCAGGCGATGCGCCCGCCGGGGCGGACGTGCTCGTCACGACCGCCAGTGGAACAAAGCCGAGCACACCGAGCACGGCGCCGGTGATGCGCAGCCCGTGCCCCTGTGTCCTGATCCGCCAAGTACCCCGTCGCCAATTCACGGAATGCCGCACGTCGCTCGATCCTCCCCCGGACCCTTATCGGGACCTTAAGTTTCGAATGGTATTCAAATTCTGAGGAGCCGTTCTAGCTCATGTTGAGACCTGGTTTCAGTCACCGGCCGATTTCGTTTCCTCAGCCCCCGCCTCTAGCCGGAGCCCTCCCCAGCCGAACGCTTCAGCATCCGGTCGATGTTCGCCCGCAGCTCCGGCGACGTGAAGGACCGGTCCTCCGCCGCCAACGCGTAGTCGAGGACGGCGAGGACGGCCCGCTCCATATGGAGATTGAGCACCCGCTTGGTGTCCTCTGCCGCACCCTTGGGCAGTCGGGCGATCCGCCGCGCGCACTCCATCGCTTCGGTCAGCACCTGGTCGTCGGCGCACACGTGATTGACCAGCCCGATCTCGGCCGCCCGTTGCGCCGGAATCCGGTCCCCCGTCAACGCGTACTCCTTCGCAAGCTGCAAGCTCGTCAGGAGCGGCCACACCACCGGTCCTCCGTCGGCGGCGACCAGGCCGAGGGCGACGTGCGGATCGGCGATGTGCGCGCTCTCGGCCATGAAAACGATGTCCGACAGCGCGACGAGGGAACAGCCGAGTCCCACCGCCGGACCGTTGACGGCGGCGATCATCGGTAGTCGGCACCGCACCATCCCGGTCACGATCTGGCGTCCGTGCTCCAAAGTCAGACTCCGCAAGGCGGGGTTACGCGACAGCTCGTCGATGTATTCGAAGTCACCGCCGGCGGAGAACGCCCGGCCGGCCCCGGTGAGCACGGCGACCCGCGCCTCTTCGTCGGCGTCGAGCTGCGGGAACAAGGCCGCCAGTCCTGCGTGGAGGACGTGATTGGTGGCGTTGAGGTGGTCGGGGCGGTTCAACGTGACGACGCGGATCGGGCCGTCGGCCTCGACGTGGATCTCTTCGGGGAGGTCGTAAAAGCTCATTTCGTCGGTAACTCCAGGATTCGGTTGGCGATCAGGTTGCGCTGGATCTGCGACGTCCCGCCCATCACGCTTTGCGCGCGGCTGTAGAGGTAGACCCGAAGCCAGGTGTCGTCTCCTCCGCCCGGGGCGCTCCCGCCGACGGAGATGGCGGCGTGGCCGACGGCCTGCTCGACCTCGGTCATAAGCAGCTTGTCGACCGAGCCCTCCGGGCCGTGGTCGATGCCGTCGAGGCGATCGGACAGGCGCCTACTCACGTGGCACCGCAACATCTCGGCCTCGACAATCGACCATGCGAGGTCGCGGCGTTGCTCCGCGCCGAACGCGGCCGGCGCGGCCTTGACGTGATCCACGAGGTCGTTCACGAGCTTCCCATAGCGCGCGACGTAGCCGAGCTCGCCGGGCTCGCGCTCGTGGCTGACCACCGTCATGGCCAGGCGCCACCCTTCACCGGGTTCGCCGATCATGTTGGTAGCGTCGACCCGGGCGCCGTCGAAGATGACCTCGCCGAACTCGCGCGTGATCCCATTGATCATCTTGAGCGGGCGCTGCGTGATAGCGCTCTGGCGCATCGGCACAGCGAAGGCGGAGATGCCCCGGTGTTTTGGTACATCCGGATCGGTGCGCGCCAAGACGAGGCACCAGTCCGCCGCGTCCGAGTAGCTCGTCCAGACCTTGTGGCCATTGATCACGTACTCAGACCCGTCGAGCACGGCCTTCGTCCGCAACGAGGCGAGGTCCGAGCCGGCGTCGGGCTCGCTGAAGCCCTGGCACCAGCGGTCCCGGCCGCTCACCAGGCCGGGGAGAAACCGCCGGTGGACATCGTCGCTGCCGTGCTCGAGCAGCCCACGCACGAGGTAACCGACGCTCGGCCGCGGGGGCGCGGCTGCGGCGATGAGCTCCTCGTCGAGGATCACGTCGTACACGCTCGGAAGTCCCTGTCCGCCGATGGCGGTGGGCCATGACAGACCGAAGAACCCGGCGTCGTAGAGGGTCTGGTGCCACGCGGCCTGCCCCGCCCAGTATTCGTCGGTCGTCGACGACGGTGGCAGCCCCGGGTCGTTGTCTGCAAGCCATTCGCGCAGGCGGAGACGGAACGCAGCTTCTTCGGGCGAGTCAGCGAAGTCCATATTCGCCTCCGATGCCCCTCGTCGCCATCACCCGCTCGAGGTTCGCCCCGACCCCGCCGAGTACCTCGCTCGAGAACAGCGCCCGGCGTAGGAAGACATGCGCGAGGCACTCCCAGGTGTTCCCGATGCCACCGTGCACCTGGATCGACGTTTCGCAGACCAGACGTGCCGCCCGTACGCAGTACGCCTTGGCCGCCGCGCCGGCCGCCAGCGCGTCGTCGGCTGGCAACGCGTCGACCGCCCAGGCGGCGTGCAGCGCGATGCTCCGTGACCCCTCCATGGCGACGTGCGCGTCGGCGAGCAAGTGCTGGACTGCCTGGAACGAGCCGATCGCCTCGCCGTACTGCTTGCGCTCCTTGGCGTACTTGGTGGCCAGCGTGAGCGCTCCGCGCATGCTCCCGACGAGGTCCGCGCAGGTCACCGCCAAGCCGAGACTCAGCCAGCGCGCGATGTCGTCGGCCGGCAGCGGTCGCGCCTGTCCCCCAAGCGCGGTGGCACGGCTTCCCCGTTGGGGACGCGCGACCTGGCGGGTCAGGTCCGCGCCCGTGGTCCCGTTCTCGAGGAAGACCATGCCCACTCGACGGCCGTCCTCGCCAGCCAAGAGCAACAGCGCCGAGCTCGCGCCGAGCGCATCGACCGCTATGGCGTCTGCATCGTTGTCGGCCTCCGCCAGCCGAGACAGATCCCGCACGAGTGCGACCGTTTCACTCGCAGTCGTCGGTGGTGCACCGGATCGCCGCCGGAGATCCGCGGCCAACGTCGGGCCGAGAAAGGCCGCATCGGCGAGGCCGCGTCCGAGCTCCTCGGCGACCACTGCGACCTCTACCGCCGAGGCCCACGGTTTTCCGTCATCAGAAGGCGTCCGGAGCTCGCGCCAACCTGCGGCCCTTATGGCGGCATCGAGCTTGCTCGCACGTTCGGCATCGTCGAGTTGGGCGACGGTGGCCGGTCCAAGCTTGTCCACGGCCTGTGCCGCGGAGTCGCGCAAAGCGATCTGTTCGGGTGAGAGACGGACGTCCACTCAGTTCGCCCCCGTTGACGCCGTCGTCAGACGCGGTGCCCACTCGTCGCGCAGGTTCCGGCGGAGCACCTTGCCAGACGGTGTCCTCGGTACGACGTCGACGATGACGACGTGGTGCAGCCGCTTGTAGCCCGCGAGCGTCTCCGTCACCAACTGCTGCAGTTCCTCGCTGCTGATTTCCGCATCCCGCGCCAGTTGTACCGCCGCCACGGGCACCTCGCCAGCCCGCGCGTCCGCTACACCGAAGACCGCGCAGTCCACGACGCCCGGGTGCGCGTGGAGCACTGCCTCGATCTCGGCGGGCGCGACCTGGAACCCGCTCACCTTGATCATCTCCTTGCACCGATCGGTGAGGTGGACCCACCCGTCGGGCTCGAGCCAGCCAACGTCCCCGGTGCGGTACCAGCCGTCGTCGAAGGCGGCCGCGGTCGCTTCTTCGGGCAGATAGCCGGCCATGGCCGTCGCGCTGCGGACCTCGATCTCTCCCGTCCCGCCGGAGGGCAGCACCGCTCCACTCGTGAGATCGACCACGCGCAACTCGACATCGCCGACGGCAAGACCGGCGGAGTCGAGGCGCCAGCGGTCGGGCTCGCCGACGGGATTAGCCGCTATCACCGGCACCTCGCTTGTCCCATACGCGGGGAGCCAGCGCACGCCCGACCGGGCGGTGACGGTCTCCGCCACCGCCGGCGTCACCGGCGTCGCGCCCCACATCACGTAGCGCAGGGAGGAAAGGTCGTATGCCTCGAGGTCCGGGTGATTCGCCATGGCGAGCGCGATGGGCGCGACCGCCATCTCGAGCGTCATCCGGTCCTCTTGGATTGCCCGCAATTCAGCGTCCAGGTCGAAACGGCGATGGAGGCGGACCGTGGCCCCCGCCGAGGTGGCGGTCAACAGGTTCAGGAGCCCGAGGATGTGAGCGGGCGGCGTTGCCACCTGGAATCGGTCGTCGTGGCCGAGGCCGAGCGCAAGGCGCCAGTGCGCAATCGCCAACACCATGGAGCGATGGGTGTGCCGGACCGCCTTGGGCCGGTCGGTGGTCCCTGAACTGAAGACGAAGACGGCATCGTCGTCCTCTGACGGGGTGTAATCCGGCGGCTGAGCGTCGCTGGTGCGGTCGACGACCGCGCTCGCTGTCTCGGCGTCGAGGTCGAGCACACTCCTGAGGCCGAGGCGCTCAGTCAAGAGCCCAACCCCGTCGCCGTCGGCAACGCCGTAACGCGGCGCGGTCAACGCCAACGCTGTGTCGACTTCGAACGCCTTCCATGCGGCGTTCAGCAACACCGGCACGGCGCCGAGCATGCTCGCGGCATTCACCACCACCATGAACTCGGGCCGGTTCGTCGTCATGAGCGCCAGGTGGTCCCCGGGTCCGATGCCCTGGACGACGAGATGACGCGCTGCGGCGTTGCTCGCCCTCTGCAACTCGGCGTACGTCCAGACGTCGTTACCCGCGAGCACGCCGGGATGATCGGGAAAGCGGGCGGCCGCAGACTCGAGCCCGGAATGCATAAGGCCCCGGGTCATGGTGGAAACATTCTTCTCCGAATTGAGATTCAGCGTCAACACGATTGAAGGGTATGGTTATCGCCATGAGGAAGAGGGTGCGGGCATGGTCGATGTGACCGGCGTCGCGACCGAGACGGTCGACGAGTCCGTCCGCGCCGAAATCATCGACACCGTGCGGAAATTCGTACAGCGTGAGGTCATTCCCGTTGCGTCGGACCTCGAGCATGCCGACGCCTACCCCGAACAGATCGTCGCCAAAATGCGAGAACTCGGCCTCTTTGGCATCACGATCCCGGAGATCTACGGCGGCTTGGGCCTCGACCTACTCACTTACGTCGGCGTTATCGAGGAACTCTCGTACGGATGGATGAGCCTGACCGGCATCGTAAACACCCACACGATGGCGGCCACGCTGATCATGACGCACGGCAACGAGGAACAGCAGCAGCGCTGGCTCCCGGCCATGGCCTCGGGAGAACACCGTGGCTGCCTGTCATTGTCTGAACCCGATGCGGGGAGCGACACGCGCAACCTGTCCTGCCGAGCCCAGCGCGACGGGGAGGAGTTCGTCATCAACGGCACGAAGGCATGGGTGACCAACGGCGAACGGGCCAGCATCGTGGCGTTGGCGGCGCGGACCGAGGAAGGCATCTCGGCCCTCATCGTCGAGAAGGAACCAGGGCCGCGCTACGAGGGCATCTCAGTCAGCAAGAACGTGAGCAAACTGGGCTACCGCGGGATCGAGACGGTCGAGATGGCCTACTCGGATCATCGTGTTCCGGTCGCCAATCTGATCGGCGAGGCAGGACGTGGTTTGCCCCAGATCCTCGGCGTGCTCGAGATCGGGCGCATCAACATCGCAGCACGGGCTGTGGGCGTCGCGCGGGCAGCGTTCGACGCTGCGCTGGATTACGCGCAACAGCGCGAGACCTTCGGCAAACCCATTGGTGAGCACCAGGCCATTCAGCTGAAGCTGGCCGACATGGCGACCCGGCTCGAGGCGGCGCGACTACTGACCAAGAGCGCGGCCGAGCGCAAGGCCCAAGGGCTGCGCTGCGACGTCGAGGC
>DATHPK010000049.1:0-4463 GCA_035483935.1 Acidimicrobiales bacterium
AATCCGCCCCTGTTGAGCCGGGCCTCACTGTGGCGGCTGCACCCCTTGTCGCCGGACAACCTGCGCACGCTCGTGCGGCGTGGCCTCGAGCTGGAGGATGCCGACGCCACCGACGAGGCGATCGACGCCGTGGTGGCGGCGTGCGAGGGCGACGCCCGCGCCGCACTCACGACGGTCGAGGTGGCGGTGGCCCTCGTCCGGCCTGCCGCGGGCGATGATGCCAGCGGCGAGCGAGTCGAGCTCACGATCGACGACATGGCGCGTGCCCGGGACGGCCGGCTGTTCCATCAGGGTGCCGACGAGCACTACGACCAGATCAGCGCGCTGATCAAGAGCATGCGCGGTTCGGACGCGGATGCGGCGCTCTATTGGATGGCGCGCATGATCGAGGGAGGGGAGGACCCCCGCTACCTGGCCCGCCGTATGGTGATCCTCGCCAGCGAAGACATCGGGCTCGCCGATCCCCAGGCCTTGCTCGTCGCCGAGGCCGCGGCGCGAGCGGTCGAGTACGTCGGGCTCCCCGAAGCAGCACTGAACCTGGCCGAGGCGGTGATCTATCTGGCGGGGGCTCCCAAGTCCAACGCGGTCCTCGTGGCCCTCGGCAGGGCCCAGGCGGACGTGCGTTCGGGCGTGAGCCAGGAGGTCCCGACCCACCTCCGCGACGCCCATTACAGAGGAGCCGCCCAACTCGGGCACGGCGAGGGCTACGTGTACCCCCACGACGACCCATCCGGTGCCTCCGGCCAGCAGTATCGTCCTGAGGCGCTCGAGGGCCGGGTGTACTACGAGCCGTCGGCCCGAGAGGGGGAACCGGGCGGAACGGGCACGGATGACATGAGCGGGATCGAGACGGATTGAGGCAGAGAGAGCAGTTCGTGAGGCGTCGCGCCGGCATCGGGGCGCTGCTCGCCGCGGTCCTGTGCGGCGGAGCGCTGGGACCGGTGGCGTTCGCCGGCCTCGCCCTCTCGACGTCCGGCGCCGCCGACGCGGCGCTACAACCCAAGATGACGCTTCCGCAGGCCGCGCCCGCGATTCCGGCCGGCACTGCGCAGGTGGGCGCGGCGCCCTCGAGCCAGGTGCTCAACCTCGACGTCGTGCTGCAAGGCCAGAACGCGTCCGGCCTCTCCCAAGCGGTCGCGGCGGTGTCCACTCCGGGCTCGCCCGAGTACCACCACTACCTGACGGCGGCGCAGTTCGCTGAGGAATACGGTCCCGCTGAGTCCACAGTGGCACAGGTGTCCTCGGCGCTGCGCAGCGAGGGCCTCACGGTCGGGACGCCGGAGCCAGGCAGCCCGTTGCTGCCCGTGAGCGGCACGGCCGCGGTCGTGTCCGCCGCCTTCGGGACGCCGCTCGAGCAGGTACAAGCGCCCGGCGGGTCGCTGGCCGTGGTCAACACGGCATCGCCCGAGGTGCCGTCGTCGCTGCAAGGGCTCGTTACCGGCGTGGTGGGCATGGACGGCCTCTACAGGGAACACTCGATGCTCCGGCGTCACACCCCGGCGTCGAGCGCCGGCACCGCCACGCCGACAACGCCGAGCAGCTCGCCCAACACAACGACCGCACCGAGCGGTTCGACCGGTTCAGGCAGCACCAGCCACGGCCTCGTGTCGCACGCGAGCACCCCCCAAGCGTGCGCGGCGGCCGCGTCGCTCGCACCGCCCGGATCGGGGGTTTACACATCGACCACGTTGGCCGAGGACTTCGGGCTCAATCAGGTCTTCAGCCAGGGCCGCACCGGGGTGGGCCAGACGATCGGCATCGTCGAGTTCGAGAAGTACCTCCCGAGCGACTTCGCCGCGTTCGAGTCGTGTTACGGGCTCACAAATCCGATCAGAAACGTGGAGGTCGACGGCGGGCCCGGTGGTCCCGCCTCGGGAGGCGGTGAGGCGGCGCTCGACACCGAGCTGGCCGCGTTCAACGCCCCCTCTGCATCACTCGTCGTCTACCAGGCGCCCAATGGTGGCGATGTGGTCACGTTCGACGTGTTCAACCGGATCGCCAGTGACGACACCGCGCAGGTCGTTTCAACCAGTTGGGGCAACTGCGAGGCCATGGTGCCCACGAGCGACCTCAACACCGAGAACGCCATCTTTCAGCGCATGGCCCTGCAGGGGCAGACCGTGATCGCCGCCGCCGGCGACTCCGGTTCGGAGGACTGCTTCACCGCCAACCAACAGACCGGGTCGGCGCTGTCGCTCGCGGTCGACGACCCCGGTGCGCAACCCGATGTGATCAGCGCGGGCGGCACGACCTTGACGTCATCCGGTGTGGGGAACCAGACCGTCTGGAACCAGTGCAAGGGCGTACCCCGGACCATCTGCGCCAACGACATCGACGGGCAGACGCTCAGATACGGCGCCGGCGGGGGCGGGTACTCCTCGTACTGGGGGAAGCCGTCCTATCAGGACCACCTCACGACGAACCCCAATCGGGCCGTCCCGGATCTCTCCTATCCCTCCGATCCCCAGAACAGCAGTGTCGTGGCGTATTTCTCCGGGTCTTGGGGTGGCGTGGGCGGCACCAGTGTCGCCTCACCCACCAACGCCGGGCTCTTCGCCGACACCAACCAGGGCTGCTACAGCCAGCTCGGCATGGTCGGCCCGAACCTCTACGCCAACGGCAACAGCTTGAACTTCACCGATGTCGAGACCGGGAACAACGACTTCACCGACACCAACGGCGGCCAATACGTCGCCCTCCCGGGGTTCGACGCCGCCAGCGGCTGGGGCACCCCGGTCGACCAGAACCTCGCTGTCGCCCTCCAGGGAGCCTACGGCTGTCCGTCTGTGGCGTCCGTCAACCCGAACACCGGGCCGGTCAGCGGCAGCGGCGCGATCACGATCCTCGGTGGCGGCTTCGGCAACGCGACGTCCGTCACCTTCGGCTCGGTGGGCCTCGGCCAGATCATCTCGCAGTCCGAGTACTCCATCACCGTGATCCCGCCGAACGCCGCCGGGCCGATCTGCGTCGACATCACGGTGGCCAACTCGCAGGGGATCTCCGCCTCCTCCCCGGCCGATCACTATGGCTACGGCGGAGACCTCGACTGTGGCGGGGGCTACCGGTTCGTCGCGTCGGACGGTGGCATCTTCGACTTTGGCGACGCCACATTCTGGGGCAGCACCGGCGGCATCGCGCTCAACAAGCCGGTGGTCGGGATGGCCGCGACACCCAGCACCAAGGGCTACTGGCTCGTGGCCTCCGACGGCGGACTGTTCTCCTACGGCGACGCCCGCTTCTTCGGCTCGATGGGTGGCCAGCCGCTCAACAAGCCGATCGTGGGCATGGCGGGTACACCCGACGGAGCGGGGTACTGGGAGGTGGCGTCCGACGGCGGGATCTTCAGCTTCGGCAATGCTCGCTTCTTCGGTTCCACTGGCGGCTCGAACCTGAACAAACCGATCGTCGGCATGGCACCGACCCCCGACGGGAACGGCTACTGGCTCGTCGCGTCCGACGGTGGCATCTTCGCCTACGGGGATGCGCAGTTCTACGGGTCGACCGGAGGCCTCGCGCTGAATTCGCCGATCGTCGGCATGGCGCCGGGGCCCGACGGCGCTGGATACTGGCTGGTCGCCGCCGACGGCGGCATCTTTGCCTACGGCAGCGCCCAGTTCTACGGCTCCGCCGGCGCGATCCACCTCAACAAGCCGGTCGTCGGCATGGCCGCCACCCCCGACGACCGCGGCTACTGGCTCGTAGCGTCCGACGGCGGGATCTTCACCTACGGCGATGCGCCCTTCTTCGGCTCCACCGGCGGCATCACGCTGAACAAACCCATCGTCGGGATGTCCTCGAGCTGACCCGAGCCGGCCAGATCGCCCCCGCCGGCCCGCCTCAAACCGTCTTTTCACGCCGGTAAGCTGCGGCGATGGACGCCAACGGATTGAGGGCGGCCTTCACGCGTTTCTTCGCCGACCGCGGCCACGCCATCGTCCCTTCCGCCAGCCTCATCCCGCACGACCCCTCGGTCCTCTTCACGATCGCGGGCATGGTGCCGTTCAAGCCCTACTTCGTGGGCGAAGAACCCGCGCCCTGGCCCCGCGCCACCAGCATCCAGAAGTGCTTCCGCACCCCCGACATCGAGATCATCGGCACCGACACGTACCACAACACCTTCTTCGAGATGCTCGGAAACTTCAGCTTCGGGGACTACTTCAAGGCCGATGCGATCCCGATGGCCTGGGAGCTGCTCACCGAGGTGCTCGGCCACGACGGCGACCGCCTCTGGATCACCGTCCACGACTCCGACGACGAGGCCGAGCAGCTCTGGATCGACAAGGTCGGCGTCCGGCCCGAGCGCGTGCAGCGCATGGGCGACGAGGACAACTTCTGGGCCATGGGCGACACGGGCCCCTGTGGCCCCGACTCGGAGATCTTCATGGATCTCGGCGAGGCCTACGGCCACGACGGCGGCCCGAAGCACGGCGGCGACGCGCGTTTCGTCGAGCTCTGGAACCTCG
>DATHPK010000050.1:0-24304 GCA_035483935.1 Acidimicrobiales bacterium
AAGGCCTACGGCGGCCTGAGTCTCGATCCCACGGCGACACAGATCTCGGCCATCATCGGCAACAACCGCGGGACCGGCTACTGGCTGCTCGATCCGCAGGCGTGGCAGTACAGCTTCTCGACCGCGACGCCCGAACCCGAGTTCCCGGGGTCGGCCGCGATCGCGGCGGCGGTGGCGAGCCAGATCGAGCCGGACCCGGACACCCAGGGCTCCTACTGCAACCCGTACGGGCCGTGCGAGGAATGGTGCGCGTTGTTCGCGACCTGGGCCTGGGAGCAGGCCGGCATCGGCATCCCCCGCTATGCCTTCACCGGCGACATCTGGAGCTGGGCCGCCGCCAACGGGGCCGTCCTGCCCCCCACCGCCATGCCCGCGGTCGGTGATGAGGTGCTGTACGGGACGGGGCCCCAGAGCACGTACACCTCGGTGCACGTGGGGATCGTGACGCAGGTCTGGCCCGACGGGGCCATCATGACCGTCGGCGGGGACTCGGGCCCGGGTCGCGACGGCTATCTGTCGGTCGCGCTCGACGGTCCCTTCCTGCCCTGGGACTCGGACAACTACAACGGCACGCCGATCTACGCCTTCGCCCAGCCGTAGGCGCACCCGGCCCGCGTTGCCTTAGGCTCGTCGTCGGAGGAGGTTGTCACCGTGCCCGTCTACGACTATCGCTGCTCGACCTGCCACGCCGTCTTCGACGAGCGCCGCGCCATGGGCGACGCCGACGCGCCGGCCACGTGTCCCGACGGCCACGTCGGGGCGCGCCGCCTCTTTCCCGTGTTCGCCACCACCGGTCGCGCCACCGAGCCCGCCGGTGGGATGTGCGGTGCACCCGTCGCCGGCGGCTGCGGCGCCGGCTGCGCCTGCTGCTGAGCGCGCGCGTCATGTCGCTTAGCTCGTGGGACGACTACCCGGTCCACCAGACGTCCGAATTCATCGCGCACCCCGCCACCAGCGATCGCAACTTCTATGACCGCTACTACTTCAACATGCACCCCTGCGACGACGACTGGTTCGCCATCTTCGGGATGGGCCAGTACCCCAATCTCGGGGTCGTCGACGCGTTCATCGACGTGCGGTTGGGGGGCTCGCAGCACATCGTGCGATCCTCGGCGCCCCTGCGGGACCGGGGTGACATCTCCGTCGGGCCGTTCCGGATCGAGGTGCTCGAGCCGCTCCGCAAGCTGCGCGTGGTCGTCGAGCCGACCGAGGACCGGGTCGCGATGGACGTCACGTGGGAGGGCCACATCCCCGCGGTCGAGGAGCCCCGTCAGTACCTGCGTTCCAAGGGCAGGGTGCTCTTCGACACCCAGCGCCTGGCCCAGACGGGATTCTGGTCGGGGACCCTGTCGGCCGGCGGCAACGACCTCGCGGTGACGCCCGACCGCTGCTGGGGCACCCGCGACCGCTCCTGGGGCGTGCGGCCCGTCGGCGAGCCCGAGAGCGACGGCATCCGCCAGGGCGAGATGGTGCTCGGCGGGATGTGGAACTACTTCCCGATGCAGTTCGACGACCACGCCATCATGTACATCTGCCACGAGCGCGACGACGGGGAGCGTCCGCTGGTCCAGTCTGAGCGGGTGTGGGCCGACCCGGCCAAGGGGGTCGAGGACCTGGGCCGATCGGAGCACGAGCACCACCTGATCCCCGGCACCCGCATCATCGAGCGCTCGGTCGTGCGCTTCCCCGAAGCGGGGATCGAGATCTCCTGCCGCTCGATCCTGCCCAACTTCGTCTCCGTCGGCACCGGCTACGGCATCGACGCCGACTGGCGTCACGGCATGTACCACGGGCCCGAGACCGTGACCCAGGGCCTCGTCCTGTCGGTCGAGGAGATCAAGGGTCTGGCCCAGTACGGCATCGTCGACCACGTCGCGGAGTTCTCCTACGACGGCAAGGTCGGCTACGGGCTGCTCGAGCACGGGTTCTTCGGCCCGTACCGGCACTACGGCCTCATGGACGGGGCCATGGGCGCGCCCGAGGGTTAGACGCGGCGCGCGCCCCCGTTCGCCGGGATGGCCGGCGACGGGGGCATGCGAAGATGGGGGATGCCCGACGCCGTCCGCGTGCTCGCCGACCGGCTCCAGGCGGCCTTCGACTCCGTCTCACCAGGCGCAGATCCCGTCCTGCGCCCCTCCGACCGCGCCGACTTCCAGTCCAACGGCGCGCTGCCTCTCGGCAAGCAGCTGAGCCGGGCGCCGCGCGAGGTGGCCGAACAGGTGGTGAGGGTCGCCGATCTCGAAGGCGTGTGCTCGCACGTCGAGGTCAGCGGGCCCGGGTTCATCAACCTCACGCTGTCCGACGAGTTCATCGCGTCGCACGCGGCCGAGGTCTCCGCCGACCCCCGGCTCGGGGTCGCCACCGCGACAACTCCGCAGACCGTGCTCATCGACTACTCGTCGCCCAACGTGGCCAAGGAGATGCACGTCGGCCACCTGCGCACCACGATCGTCGGCGACGCGCTGGCCCGCATCCTCTCGTTCCAGGGCCACACCGTGCTGCGGGAGAACCACATCGGCGACTGGGGGACGCCGTTCGGCATGCTCATCGAGCATCTGCTGGACGTCGACGGCGCCGCCGACGCCAAGTCCTTCAGCGTGCGCGACCTCAACGAGTTCTACGCCCAGGCCCGCGTCCAGTTCGACAGCGACCCCGCGTTCGCGGAGCGCAGTCGCCGCCGGGTCGTGCTGCTCCAGAGCGGTGACCCCGAGACGATGCGCCTCTGGCGGATCTTCGTCGGCGAGAGCCTGCGCCACGCCCGCGAGGTCTACGCCCTGCTCGGCGTCCTCCTCACGGACGAGGACACCGTCGGGGAGAGCTTCTACAACCCGCAGTTGCCCGTGGTCGTCGAGGACCTCACGGTGAAGGGGCTCCTCGTCGAGGACGGCGGCGCTCTGTGCGTGTTCCCCGAGGGCTTCACGAACCGCCAGGGTGATCCGCTCCCGCTCATCGTCCGCAAGTCCGACGGCGGCTACGGCTACCCGGCGACCGACCTGGCCACGGCGCGCGACCGCACCGCCCGCCTGGGCGCGCAACGCCTGCTCTACGTGGTCGGCGCCGAGCAGACCCTGCATCTGCGCATGGTGTTCGCGGTCTCGGTGCTGGCGGGCTACCTGCGCGACCCCTCCGACGCCGTCCACGTCGTCCTGGGCTTCGTGCTCGGCCCGGACGGCAAGAAGCTGGCCAGCCGGGGCGGCAGCGCGGATCGCCTGATCGAGCTGCTGACCGAGGGGATCGAGCGGGCCGAGGCCGCGATGAAGGACCGCGACCGCGAGGGCGACCTGTCGCCGGAGCAGCAGGCGGCGGTGGCGCGGGCCCTCGGCATCGGCGCGGTCAAGTACGCCGACCTCTCGACCGAGCCGGCGCGCGACTACGTCTTCGACTGGGACCGCATGCTGGCGTTCGAAGGCAACACCGGCCCGTACCTCCAGTACGCCCACGCCCGCATCCGCTCGATATTCCGGCGCGCCGGGGCCGACCCGCCGCCGGCGGGCACCCCGCCGCGCCTCGACGAAGCACCGGAGCGCGATCTGGCGCTCCACCTCCTGCGCTTCGGCGAGGCGGTCGAGGCGACGGCGGAGACCCTGAGCCCTTCCAAGCTCTGCACCTACCTCTTCGAACTGGCCACCGTCTTCACGACGTTCTACGAGGCCTGCCGGGTGCTCGTGGCCGACGAGGACGTGCGGACCTCACGGCTCGCGCTGTGCGACCTGACCGCACGGGTGCTCGAACGGGGGCTCGCACTGCTCGGTATCGAGGCGCCGGCGCAGATGTGACCCGGGCGGGTGCGGACCCTATCCTCTGGCCCGCACAACACGACCCTCAAGGAGCGGCAGAGATGGATCTCAACGGCACGTCGGCAATCGTCACGGGAGGCGCATCCGGGCTGGGCGAGGCCACGGCACGACTCCTGGCCGGGCGCGGCGTGCACGTCGTCGTGGCCGACCTCCAGGCGGACAAGGGAGAGCCGCTCGCCAAGGAGCTGGGCGGCCTCTTCGTGCAGACCGACGTCACGAACACCGAGCAGGTCATCGCCGCCGTCGAGGCGGCCGTCGAGATGGCGCCCCTCAAGTCGCTCGTCAACTGTGCCGGCATCGGCTGGGCCACCCGCACCATCGGCAAGGACGGGGACTACGCGTCGGCCCACGACCTCGACCTGTACCGGCGGGTGATCGAGATCAACCTCATCGGCACGTTCAACTGCGTCCGCCTGGCGGCGACCAAGATGAGCCTGAACGAGCCCGACGCCGACGGTGCCCGCGGCGCCATCGTCAACACGTCGTCGGTGGCGGGAGAGGACGGCCAGATCGGTCAGGCCGCCTACTCGTCGTCGAAGGGCGGCGTGATCGGCATGACCCTGCCCGTCGCCCGTGACCTCGCCGTCGTGGGGATCCGGGTGAACACGATCCTCCCGGGGCTGATCGACACACCGATCTACGGCGCGGGCGAGGGCTCCGAAGCCTTCAAGGGAAAGCTGGCGCAGGACGTCCTCTTCCCGCACCGCCTCGGCTATCCGAGCGAGTTCGCAACCCTCGCCGTTGAGCTGCTGAGCAATTCGTACATGAACGCGGAATCGATCCGGCTCGACGCCGGGATCCGGATGCAGCCCAAGTAGGGATTGGGTGGGGGAGGAGAGGACGATGATCGACCCGGAACTGGAGACGGTTCTCGACTTCATGCCGGTCATCGACCTCGACGACCCGGTCGCCGCGCGCCGCGAGTTCGAAAAGCTGATCGTGGCGATGCGGACGACGCTGCCCGAGGAGGAGCTGCTCGACATCGAGGACCGGCTGATCCCGGGTTGGGAGGACGACCCCGAGGTGTCCGTGCGCGTCTACCGGCCGAAGGCGCTCGCAGCGGACCCGGGCACGACCGTGCCTGGGATCCTCCACATCCACGGCGGCGGCTTCGTGGTCGGAAGCGTCGAGTCCGAACACGCCGGCGCGGTCATGACGGCGGCGAACGCGGATGCGGTGCTCGTCTCGGTCGAATACCGACTGGCACCCGAGCACCCGTACCCCGCCGGGCTCCACGACTGTTACGCAGCGCTCTCCTATCTCCACGCGGAGGCGGGAGCGCTCGGCGTGGACCCGGCACGCATCGCGCTGCTCGGCGCCAGCGCGGGCGGAGGGCTCGCGGCGGCCACGGCGCTCCTGGCCCGGGACCGTGGTGGTCCTCCGGTCTGCTTCCAGATGTTGCACATTCC
This sequence comes from Acidimicrobiales bacterium, assembly GCA_035483935.1. GTDB lineage: Bacteria > Actinomycetota > Acidimicrobiia > Acidimicrobiales > RAAP-2 > Bog-473. Next base: position 5,207 of record DATHPK010000050.1, read on the forward strand.
CGAGCTCGACGACCGGCTCGAGACGCCGTCGATGCTGCGCTTCGTCGATTCCCCGCTCTGGAACCGGCCGCTCGCCGTCAAGAGCTGGCAGTTCTACCTCGGCGAGCTGGCCGGGAGCGACGATGTCCCGGTCTATGCCGCCCCGGCGCGGGCGACCGACCTCTCCGGGCTCCCGCCCGCCTACGTCTCGACGGCGGAGAACGATCCGCTGCGCGATGAGGGCATCGCGTACGCATTGGGGATGCTCCGGGCCGGGGTGTCGGTCGAGTTGCACCAGTTCCCTGGCACGTTCCACGGTTCCGCGCTCGTCACGGGGGCGGCCGTGTCGCGCCGGGCGGGCCACGAGGCTTCGGTCGTCCTCCGGCGCGCCCTCGGGGTGGTCGATACCTGAGCGGCACCCATTGGGGTGTCGCGGCGGTCTGTTACCAGCCCGTCGCGGCGATGATCGAACCGTTGAGCGAGGTGCCGAGCATCGAGCCGTCGTTGGGCGCGTCGCCGTAGTTCGCGACGGCTCCGTTGGCCGCCGCCACCCAGTACCCGCCACCGTCGGCGGTCGTGAAGATCGCGCCGGCCGGGTTCAGTCCGCCCATCTGACCGGCCGGGCTCCCGAAGTTCCCGGCGTCGCCGTAGCCGGCGATGTTCCCGTCGGCGAAGAGGATCCAGTACCCGTGTCCGTCGGGTGTGCGCACGGCCGAGGTCACCGGTGAGCTCCCGGGTCCCGGGGCCCCGAAATACGGGGCGTCACCGAAGGTGTAGACGTGGCCGCTCTGGGTCACGAGCCAGTAGCCGTTGCCGCTGGCGTCGGGCATGACGGCCACTGCCGCGCCCGTGCAGCCGCCGATCCCCGGGCAGCTGCCGGCGAAGCGCGCGTCGCCGAACGCGAAGACGCCGCCGTCCGAGGCGACCATGAAGTACCCGCCGCCGTCGGCCGAGGGCACCATCCCCACGATCGGCGCGGCGAGCGAGTTCGGCAGGCCCGAACCGGCCGGATGCAGCCCGAGCCCGGGGATCGACCCGTAGAAGCCGGCGTCGCCAAAGGCGAAGATCCCACCGTCGGACGCGTCGAGCCAGTACCCGCCGCGGTCGGCGGTGGGCACGATGCCCACGACGGGCCGCTGCAGGCGCAACGAGCCCGTCGAGCCGTAGAAATGCGCCGAGCCGAACGTGAAGATCCCGCCGTCCGAACCGACCAGCCAATACCCGTGGGTCGGTTGCGGTGGTGGGGGAGGCGGCGGGGGTGGACTGTCGACCGTGAGGGTTGCGCTGCCGCTCGAGCCCGAGAAGGTGCCATTGCCCGAATAGGTCCCGTTGATCGTGTCGCTCCCGACGGGGGCAGCAGCGGAACTGCAGGAACCGCCGCCGTTCGTCAGCGTCGCCGTACACAGCGTCATCGATCCGGTCGAGAAGATGACCGAGCCGCTCGGGGAGGGCAATCCGGCACCGTTCTTCGTCACCGTGGCCGAGTAGGTGACCGAGGAGGCTTGCGTCACCGAGTTGGGGGCGGCACCGATCGTGGTCTGTGACGGGGCCTTGTCGACGACGAGGGACGTGGATCCGGTGGAGCCGGCGAACACGGCGTCGCCGGAGTACGTCCCGGTGATCGGGTCGGTGCCGATCGGGGCGGTCGCCACATTGCACGAGCCGCTCCCGTTCGACAACGGCGCCACACACAGCTCCGTCGACCCCGTCGAGAACGTCACCGACCCGGTCGGAGTGGGGAATCCTATGGCGTTCGTCGTGACCGTTGCCGAGTACGTCACCATCGTTTGGAAGGTCGTCGGGCTCGGGCTCGCGCCGATCGCCGTTTGCGCCGCCTGCTCGACGACGAGTGTTGTCGACCCGGTCGAACCCGTGAAATTCGTGTCTCCGGAGTACGTCCCCAAGATCGTGTCGGTACCCGCCGGGGCGGCTGAGGAATTGCACGAACCGCTGCCGTTCGACAACGTCGCCGTGCAGAGCGTCGTTGGTCCCGACCCCGTGGTGAAAGTGACCGAGCCGGTCGGGACGGGCAATCCCGCGCCACTCGCCGTCACGGTTGCCGAGTAGGTGACCGGGGCATCGAGCGCCACCGGGCTCGGGATCGCACCGACGGACGTCTGTGACGCCGCCGGGTTGACGACGAGGTTCGTCGACCCGTTCGAGCCCGCGAAATCGCTGTCGCCGGAGTACGACCCCGAAATGGTGTCGGTCCCGACCGGTATCACAGCGGTGGAACCGCACGCACCGGCACCGCCGGACAACGTGGCGGTGCACAGTGTCGTCGCACCGGTCGTGAACGTGACCGATCCGGTCGGAGTGGGGAGCCCCGTGACGGTCGTCGTCACGGTTGCCGAGTAGGTGACCATGCCGCCGAGGCCCACCGGGTTGGGGCCGGCTCCGACCGCCGTCTGCGTCGGCGCCTTGTTGATGACGACGGACGTCGACCCTGTGGAGCCCACGAAGACGGCATCACCGGAATAGGTTCCCGAGATCGGGTCGGTGCCCGCCGGGGCGGCGGAGGAATTGCACGAACCACTGCCGCCGGACAGCGTCGCCGTGCACAGCGGCGTCGCTCCCGTCGAGAACGTGACCGACCCGGTCGGCGTGGGCAGGCCGCTGACGCTCGTCGTCACGGTTGCCGAGTAGGTGACCTGGCTGCCGATCGTCACCGGGCTCGGGCTGGCGGTGATCGCGGTTTGCGACGGCTCCTCGACGAGCAGTGTCGTCGACCCGGTCGAGCCCCCGAAGACGGAATCGCCGGAATACGCGCCCGAAACGGTGTCGGAGCCGACCGGCGCGGCGGTGGAGCTGCACGAACCGCTGCCGTTCGACAACGTCGCCGTGCAGAGTGTCGTCGACCCGGCCGAGAACGTCACCGACCCCGTCGGGGCGGGCAGACCCGTGGCCGTCGTCGTCACCGTCGTCGAGTAGGTGACCGAGGAGCCGTGCGCCACCGGGCTGGGGCTCACTCCGACCGAGGTCTGGGTCGGTGCCTTCACAACGAGGGACGTCGTGCCGGTCGAAGCCGACCCCGATCCCGAATAGGTCCCGAAGATGAGATCGGTGCCGATCGGGGCGGCGGAAGAAGTGCACGAACCGCCGCCGCTGATCAACGTCGCCGCGCACAGCGGCGTCGTTCCCGTGGAGAACGTGACCGATCCGCTCGGGCTCCCTCCGCTCACCGTCGCCGAGTAGAGGACCGAGGTGCCCGAGATCACCGAGCCGGGGCTCGCGCTCACCACGGTGGTCGTCGACGGCGCGCCGTACGTCACGGTGAGGTCGGAAGCGCCCGGGATCGTCGGGTAGGCGATGGTGTGGTCCAAGGAGTTCACCATGCGGATGAGCGTCGGCGTGTTGCCGGCTGGATCCGGAGTCGCGTAACCGAGGTTGGTGAAGTTCGCGGTGCCGAAGTTGGCAAGGGGGTACTGCGGATTCGTCCCCGTCATCTCCTGGATCCATTCGGCCGAGTCCGCGGGGCCGCTGTAAGCGAAGTCCTGGGAAAAACTCTCGCTCCGTGTGTGGTCGGTGATGTCGATCGTCCATGTGTTCGGCGGGGTCGGGTCCTGGAAGACGGCAGCGGACATCTGATCGCCGGCACCGACGACGAAAATCGGAGTCTCGGGTGCAGGGAGGATCTCCCACCACGCGTAGTAACTCGTGGTTCCTTCGACCGTGTCTTCTTCCGTCCCGGTCTGAATGAGGTCGCTGTTGCTGTAACCGTCGATGCCGATCCAGGACGACGCAACCTCCTGCGACACCGATGCCTGGACGGTGGGGACGGTCCACGAGGCGCTGACCCCTGTGTAGGTTGCACCGGTCTCCGCGAGGCCGGCCCAATTGAGCGAACTGACGTCGGCGAATTGCGCACCCGAGCCTTCAAAGCTCTGGCCCGATCCGGACAGCAGGTGTTTGTAACCCGGACCGGCCCCGAGCGTGGAGTCGCGAGCTCCCGGCGCCCAAATCATCGGCGCGTTGCTGTGTGCGTCCTTGAGGTGTGCAGGCGCCGACACCCGTTGGGCACCAACTCCAATGGCCGTTGCGCCCGAGACCAGGCCGCCCAAGATCAGGCCACCCGTGACCAGGGCGGCGACGACCAGCGGGCACGTGGTTCGCCTTACTCCGGTCAACTGCGAACGACCCCCGATCCAACCGCCTCTGCACCCAATCGTAACCAGGGATTTCTCGGCCATGAGAGCACCCGGGTTGAGGGTTCCGTAACCTCCTGTTCGGAAAAAGGACGGGTCGGACGACATGGCGTTCAAGGGCTGGCCGGACTCCGCTCTGGCCTTCTACGAGGGGCTCGAGGCCGACAACTCCAAGGCCTACTGGCTCGACCACAAAGAGGTCTACGAGCGCGACGTGAAGGCGCCCATGGACGCGCTGCTGGCCGAGCTGACGGCCGAGTTCGGCGAGACCAAGCTCTTCCGTCCCTACCGCGACACGCGCTTCAGCCGGGACAAGTCGCCCTACAAGACCACCATCGCTGCAACGATCGGCGCGGGGTACGTCCGGTTCTCGGCGGACGGCCTCTTCGCCGGCGGCGGGATGTACCACATGCTGTCGGACCAGCTCGCCCGCTTCCGCAAGGCGGTGGATGCCGACAAGTCGGGCAAGAAGCTCGAGCAGGTCGTTGCCACCGTGACGAAGTCCGGCCTCGACGTCCATGCGCCCGAGGAGCTCAAGACGGCGCCGAAGGGCTACCCCAAGGACCACCCGCGCATCGACCTGCTCCGGATGAAGGGAATTGTCGCCGCGCGTTCGTGGCAGCCCGGTGCGTGGCTCCAAAGCGCCGGCGCCAAGAAACGCGTCGTCGAAGCGCTGCGCGCCACCAAGCCGCTCCTCACCTGGCTCGAGGTGAACGTCGGCCCCTCGACCGAATCCGAGTCGTAGTCAGGGTAAGCGGGACAAGACCGGGTCAGCCGGCCCGGTAGCAGGTCATCGACAACGAGCCGTAGGCGTACCCGTCGACGACCACCTCTGGCACCACGCCCACCGCCGCGGCCAGCCCGGCAAAGTACACGAACGGGATGAAGTGGTCCGGCGTCGGCACGGCGTTCTTGTAGTCGGCATGGCGCGCCAGCCTCACGACGTCGTTCGGCGCGTCGTGCACCATGGCGCGCGCCGCCTCGTCGAAGCGCTCGGCCCAGTCGTACGCCCCGTCTGGATGGTTCCAGTCGATCAGGCGGAGATTGTGGACGACGTTGCCGCTCGCCACGATCAGCACCCCGCGCATCCGCAACGGCGCCAGCCGCCGGGCCAGATCCAGATGCGAGTCCAGTGGCTCGAGCGAGTTGATCGCCAGCTGGACCACCGGCACGTCGGCCTCGGGGTACATGTGCGTCAGTACGGACCAGGCACCATGGTCGATGCCCCAGCTGTCGGTGTCCAGGCCGACCCATCGGGGCTTCGCCACCTCGGCCACCTCGGCCGCCACCTCGGGCGAGCCCGCGCAGGGGTACCGCACCGCGAAGAGTTCGTCGGGGAAGCCGAAGAAGTCGTGGATGGTCCGGGGATCGGCCATCGCGGTGACCGCCGTCGCATTGGTGTACCAGTGGGCCGAGATGCACAGCACTGCCCGTGGCGGCTCGGGCAGGGCCGACGCGATGCCCGCCCATGCTTCGGTGTAACGGTTGTGCTGCAGGGCGTTCATCGGGTTCCCGTGACTGACGAACACCACGGGCATGGCCGTGGTCGCGGCGCGGGGGCTCATCGAGCCACCCTACGGCCGCGTCCTGTTTCCTAGGCCGCGACCGCCTTCACCTGGGTTGCCTCGTCCGCGCTCGACAATGCCTTCCAGAGGGACAGGTAGTTCTCGTACGTGATGGCGTCCGTCACATAGCCGGCGCGCTCGAGTTCGGCGTGGAAGTCCGGGAGGTTCCGCCAGGGCACGCCCATGTCGACGTGGTGGGCCAGGTGCCAACCCGTGTTGTAGGGCACGATCCAGAACCTCGCCGGCCACGACTGCCGCACGTGATGCGTCGTGGCGCGCCGGTCCGGGCTGCGTTCCATGCCGCCGTGCTCCGCGATGGAGCGCAGACGGTTGATGACGCGCCACTCGGTCATCCACGGGAGGAACCACAGCAGCGGGTAGACCCACCAGCGGCCGGTCGTCGCCCACAGGACCGCCCACAGGACGGTCTGGACGGCGAAGATCGAGAGCCCGATGGGCCGGAAGGGGCCCTTGCGCGCCGTGTTCTTGACGAGTGGCACGAAGTTCTTCCAGCCGCTGATGCCGACGGCGTCGCGGAAGAGGCGGCGGTAGAGCGCACGCCGGGTGCAGGGATACGGCCGGTAGAACGCGATGTCCGGCTCGTCGGGCCCGAACTCGTCCTTGTGGTGCGCGAAGTGGACGCGCCGATACAGCTGCACCGGAGTGAAGACCGGGTACGCCACCACCCACTTACCGATGAAGTCGTTCCAGCGCTTGTTCGTGAACAGAAGCTTGTGCGCGGACTCGTGCATCAAGATGGCGAAGCGTGCGTACATCGGGCCCATGAGCACGAACGCGATCAGATAGCTCCACCACTGACCGAGCCAGACGGCTCCGCCGATGATGAGCGTCACCCAGAACCACACCATGAAGACGGAGATCGCATTGCGCGCGTCGGGGATGCGCCGCAGGTCCCCGCGCAGGGCCGGGACCGCCATGCCGTTCGCCAGCAGCCGCTCGCTCGGCAGGACCTCGGGCCGATCGGTCGGGGGAGGCACCATGGTGGTCGCCATGCGTCTATATTACGGTATTCAGTCAGCTGATGCAACATCGTAATACGTCCGATGCGCCTGCTCCCGGGCGCCCCCTGACCGCCCGCTCGGTCATGGCGAGCGCCCTTCTCGGCATGGACCCGCCGGAGCTACCGGTCGCCCAGCTGGTGCGGCTCACCGGCCTCTTCGGGATCAGCGAGAACCGCGCCCGCGTTGCACTCAGCCGCATGGTCGCCGCCGGCGAGGCCACGTCCGACGGCTCCGGCCACTACCGCTTGGCCGGCCATCTGGTCGCCCGCCAGAGCCGCCAGTCGGCGAGCCGTGCCGGCGTCACGACCGGGTACGACGGGTCGTGGTGGCTGGCCGTCGTGACCACAAGCGGCAGCGCGGCGGAGGTCCGGGGCGCCAGGCGGCGCGCCCTTGTGTATGCGCGGTTGGCCGAGCTCAGAGAAGGAGTGTGGATGCGGCCGGCCAACGTCGCCTTTCCGCTTCCCGACTCCCTCGACGGGGACGTCGAACTGATGACCGCAGTCCCGGCCGACGGAGATGTCCTCGCCGGCCGGTTGTGGGACCTCGCCGGTTGGGCCCGGCACGCCGGCGAGCTCCTGGCCGCGCTCGACGCGCTGGCACCGGACGGCCCCGCAGCGCTGGCCCCTGGCTTCGAGCTCTCGGCCGCCGTGCTCCGGCATCTGCAGGCCGACCCGTTGCTGCCCGAGCCGCTGCAGCCGGCGGGCTGGCCCGGCGCCCGGTTGCGCGAGACGTACGACGAATGGGATGCGCGCTACCGCGCCACGCTGCGCACCTGGAGCCGCACCGGCTGACTGTTCGGCGTCGGAGGCCCGGGGCGGGGATGGCCCCGGGCCTCCGAACCGACACCGCTTAGTGGAGGATGTCGAGGGTGTTGGCGCCCCCGTTGTCGTCGACGAACAGCAGGCCGTTGCCTCCGGGCGCGACGGCCAGGCCGAAGAGATCGCCGCCGCTGTTGAACGGGTCGATCGTCTTGGTGTCCACCTGCATCCCGAAGGGCGAAATCTCGACCGCGTTGCCATCGTTGGCGTTGACCGCGATGAGGTCACCGTTGGGTGCGGTGGCCAGGCCGAGAGGGCTGTTGAGGCTGCCTCCGGTGCTGAGCGGGATGCCGCCACCAAAGGCCGGGAAGAACCGGCCCGTCGCGAACGGGATCGCGGTGATCCGGTTGTTGGCGGTGTCGGCGACGTACAGGGTGCCGTTGCGGCCGAGTGCCACCCCGGTCGGGCCGATGACGAGAGCGCTCGAGTTGAGCTCCTCGGTGAAACCGGTCGCGATCACGCTGCTGCCGAAGAAGATCGGCGGGCGGCCCGGCGGGTCGAACACGCTCAGGCGAACGACCGTGCCGCGATTGACCGGGTTGGGATTCGCCGCGACAGTGCCGTTCAGCACGTTGGTCACGAACAGCTCGGCGAAGGGCCCGAACAGCTGCTGCGAGGTCATGTCCCAGGGCCCGTTGATGCCGTTGCCGGCCAGAGTCTCGACGGGCACGCCGTCGCTGTTCAGCACGATGAGGCACCCGGCTTCGGGCGTGCCGCTCCCATTCATGGTGACCGGAAGGCTTCCTACCACCACATAGTCGTCGGCGAGAACGCTCAGCGCTGTCGTAAGCCCGACTCCTCCGGGACACGGACCCGGAAGGGTGGCGGCATTGATCTGAGCGAACACGCTCACACCGCCGTTCGGCGCAACCTGCATGATCGTCGTGCCGGTGCCCTGCAGGTTGTTGCTCGAGTTGAAGTTGCTGACCAGCGTGTTGCCTCCCACCAGATCGCCCGCGCTGAACGGCACGTTGGCCACGCCGTAGGGGTTCTGGTCACCGGCGGCCGGTCCGCTCGTCGGCACAGTCGACGCGACGACGTCGATGTTGTTGAAGTGCGACAGAAACGGCGTCGGCGCCGCCGATGCGGGTGACACTGCGACGGCGGCCACTGAAGCGACGACGGCCGCCAGTGCGGCTGCACTGCTCGCGACGAGCCGGATGCCGCGCGAGCGGCTCCTGGCCCGGATGGTCGCTGCGGGTCTTTCCATGACGAGTCTCCTTCCACCTGGTCCGCGCGCCGCGTCCGCGACGCGCTCGTCCCCCCCGTTGCAGTACGGGTGCGGGGCGGATCCGGATTGGCGTAGCGTCCAAAGCGTGGAGGTCGAGGTCGCGTTCACGGGCGTCCCGGTCTCGGACTTGACCCGTGGCCAGGACTTTTTCGAGCGTCTGCTGGGGAAACCGCCCGACGTGCTCGTCAACGAGAACGAGGTCATGTGGCACGTCGCCGAGGCGGCCTGGCTCTACGTCGTGGTCGATCCCGCCCGCGCCGGCCGGGCGCTCGCCGCCGTGTCGGTCCCAGACCTCGACGCCGCCCTCGGTGAGCTTGCGTCCAGGGGCATCGTGGACTTCGTCATCGAGCAGCCGGGTCCCACGGCGCGCAAGGCAACATTTCTCGACCCAGACGGGAACTCGGTCGCAGTCATAGAGGTGCGCGAGAACTAGGCAACTAGAGCGCGGTGTCGGCCATCTTCTCCCACACCGAGATGTGGTTGCGGCTGTCGCTCGTGAAGGCGGATCGGTCCCAATCGCTCCATCGTTCGCGCAGCGTCATGCCGGCCAGACGGGCCATGAGGTCGAGCTCGGGCGGCCAGACGTAGCGGAACGGCGGGGACCACATCTCCGCGTGACGGTCGCGCAGGAATATGTGATGCGACACCGATCGCTGCGTCGCCGTGTCGTACTCCTCGAAGCCGAGGTGCTCAGGTTCCAACGCGAAGGCCCGTGCCGTCGTCCCCGGGGGGAGGCGGCGGAGGTCGGGCACCATCACCTCGATCACGAAGCGCCCGCCCGTCTCCAGGTGCCACGCGACGTTCCGAAAGCACTCGACCTGTGCGTCCTGGGTCGTCAGGTTCATGATCGTGTTGCGCACGAGGTACGCAAGCGTGAACGACCCGCCGCGCTCATCCACCTTCGCCGTGGCGAAGTCGCCGAGCGTGATCCCGACCGCCGCTCCTCCGTCCTGGAGCCGGAGCTCCTCGACCATGTCCGCCGACAGCTCGATGCCGTGCAGCTCGACACCCCGGGCGCTGAGGGGCAGCGCGAGCCGGCCGGTCCCGACGCCGAGCTCGAGCACACGCCCGCCCCGGGCCAGGCCCTCGAGGAAGTCGACGGCCGGTTCCACGACGGCCGGCTCGTAGAGGTGTGGCCAGCGCGTCCTGTACTCCTTCGCGATCAGCCCGGTGAAGAAATTCTCGGCCACCACGTCGCCATGCTGCCAGGCCTGGGCGGCCCGGGTCAGGCGGCGTGGGACTGGCTGATCCAGGTCTCGTACATCTCGGCGTAGAACCCGCCGAGCGCGACCAGTTCGTCGTGGGAGCCGACCTCGAGCAGCCGACCGTCGCCGACCACGACGATGCGATCAGCGCGCATGGCGGTCGAGAGGCGGTGCGCGATGAGCACCGCGGTGTGGCCCTCCAGGAGCACGTCGAGCGCAGTCTCGACCAGGGTCTCGGACTTGAGGTCGAGGTTCGAAGTCGCCTCGTCGAGCACCAGCACCCGAGGTTCGGCCATGAACGCACGGCCCAGCGCGATGAGCTGGCGTTCGCCCGAGGAAAGCGACTGGCCGCGCTCGTGCACGGGCGTGTCGAGGCCATAGGGCATGCGGCGGACGAGCTCCTCCAGGCCGACCTGGTGCACCGCGTTCCACACCTCGTCGTCGGGCGCGCCCGGGCGGGCGAATGAGATGTTGTCGCGGATGGTCCCCGCGAAGAGGAACGGCTCCTGGGGAACGACACCCAGCTGGGAGCGCAGCGAGTCGAGCGTCACCTTGGTCAGGTCGTGCCCGTCGATCAGAACCCGTCCTTCGGTGGGGTCGTAGAAGCGCGTGACCAGCTTCGCCATGGTGGATTTGCCGGCGCCCGTGGCCCCGACGAACGCCACCGTCTCCCCGGGTGAGATCGTCAGGTCGACGTTGTGGAGGACGGGGATGGCCGGGTCGTAGCCGAATGAGACGTGGTCGAAGCGGATTTCGCCCCGGATGAGCGGCAACTCAATGGCGTCGGGGGACTCTTTCACCGACGGCTCGGTCTCGAGCAGGTCCCTCAGCTTGAAGACGGACGCCCGGCCCTGCTGGAACGTGTTGTATTGCTGCGTCAGCAGCTGGATCGGCGCGAAGAACCGGTTCACGTACAAGAAGAAAGCGGTGAGCTGGCCGAGGTTGATCTGATGGTGCAGGAACATGTACCCGCCGAAGCCGAGGATGAGCACCTGGCCGAACACACTGAGCGCCTGTGACCCCGGCCCGTAGATACTGGCGATGCGCCCCGTGTAGTTGTTCGCATCACGGTACGAGCCCACGACGTCGCGGTGGGTCTCGATGTTGTAGCGCTGGCGGTTGTGCGCCGTCACGATGCGCACGCCCTGCAGGCTCTCCGAGAGGTCGGCCAGCACGAGCGCGATGCCGTCGCGCACCTTGTCGTACCCACGCTCGGACGCCCGGCGGAACCAGATCGACATCACGATCAGGATCGGGAGGACGCCCAACACCGTGATCGCTGCGAGCTCAGCGTTCGTCAGGAACAAGAACACAGTGATCACGACCATGGTCAGGCCCTGGATCGCGAATTGCGCCAGCCCGTCCTGGAGCAACTGCTGCAGGTTCTCGATATCGCTCGTCATCCTGCTCATCAGGACGCCCGCCTTCTCCTCGGTGAAGAAGTCGAGCGAGAGCCGCTGCAGCTGGCGGAACACCTTGATGCGGAGGTCGTTCATCACCCACGACGCGAGCCGGCCGGTCACACGTGCCTGGCCCCACTGGGCCGAGGCAGAGACGACGATCGTCACCAGGTACAGCACCGCCATGGCGACGACGACGCCGAAGTCGTAGTGCGCGGTGGGGCTCTGAGGGGACGGACCGGTCAAGCCGTGGTTGATCGCGTAGGAGACAAGGCTCGGACCGATCTGGGTGGCGATCGCGATGGTCCCGACGAGCGCGCCCGCCGCAGCGACCATGCCCGGGTACTCCATGAGCAGACTGGTGAGCGAGAGCCGCTTCTTCTCACTCGGCAAGGGGAGCTGCGTGAAGACCGCGTCGGACTCACCGCGCTCGGGCTCCTCTTTCAAGAGCAGGTCGACGCCCTCCTGCAGCTCGTGCGGGATGCCGCCGAACGGCAGACCCGCCTGGGGTGCGCCGGGCGGACCTCCGCCGCCCAAGGGGCCACCGACCATGCCACCACCGCCGAACATCAGATGACACCCCCCTCTGGCTCGAGGATGTCCTCGTCCTCCAGCCCGAGGTCCTCGCGGCCCGCCGAGGCCTCGGTCTCCTCTTGTTCTTCGCTGGCCGCCTGTGCAAGCACCTCGGAGTACAGCGGCGTACTGGTGAGCAACTCGGCGTGGGTGCCGTCGGCGACGATCTGACCGCCGTCGAGCAGGATGACGCGGTCGGCCAGGCTGATGGTCGAGAGCCGGTGAGCGATGATCAGTGTGGTGCGCCCCTCCATGAGGACGCGCAGGGCACCGTGGATGCGCTGTTCGACCTTGACGTCGATGGCGCTGGTGGCATCGTCGAGGATCAGGATGGGCGGGTTCACGAGCAGGGCGCGGGCGATGGCGATGCGCTGGCGCTGGCCGCCCGACAGCGTGTAGCCCCGTTCGCCGACGACGGTGTCGTACCCCTCGGGCAGTCGGCCGATGAACCCGGCCGCACCGGCGGCCTCGGCTGCGGCCTTGATCTCCTCGAGGCCCGCGTCTGGGCGCCCGTAGGCGATGTTGTCCCGGATCGACACGGAGAAGAGGAACGGCTCGTCGAGGACCATGCCGATGTTCGCCCGCAGGCTGGTGAGCGTCAGGTCACGCACGTCGTGGCCGTCCACGCGCACGGCGCCGCCGGTCACGTCGTAGAAGCGGGGGAGGAGGCGGGCCAGGGACGACTTGCCGCTGCCGGTGCGTCCGACCATCGCCACCGTCTCGCCCGGCCTGAGATGCAGGTTGAGGTGGCGCAGCACGTCGCGCCGCCCGGCGCCGTCTTCGTCATCGGACTTGGAGAGCAGGCTGTCCTCGGCGTAGGCGAACGTCACGTCGTCGAAGAGGACGTCCCCCTCGCTGTCCACCAGCTCGACGGCGCCCGGGCGATCGACGATCGTCGGTTTCTCGTCGAGGATCTCGTAGATGCGCGCGGCCGACGCAGAGGCGCGCTGGCCCATCATGATGAGCATCCCGAGCATCATGAACGGCGCCTGCATCATCACCAGCCACAGGTTGAACGAGATGATCGTCTGCACCGGCAGGTGGTCGTGGATGATCATCCAGCCGCCGACGAGCAGCACCAGGGCGAGGCCCACCTGGGACAGGTTCTGCACCAGGGGCGTGAACCGTGCCCGCAGGTCGGCGTCCTTGATGTAGGCCCATTGCACGCGGTCGGCCGCCGTCCCCAGCTGGCGGAGCTGCTGCTGCTCCGCTGCGAAGGACCGGACGACGCGGACGCCGTTGACGTTCTCGTCGACCACGGTGGCGACCTCGGCCAGGCGCGCCTGGATGATCCACGACACCGGGAAGAGCTTGCGCCGCATGCGGATGCCCACGACGTAGATGAAGGGCATCGACACCATGGCCACGAACGCCAGCGGCACGCTGATCGAAAGCATGAAGCAGAAGGCGACGATGGCGAGCGAACACTGGACGAGGATCATCGGAGCGAACGTCAGGTACATCTGCACGGAGCGGATGTCCGAATTCGCCCGCGAGATCAGCTGGCCCGACTGGACGCGGTCGTAGAACGGGAACGACATGCGCGAGAAGTGCTCGTAGAGAAGGTTGCGCAAGTCGAACTCGATGGAGTACGCCACCTTGAAGAGGTTCGAGCGCGAGATGTAGCCGAACGCGCAAGTAAACACCCCGAGAACGCCGATCAGGATGACGTAGTTCCGCAATCCCGCCGTGTTCTTGACGATCGCGTCGCCGATGCCGTTCTGCAACAGCAGCGGGATCCACACCTGGATCATCAGGCCGGCGAACGCGAAGAACACAGCGGCGAACCACTGCTTCTTGTGCGCCATGACGATCGGCGCGGCGCGCTTGATCCATGACTTGGACTCGTCGGGGTCGACGGACGCCTTGGGTTTTTCGTAGCGGCTGATCGCCCCAGTGGGGACGTACGCGGCCAGCGGCAGGGTCTTCTCGGCCGTGGCCACCGCCCCGTCGGCCAGAGAACCGTTCCCGGCGTGCTCCGCCGGCACGCCGGACTCGTCGAGGCGATCCTCGGTCTTACTCACTTCGGTGCCTTCCCGGACTCTTCCCTGGCCACCTTGGGCTCCTCGCGTGATGCCGCCATGGCGCGGCCCCATAGTTCAAGTGAGCGCAGTGCCATCGCTTCTTCCTTGCTGGGCAGGTAGCCGGCGAGTGAGGCGATGTACGCGTCGACGGCCTTGTCTGCCTCGGTGAGGATCCGCTCACCCTCCTTGGTGAGGCGGAGCGCGACCCGGCGACGGTCGTCCTCCTCCTGGCGCCGGTCCACCAGGCCCCGCGCGACGAGCCCGTCGATCAACGCCGTGATGGACGGGGGCCGGACGGCCAGCCGGTCGGCGAGGCGGGACGCGGCCGACGAGCCCTCGGCGAGGATGCCGAGCACCCGGAACTGGGGAAGGGTCAGATCGACGGTGCCCAGGGCCACCTCGACCCGCTTCGACAACCACGCGGCCACGCGGCCGTACGAGCCCAGGACCCGCGGCGGCGCCTGGCCAGTGGCGTCGGCGGCCGGGTCGACCTGGGCTTTCCGGCCCGGCGCCGCGCTCGTGGAAGGGGGAATCGTGACGGACATTTCGACCATCATACAGTTAGAAGCTCTAACTACGTACAGGCAGCTCATGGGGCCGCGGGATCCGTCGACGCACCCCTGTGGCGGGCCCCGTCGAGACGGCTTGCGCCACCCCGGTGGCTCCCGTCGGCAGCACCCGTGTTTCCTCCCTCGCTCTGCCGGAACCGGTGTTGCGCGAATTTCTGGCCAAACGGGGCTTACCGTCACCGCCGTGTGGGTATCTGAAGGCGGTCTGATTCCTTAGCGGAGGAGTGGTGGGTCGATGAAGCGTCTTCTGTCGTTGTTCGCGCTGTTGCCGATGCTGTTCATGTTCTCCTCGGTCGCCGGAGCCGCATCGAATGTGGTCCCGGAGGTGTTCCACCAGCCGATCAACATCATCGGCGTCGAGCACAACAGCGTGACCTCCACGAACTGGTCGGGCTATGCAGTGGAATCACCGAGTCAGTTCACGGAAGTAACCGGCACATGGGTCGAGCCGACTGCGTCCTGCACCACCAGCGGGCACACCTACGCCGCCTTCTGGGTCGGCCTCGACGGGTACAGCAGCAAGTCGGTCGAGCAACTTGGGACGGACTCCGACTGCACGAAGGCAAACTCGCCCTCCTACTACGCCTGGTACGAGATGTACCCCGCCGCGTCGGTCAGCATTTCCACGACCCAGTACCCGGTAAAGCCTGGCGACACATTGACCGCTTCGGTCTCCCGTTCGGGCACCAGCTACACGTTGGCCCTGACGAGCAGCGAAGGGTGGAAATTCTCGACGACGCAGACGGGCAGTGACGCCAACAGCTCCGCGGAGTGGATCGCCGAGGCGCCGGACACCTGCGTCTTGATCTTCTGCAGCAACGCCAAGCTGACGGATTTCGGCAGCGTCAACTTCACGAGCTCCGAGGCCGCAACCGGCGGCGCGCTCCAGCCCGTGTCGACCTTCACGACCAACAGCGGCCCGCACGAGATCACGATGGCGACGAGCAGCGGCGTCACGAGAGCGCTGCCCAGTGCGCTTACCTCGAACGGCGAAGGCTTCAGCGACACCTGGCATCACAACTAACGGGTCAGCGCCGGAGGCTGGTTGGCCGGTGCGAAGCAGAGGAGAACTACTGGACCCGGAGAAGCTGTCCGGGGCGAGAGCGCGCGGCGATTACCGCCGGCCCCACTGACAGCAGGGAGGCGACGACGAACACGCCCACCGCGATGGCCACGATGAGTGCGCCGTCGACGACCGCCAAGGGCACGACACCGAGGTTGGTGGCGAACGTCCGCCAGGCGATGCCGCCGACCACCAGGCCGATCGGGATCCCGACGACGAGTCCGATGACCGCGAGAGTCGTCGCTTGCCAAAAGACCGTGGCGCCGACCTGTCGGTTCAAGAACCCGAGCGTCTTGAGCAGCCCCATCTCGTGGCGCCGGCGGTAGACGCTGACCACCAGGAGATGGATCAGTGTCGCAACGCCGAAGAGCGAGAGCAGCAACCCGAAGATCAGCGGGAAGTTCACCGCCTGGCCGAAATTGACCAAGCCGGTAGGCGGAGACGGGGTTTCGACGACCAGGGGATAGTCGTTGATCAGGCGCCTGATCGCGACCTCCGCCCTATGCCCGGGTGCGGCCGTCACGAATGCGGCGACCTGCAGTTTCTGCTTGGCGGCTCGTATACACGTCGGCTGCTGGTGCCCGGTTGGGCAAACCGCTGCCAAGGCTCCCGTCAGGGTGATCGCCCCGCCGGTTCCCATGCCGGTCTGAGCCGCGGCCACGCCGGTCGGCAGTGCCACGGTGCCCACGACCCGGAAGGTCGTGGAGTGACGGGACAACGCCCCGACGACTTGCGGAGTCAGACGGATCAGTGATCCGACATGCGCGCCCAGCGCGTGCATCGTCGTCACCCCGAGAGCGATGTCTTCGGGGGCACCCGGCAACCTACCGGTGACAACCGAGAGAAGGGTGTCGCCGCGCACGGGTTGTGTGGCGAAGACCGTGAAGTGCACGCCTCCCGCCTCGAACGGCAGAGCGGTCCCGATGGTGATGTCCGCGATGAGGGGGCTCCTCTCGAGTTTGGTGATGAGCGAGTCCTTCCCGGGCTGCTGCGCATAGACGATGGCCTGGTAGTCGTCGCCGTACAGGTGTGGCGTCGTCGTCAGGGCTGTCAGGCTGGTGCTGAAGATGGCGGTTCCGACGAGCGCCGTGACCGCCAATATCGTGCCTAGCAACGCTGTCGTCGCCGGCACGCCGGTGGCCCCTCGGCCGCGCTCGAGAGCCTGGCGGATTCCAATCAGTGCTGTCGGCGGTGCGCCGGCCTGAGCAAGTGCCGATGCGACCGCTGAGGGGCGTGCTGGCCGGTGTTCGGCTCGGGCGGTGGCGCGGACGGCCGGCCACAGGCCCAGCAGACCTACGACAACCAGTGTGACGATTGCCCCGACGAGCAGGGTGACCGCGTCGAAGGCGAAGCCGGCCGAGGTCTCGGCAAAGCGAGCCTCTCCCACCGGAGCGATCGGTGACAAGGCAAAGGCGATGAGCAACCCGCCGAGAGCACCGGTTGCGCCGATGATCAGCGTCGTCACCATGCCTAATTGCAAGAGTCCGGTTGACCCGATCCCAAGGGCTCGCAACGTGGGGTAATCCTCCGCCTCGACCGCGCGTTGGCGGCTGAGGGCTTGACCTACGACGGCGAGACCGGCCAGGGCGGCGAGCAGCGCCAAGATCCACCAGCCTTCGGCCTGCGGGTGGATCGAATTGGCGACCAAGACTGCAGGTGTGTCGAGGTTCCCCGATTGCTGAACCCCCAGAGCCTTGAGGTCTGCCTTGAAGCGCGGACCGTCGGCGTTGCCGTGGCGCAACGTCACGAAGTAGGTGAACCCCGTCGTCGTCGCCGGTTCCACTGTCCGGGCGAATGCGTCGGTGGTGTAGATGTCGTAGGAGGGAGACGAGCCTGAAGGGAATTCGATCTCGGCGGCTTCGATTCCGACCACGTGGAAGTCGACGGTGGGACCGGCCGGTGCGGGGCCCTGACCGGGTGGCGTGTTGTAGGCGATCTGTGCCTGCGAGGGTGAATAGAACGGGACACGGATCACCGAGCCCACGTGAACCCCGTTGTCTTGCTCGAGGTTGAATGAGGCGAGCACCTCGTCTGGCTTCGAGTCGTCTGGAAAACGGCCGGCGACCAGGCTGACCACCCGCCGCAGTGCGGTCGGCGACAGGGAAATGATGGACAGGTTGTTGCCGTCGATGGGGTGCGTACATGCGCAATGGGGGACGCCGTTGAAGGCGATCGGACCCTCGATCGCTGAGGCAACTTCTGGCAGATGCGCGAGTTGCGGGACGGGCTTGTTGTTGTACAAAGTGCCGTCGAAGCTGTGCGCGGCCAGGAACCTCGGATAGGCCGCGGCAGTCCGATTGCCCGCAGCGACCGCGGCAAGGACGACCCCCGACACCACGGCGACGAGGATCGAGAGTGCCAACCACGACCGCCACCGGCGCCGAAACTCACTTCGAAGAATCAGGCCGACGGCAACCATGGTCCGTAACCTCCATCGGCATTATGACGGTGCGAGCCCAGTTGCAGAAGTGAGGTAACCGGTAGGGGTACCGTCGTGCCAGCACTACCGGACGAGGAAGTCTCCCCGCTCGCTACGGTTCGCGTGTCCCCCAGCCCGGGTCCAGCTGACGCAGGAAGAGTGCGCAACGCTGCTCCTCGTCGACCTCTCCGATCGCAGCGGCCGCTAGCTGCAGATTATGGAGTGATCGGAGGAAGCCACGGTTGGATTCGTGCTGCCAACGCACGTAGCCGGATCCACGCCACCCGGCTGCGCGCAAGGCGTCGAGGCCGCGATGGTAGCCAACGCGAGCGTAGGCGTACTGCTCGATCGGGTTGCCGGCGAGTTCAGCCAGATCGGCCCAAGCCTGGAGGCAACGCGGGTCGCTGGCGGCAACGGCCGCCACTGCCTCCCGGCGGCGGTCCGGGGGGAGCGACTGAGCCGCGTCGAGGGCGGCGGAGAGGTCCGGAGCGAGCGGGTCGAGGACGGTCTCGGGACTGCCGGAGGTGAACTGGACTGAATGCTCTGGAGTCACCGTGCCATGTTATGAGCGGACTCCGGAGAGCGGTCGGGCCTTGCTGCGCACGACCAGCAGAATGTCGGAACGCGCGCGCTCGGCAGTACTCTTCCGGGCCGTGCTGGTGCCCGAACCCGCTTCCTCGAATTCCTTCCAGCATCATCCGGGTCTGCGAGACAGGCAGCCAGAAGCCAAGCAGATGGCTGACGTCCTGCGCCGGTTGATTCGCCTGTCGGTCAGCACTGCTCCGTCAGCCGAGGAGACCCAACGGCTCACGGCGCAGCTGTCGGCCGTGGCGGACGAGCTCGAGGAACACGCGCCCGAAGTGCCGATCCCGCGCTTCATGGCTCCCGATCCAGATGGCCCGCCCAAGGAGGTGCCCCTCGGGGGAGCAATGCCGTACGACCCGATCGTCGGCCCCTTCAACCCGCTGGCTCTGCCGGTCGTCCTCGAGTTCGATCCGCCGATCGCCCGGGGGCGGGGAGCGTTCGACGTCGCATACGAGGGTGCTCCCGGCTGCGTGCACGGCGCGATCCTCGTGGCGGTATTC
>DATHPK010000051.1:0-2335 GCA_035483935.1 Acidimicrobiales bacterium
GCGGCGCCCGCCCGTTGTGGACCCACACCAACATCATCGAGTCCGCCCTCCTCGCCGTGCGCGAGCAGGTAGCTGACGCCCGCGTGTTGTGCGCGCTGTCGGGCGGGGTGGACTCCGCGGTGGCGGCGGCGTTGGTGCACAAGGCGATCGGTTCGCAGCTGACGTGCGTGTTCGTCGACACCGGCTTGATGCGGGCCGGCGAGGCGGACCAGGTCGAGGACACGTTCCGGCGCCAGTTCAAAGTGGACCTGGTTCACGTGAAGGCGGCGGACCGGTACTTCTCGGCGTTGTCGGGTGTGACTGATCCGGAGCGCAAGCGCAAGATCATCGGCGAGCTGTTCATCCGCATCTTCGAGGAGGTGGCCCGCGACCTGGGGGCGGGCGGGTCGGGTTCCGACGGCGGTGGCCCGGACGAGGGAGACGGCGCCGCACACGGCGAGGGTCCGCGCTTCTTGGTCCAGGGGACGCTGTACCCCGACGTGATCGAGTCGGGGAGCGACACCGCAGCGAACATCAAGTCGCACCACAACGTCGGCGGCCTGCCCGAGGACCTGGACTTCGAGCTGGTCGAGCCTCTGCGGCTGCTGTTCAAGGACGAAGTGCGCGCGGTGGGCGAGGAGCTCGGCCTGCCGCACGAGATCGTGTGGCGCCAGCCGTTTCCCGGTCCCGGTCTCGGTGTGCGCATCATCGGCGAGGTCACACCCGAGCGGGCCGAGGTGTTGCGCGCCGCCGACGCCGTGGTGGTCGAGGAGATTCGCCGCGCCGGGTTGTACCGAGAGCTGTGGCAGTCGTTCGCGGTGCTGCCCGCGGTGCGCACGGTGGGCGTGATGGGCGACGGTCGCACCTACGCCTACCCGATCGTCATCCGCGCCGTCACGAGCGACGACGCCATGACGGCGGACTGGGCCCGCTTGCCTTACGACCTGGTCGAACGCATCGCCTCGCGCATCATCAACGAGGTGGAGGGCGTCAACCGCGTGGCCTTGGACGTGACGTCGAAGCCGCCCGGCACGATCGAGTGGGAGTGACCGTGACGCCGGGGAGCGGCGGGCGCAGTGCGCAGGGGACGTCGTCGACGGGTTCTGGGTCGGGGTTGGAGTCGGAGTCGGAAGTCGTCGGCAACGGTCGGCTCTTCGACGACTCCGACGAAGGGGTCGGGGCGTTGGCGGCCGCCGGTGCCGCCGGTGTAGGAGCTGGAGCTGGAGCGGCCGAAGATGTGGTCGACCAGGACTTCGATCCCGAGGCGGACCCGGGCCATAGCGAAGGTGCGGACGACGGTCGGCGACGTCGCCGGCGCTCGGCCACCAAGGCGGGGGCGTTCTCGGGCAACCCGGCCGCGCTGCTCGATGACCTCACGCTGCCGCAGCGGGCGGCCGTCGAGCATCGGGGTGGGCCGCTTCTGATCGTCGCGGGTGCGGGCTCGGGCAAGACACGGGTGCTGACCCGCCGCATCGCGCATCTCATGGCCACTGGCGACGCCGCGCCGTGGGGCATCCTCGCCATCACCTTCACCAACAAGGCGGCCGACGAGATGCGGTCGCGCGTCGTCGACCTGGTCGGCGATGCCGCCGAGAAGATGTGGGTCTCCACCTTCCACTCGGCGTGCCTGCGCATCCTCCGCATGAACGGCGACCGCCTGGGCTACCGCTCGGGCTTCACCGTCTACGACGACACCGACAGCCGGCGTCTCGTCGAGATGATCACGGCGGAGCTCGGCTTCGACCAGAAGCGGCTGCCGTCGCGCGCCGTGCAGGCGGTGATCAGCCAGGCCAAGTCGGAGCTGGTGGACTTCGAGACGTTCCGGGCCGAAGCGCAGGACGGCCCCGACCCGTTCCGCAAGCGCATCGCCGACGTGTACACGCAGTACCAGCAACGGCTCCACGCCGCCAACGCCATGGACTTCGACGACCTGCTCATGGTGACGGCGAATCTGCTGCAGGCGGCCGACGACGTCAGGGGGAAGTTCCAGGAGCGCTTCCAGCACATCCTCGTCGACGAGTTCCAGGACACGAACCACGCGCAGAACGAGATCGTCAAGCTCCTCGGAGAGGCGCACGGGAACGTATGCGTCGTCGGCGACTCCGACCAGTCGGTCTACCGTTGGCGCGGCGCGGACATCCGCAACATCTTGGAGTTCGAGCGGGCCTTTCCCAACGTGACCACCATCCTGTTGGAGCAGAACTTCCGGTCGACGCAGACGATCCTGGACGCCGCCAACGCGGTCATCGCCAACAACATCGGCCGCCAGCCCAAGGAGCTGTTCACCGTCGGCGACACCGGCGGGCCGATCATGCGCTACCGGGCCGAGGACGAGCGGGACGAGGCGGCCTGGGTC
>DATHPK010000052.1:0-6497 GCA_035483935.1 Acidimicrobiales bacterium
ATGGCCGTCGTTTCCATGCGACAGCTTCTGGAGGCCGGAGTCCACTTCGGCCACCAGACGCGGCGATGGAACCCGAAGATGAAGCGCTACATCCTGGGTGAGCGCAACGGGATCTATCTCATCGACCTGCGCAAGACGCTGGGCGGCGTCGAGTCCGCCTACTCCTTCGTGCGCGACCTGGTCGCGGGCGGTGGCACCGTCCTCTTCGTCGGCACGAAGAAGCAGACCCAGGGCCCTGTCGCCGAGTACGCCGAGGCCTGCGGGATGCCCTATGTCAACCAGCGCTGGCTCGGCGGAATGCTGACCAACTTCACCACCGTGTCCGGCCGCGTGGGTCGCATGCGGGAGTTGCGGGCCATGCAGGCCGCCGGCGACTTCGACGGCATGCCGAAGCGGGAGGCGTTGCAGCACACGCGCGAGCTCGAAAAGCTGACCCGGAACCTCGGCGGCATCGCCGGCCTGGACCGGTTGCCCAGCGCCGTCTTCGTGATCGACACGAAGAAGGAGCACATCGCGGTCACCGAGGCGCGCAAGCTCGGGCTGCCCGTCGTGGCCGTGGTCGACACGAACTGCGACCCCGACGTCATCGACTACGTCATCCCCGGCAACGACGACGCCATCCGTTCGGGCTCCCTCATGTGCCGGGTGATCGCCGACGCCGTGGCCGAGGGGCGCTTCATCGCCGAACACCGTCGCCAGATGGCGCCGCCGCCCGCCGAGGAAGGCAGCGCGCCCAGTCCGAGGCCGCGCCGGGCGCCGCAGCAGGTCACCCAAGAGCCGGTCGAGGTGGGTTGAGCGTGGCCAACTACACCGCCAAGGACGTGTCGATGCTGCGCCAGATGACCGGCGCCGGCATGCTCGACTGCAAGAAGGCCCTCGAGGAGACCGACGGCGACATCGAGAAGGCCGCCCAGCTCCTCCGCGAGCAGGGCAAGGCGGGCGCGGCCAAGCGCTCCGACCGGGACGCCTCCGAGGGCGCCGTCACCGCTGTGCGCTCCGGCGACGCGGCCGCCGTGGTCGAGCTGCGTTGCGAGACCGACTTCGTGGCGAAGTCGGCGGAGTTCGTCGCGCTGGCTGACGAGCTGGCCGCTCTCGTGGCGGCGAAGGGCGAGGACGCCGTCAGCGAGCTCGACGACGAGATCGACAACCTGCGCTCGACCCTCAAGGAGAACATCTCCGTGGGCCGGGTGCGCCGGTTGGTCGCCGAAGGGGGCCAGGTGGTCGACACCTACCTCCACCAGCAGGCCGGCCGCGGCGTCAACGCCGTGGGCATCGTCTTGGAGGGTGGTTCCGAGGAACTTGCCCACGACATCGCCGTGCACATCGCGTTCGCCAAGCCCGCCTTCCTGAGCCGCGACGACGTGCCCGCCGAAGAGGTCGCCACCGAGCGCGCCACGCTCGAGACGATCTCGCGCAACGAGGGCAAGCCCGAAGCCGCGCTCGAGAAGATCGTCGACGGCCGCATGAACGGCTGGTTCAAGGAGCGCGTCCTTCTCGACCAGGGATACGTGCGCGACGAGAAACAGACCATCGCAAGCATGCTCGGCTCGGCGCGCATCGTGGCCTTCGCCCAGGTCGTCGTCGGCGCCTGAAGCGCTGAAGGTCGTGGGAGAGTCGCGCCGCATCGTCCTCAAGATGTCGGGGGAGGCGTTGGCCTCCGCCGCGTCCGACGAGACCATCGATACGGCCACCGTCGAGCGGATGGCCAAGGAAATGGCCCAGGCCATGGACGCCGGGGCCCTCGAGCTCGCCGTCGTGGTCGGCGGCGGCAACATCTGGCGGGGCACGACCGGCGAGTCCAGCGGGATGGACCGCGCCACGTCGGACTACATGGGCATGCTCGGCACGGTCATCAACGCCCTGGCGCTGCAGGACGCGCTCGAGCAGCAGGACCAGCCGACGCGGGTGCTCACGGCCCTCTCCATGGCCGAGGTGGCCGAGCCGTACATCCGTCGGCGGGCCATCCGCCACCTCGAGAAGGGCCGCATCGTCATCTTCGCCGCCGGGATGGGCAACCCCTTCTTCACGACCGACACCCCCGCTGCACTCCGCGCGGCGGAAATCGGCGCCGAGCTGCTCTGCAAAGGGACCCATTCGGGGGTCGACGGGGTCTACAGCGCAGATCCGAAGCTCCACCCCGACGCCACCCGCTACGACGAGCTCTCCTTCATGGACGTGATCAACCGCGACCTGCGGGTCATGGACCTGACCGCCATCACCTTCTGCAAGGACAACGATCTACCCATCCGGGTGTTCGACCTCATGATCCAGGGGAACATCGGTCGAGCGCTCAGCGGTGAGCGGATCGGTACGCTGGTCCGTTGATGGACGACGACCTCGCCGCCCTGGTCAAGGACGACACCAGGGAGAAGATGGGCAAGGCCATCGACCACGTTCGCCACGAGATGGGAGGCGTCCGGACCGGGCGGGCTTCCTCGGCGCTCCTCGAACCGCTGCTCGTCGACTACTACGGCACGCCCACCCCGCTGCGCCAGCTGGCGGGGTTCAGCGTGCCCGACGCCATGCTGTTGGTCATCTCGCCCTACGACAAGGGCTCGCTGGGTGCGATCGAGAAGGCGATCCAGACGTCCGACCTCGGCATCAACCCCACGAACGACGGCACCGTGATCCGCCTTGCGTTTCCGCCGTTAACAGAAGAGCGCCGCAAGGAGCTGGTTAAGGTCGTACGGCATAAGGCAGAGGAGGGGCGCGTGGCAGTCCGCAACCTGCGTCGCGCGGGACGACATGAGCTCGAGGCACTGCAGAAGGACGGGGACCTGTCGACCGACGAGCTCGAGCGCGTGGAGAAGGAGCTCGAGAAGATCACGCATGATCAGGTCGCGGTGATCGACCAGCTGCTCGCGCACAAAGAGCAAGAGCTCATGGCGGTCTGAGGCGAGCGACATGACCAACGGCACGGACGATCACGACGAGTTCACCCCCGGCCTCGGAGCGTTCTCGGATTCCGAGGGCGACGAGCAGGAACCCGAGGAGCCCACGAGCTACCACTCGGGGCGCGTGCGCATCATCGGCGCCGAGCCCGCGGGCGACGCGGTGCGCGAGGTGACGGGCCCGGTGGAGGAGGGTCACCCCGAGCTGCCGCACTGGAACGACGCGCCGACCGGACAGGTCCCGGCCATCCTCGACCGCAGCACCGGCGAGGAGTCGGCGGTGGCGCCGCCCACTTGGCGCGAGGAGGACAACGACTGGGAGGCCCAGGAAGAGGTCTTCGAGCCCTCGATGTTGTCGGGCGACCTCCCCGCCGTCGGGGCGTTGCTCGACGAACAACAGCGCGAGGAGGCGGACGCCGATCGCCAGCCGTGGCATTTCGAATCGGACGACACGCTCGTCATCCCTCCGGAGCCGGACCTCGAGCCAGACCGCGGTGCGCTGGAACCACCGCCGGACCCGGACTTCGACACCGGCCCTCGCCGCCGCGTGTCCGCCGCGCCTCGACGCGCGCGTCAACATGTCGAGGAGCCTCAGCAGGCCGGCTGGAGTGAGTCCGAGGCGGCCCCCGCCAACGGGCCGGCGGCGGAACCGGAGCACGAGCCCGTCGGCATGGCACCGCGTGTTGCCTCGGCCGAGACGGCCGCGGCCTCGGCCGTCGCCGCGTCGCGGCTCAGCCCACCCGAGCCGCCCGAGCCCAAGGTGCGCGCCCCGCGCACCTCGAGGGCCAACGGCACCCGCACCGGAAACGTGCCCAGCGGCGGCACTTCGGGTCGCGACATGCGTGTGGCGATCGGCAGCGGCGTCCTGATTGGCGTGATCGGCCTGGCCTGCTTCGCGGCGGGGACGGTGGCAACCCTGGTCATCTCGACCGTCATCGTCCTGCTCGCGACCGCCGAGGGATACGCCGCCTTCCGCCGCGCCCAGTACCACCCGGCCACGCTGCTCGGCCTGGTCGCTGTGCTGTCCCTGATGATCGAGACCTACAACAAGGGCGTCGCGGCCCTGCCGCTCGTCCTGGTGCTCCTCGTCGCTGGTTCTTTCGTCTGGTATCTCGCGCGCGTCGAGCCCGCCGCCGATCCCGCCTCGGGCATGCTCTCGACCGTCTTCATCTTCGTTTGGGTGGGCGCCTTCGGCTCGTTCGCGGCGCTGCTGCTCAATCCGAACCTGTTCCCCGACCGCCACGGCATCGCCTTCATCCTGGCCGCGGTGATCGTCACGGTGACCGACGACGTCGCCTCGCTGCTCGTCGGCTCGGCCATGGGCCGTCACCAGCTCGCGCCGTCCATCAGCCCCAACAAGAGCTGGGAGGGCCTGATCGGCGGTGCTCTCGCCGCCATCCTCGTGTCCGTCGTCGTCGTCCACTTCATCCACCCGTGGACGGTGAGCAAGGCGCTGGTGTACGGCGTCGTCGTCGCCATCGTGGCGCCCCTCGGCGACCTCAGCCAGTCGATGATCAAGCGCCACCTCGGCCTCAAGGACATGGGCCGGCTGGTCCCCGGGCACGGCGGCGTGCTCGACCGCTTCGACGGCCTGCTCTTCGTCCTGCCCGCCACGTACTTCGTGGTCAAGGCGCTTCATCTCGGCTGAACCGATGCGCTCCGTCAGCCTGATGGGCTCCTCCGGCTCGGTCGGCACCCAGGCCCTCGACGTCATCCGCGCCGAGCCCGAGCGCTTCCGCGTCCACGCGCTCGCCGTGCACCGCTCGGCCGACGTGCTCGTCGTCCAGGCGGCCGAATTCCACCCGGACGTCGTCGTGATCGGCGACCCCGCCCTCGTCCCCGCCGTGCGCGCCGGCGTCGATGCCGGCACCGAGGTGCTGGTGGGCGAGGAGGGCATGGTCGCTGCCGCACGGGGTGCGGACGTCGTCCTCAACGCCGTCGTCGGCTTCGCCGGGCTCCCGGTGACGATGGCCACGCTCGAGGCGGGCCGGCGGCTCGCCCTGGCCAACAAGGAGTCGCTCATCGCGGGCGCCCCCGTCGTGCAGAAGGCGCGCCGCACGCCCGGCGCTGAAATCGTCCCCGTCGACTCGGAGCACTGTGCGCTGCACCAGTGCCTGGCCGCGCTGCCGGGGACGACCGACGTCGCCCGCCTGCTGCTCACTGCGTCCGGCGGCCCCTTCCGCGATTGGCCGGCGGACAAGCTCGGCACCGCGACCGTGCAGGACGCGCTGGCGCACCCCACGTGGTCGATGGGGCCCAAGATCACCATCGACAGCTCGACGCTGATGAACAAGGGCCTCGAGGTGATCGAGGCGCACGAGCTCTTCGGCATCGACTACGACCACATCGACATCGTGGTGCACCCGCAGTCGATCGTGCACTCGATGGTCGAGCTTCGCGACGGTTCGACGCTGGCCCAGTTGTCCGCGCCCGACATGCGGCTGCCGATTGGTTACGCGCTCGGCTGGCCCGACCGGGTCGGCACGCCCTACGGCGCGCTCGACTGGTCGGCCCCGCGCACCTTGACGTTCGAGACCCCGGACCGCTCGGTCTTCCGCTGCATCGACCTGGCCTATGACGCCGGCCGCCACGGGGGCTCCGCGCCGGCGTGGCTGAGTGCGGCCAACGAAGTGGCGGTCGAGGCGTTTCTCGAGGGCGGACTCCCGTGGCTGGCCATTCCCGAGGTCGTGGCGGAGACGCTCGACGCGTGGATGGACGATCACGTCGACCAGGTGGAAGGGGTGTTGGCGGCCGACGCCGAGGCCCGCCGGCGGGCCACCGAGATCGTCGCCCGCCGACTGTCGCTCTGAGGCCGACGGTAGCCTTGAGGGGGCAATGACCCTCACCACGCAGGATTCGCCTGCGATCCCACCGTCCGCGGGCGACGAGCCCGCACCGCCCGAGCCTCAGGGCAACGCCGGCCAGGTCGTCCAACTGCTGGTCGGTCTCGCCGTCATCACCGCCCTGTTCCTTGTGCTGGGTTGGGGTGCCCTGCTGCTCTTCATCGTGATCCTCATCGCGATCGTCATGCTGCACGAGCTGGGCCACTTCGCCACGGCCAAGTGGGCGGGCATGAAGGTCACCGAGTACTTCGTCGGCTTTGGCCCGCGCCTGTGGTCGATCCGCCGGGGCGAGACCGAGTACGGCGTCAAGGCCATCCCCGCCGGCGGCTACGTCCGCATCACGGGGTTCACCTCGACCGAAGAGGTCTCAGAGGACGACGAGCCGCGTGCGTATCGCCAGCAACCGTTCTACAAGCGCATCGTCGTGGCGTCGGCCGGCTCCGTCATGCACCTGCTCATCGCGTTCGTTCTGGCCATCATCGTCGTCTTCGCCTTCGGCCAGCCCACGAACAACTACCGGGTGGCATCGCTCGAACACTGGTCCGGCAAGACCACGCCGGCGGCACTGGCGGGGCTGAAGACGGGGGACACCATCGTCTCCATCGACGGCCAGACCTTCAGCAGCCCGAACACCATGACCGACATCATCAGGCGCTCGACCGGCAAGGAGCTCACGCTCGGCGTCGAGCGCGACGGCCGCCTGATCGATCTCCACGCGACACCGGTGAGCGGCAAGGGCATCGTCGTCGACGGGTCCAAGCTC
>DATHPK010000053.1:0-4288 GCA_035483935.1 Acidimicrobiales bacterium
GCCGGCTGGCGAGGGAAGACCAATCCCGTGCTCCGACTGCGCTGAGCGATCAGGATTTGGTCAAGAACTCGATGATCCGCCGGTTGACGAGGTCCGGCTGTTCCACGTGGAGGAAGTGACCGGTGCCGTCGACGATCTCCATCTCGGACCCCTCCGCCAGGAAGTCGAGCGGCGAGCCGATTGACGAGAGCAACATGCAGCCGTCGTCACGCCCGTGGAGGTACAGCGTCGGCTTCGGAGTCGGCAACAGGGCCGCGGCCTGCTCGTCGGCCAGCTCGGGCGACTGGTGCGTCGGGTCGAACATGGCACGGTAGTAGCCGATCGCCGCGACGATGTGCTCGGGGTCTCCGATCGACTCCTTCACCTTGGCCACGTCCCAAGCGCCGTCGTATCCCGGCGACCAGTCGCGCCACAGGTTGTCGATGAAGGAGTAGTCCTCGAGGGGAAGTGCGCTCTCAGCCATGGACGACTGGAAGAAGAACATGTACCAACTCCGCTGCAGCTGCGCGTAGGTCAGCAGGTTCATGCCGATGGAGAGCGTCGGCGGAACGGCGGCGGTCACGGCGCGGCGCCAGCGATCCGGCTGGTGGGCGACGGTTCCGTACGTGGCGAGCGCGCCCCAGTCGTGGCCGATGATGACCGCGTCAGAGGTCGCCCCGAGCGCCTCGTGCAAGGCATTGGCGTCACGCACGAGCGCGCCGACTTGATAGTGACCGTCGGGCGGCACCGGCGACGGGGCGTAGCCGCGCAGGAACGGTGCAACCGCCCGGAAGCCTGCTGTTGCAAGCTCGGGCAGCAGGTAGCGCCACGTGTGTGCGGTGTCGGGGAACCCGTGCAAGCACAGGGCGAGCGGCCCGTCCGTTGGCCCGTCGGTGAGGCAGCCGAACTCCAGCCCGTTGGCGGAAATGGTCTCTTGTTGTCCCATGCGACAGAACGTATCGCCCCCTCGGGATATAGGGTCGTGGTCGGTGAACGTCACGTTTTACGGCGTGCGGGGGTCATGCCCGTGCTCGGGGGATCGCTACAGGAGGTACGGGGGGAATACCTCGTGCCTCGTCATCGACATCGACGGGGACGAGCCGCTGATCGTCGACCTGGGCACTGGCCTCCGCGCGCTCGGTGACACCCTGCAGAAGGAGGTGCGGGCTCTCGGCACACCGCTCCATGCGACCGCCCTGCTCACCCACCTTCACTTCGACCACATTTTGGGCATCCCCTTCTTTTCTCCGTTGCACGACCCGGGCGCCCGGCTGACGGTCTACGGCCCGGGCCAGCCCAAGGGGACGCTCAAGGACGCCCTCCACGCGGCCGTGCAGCCGCCCGTGTTCCCGATCCACATGGAGCAGTTCCGCGGCGAACTGATCACGGTCGACGTCGGCGCCGAAGACTTCTCCGTCGGCACGGCCAAGGTGATGGCACGCCCCATCCCCCACTCCGGCGTCACCCTCGGCTTCCGGATCGAAGCCGAGGGCCGCTCGGTCGCGTACATGTCCGACCACCAGGCGCCACTCGATCGCCGAGCCGTGCCCGAAGCGGTGCTCGAGCTGTGCCAGGACGTGGACCTCTTGATCCACGACGGTCAATACACCGAAGACGAGTTCTCGGCCAAGGCCGACTGGGGCCACTCGACCGCGGCCTACGCCGTCCACGTGGCGGCCGAGACCGGTGCGAAGCGGTTGTTGCTCACGCACCACGATCCGTCACACACGGACCGCGAGCTGGACAGGATCCTGACCCAGGCGCGGCGGTTGCCCGAGGCGAAGAACGTCGAAGACGTGTCCTCCGCCCACGAATCCCAGTCGATCGACCTCGGCAAGGCGTAGGGCGGTCGTGACGGGCCTGGACGAGGCCCGGTTCCGCGAGGTGCTCGGGCATTTCGCCACCGGGATCACGGTCGTGACCGCGCTCGAAGAGGGCGAACCCGTCGGCTTTACCTGCCAGTCCTTCGCCGCCCTGTCGCTCGAGCCGCCCATGGTGATCCTTGCCCCCGCGCGGAGCTCGACGAGCTGGCCGCGAATCCGCCAAGCGGGCGCGTTCTGCGTGAACATTCTCGAGGAGCACCAAGAGGCGTTGTGCCGCACGTTCGCGGTGTCGGGTGGCGACAAATTCGACGGCGTCGGCTGGTCGCCGGGTGTGACCGGATCACCGGTGCTCACCGGGTCGCTCGCCGTCGTCGAATGCCGTCTCGGTGACATCTTCGACGGCGGCGATCACGAGTTGGTGACCGGCCACGTGGTGGCCATCGAGGTCGGGGAGGGCAGCCCATTGCTGTACTACCGCTCCGGTTTCGGCCGTTTCGCCTCCTGAGGGGCCACCCGCTACCGTTCCGGCGATGCCAGAGATCATCCCTTCTTCTGTGATCGACGACGTCGTGCTGGTTCGACCCGACGTGCACGGCGACGAGCGGGGGCGGTTCGTCGAGTCCTACCGCCGCAGCTGGTTTCCCGACGGCCGCGAGATGGTGCAAGGCAACCGCTCCGAGAAGCAGGCGGGTGCGCTCGTCGGTCTGCACTTCCACCGATTTCAGGCCGACTACTGGTACCTCCTGCGCGGAACGATCCGTGTCGTCCTGCACGACCTGCGCATCGGCTCTGCCACCGACGGCAAGACCGAGGTGGTCGACCTCGACGGCGACGTCGACCAGGGTGTGTACATCCCGCCCGGTGTGGCGCACGGCTTCGCCGCCCACACGGACATCCTCTTGACGTACCTGGTGGACAACTACTACGACCCGGCGGACGAGTTGGGCCTGGCCTGGGACGACCCCGAGGTCGGCGCCGACTGGGGCGTCAGCGACCCGATCCTCTCGGGGCGTGACCAGAACAACCCCCGTCGCGGCGACATCCCGGACGAGGTCCGGCCCCGCTACACGAAATAGGACCGCCGGGCCGGGGGGCGCATGCGATTCGGCATCTTCTACGAACACCAGCTGCCAAGGCCGTGGGGCGCCGGGGCCGAGCACAAGCTGCTGAAAGATGCCCTCGAACAGATCGAGCTCGCCGACCGGCTGGGCTTCGACTACCTGTGGGAGGTCGAGCACCACTTCCTCGAGGAGTATTCGCATTCCTCCGCGCCCGAGGTCTTCCTGGCAGCCGCCAGCCAGCGCACCACGCGCATACGGATCGGACACGGCATCGTCCAGCTGCCCTTCGGCTTCAACCACCCGGCCCGGGTGGCGGAGCGGATTGCGACGCTGGACCTCGTCTCCGACGGGCGCGTGGAGTTCGGCACCGGCGAGTCCAGCTCGGAAATGGAGCTCGGCGGATTCGGGGTGGAGCGGGCGCGCAAGCGCGCCGAGTGGACCGAGGCCCTCGACGTCGTGACGCGTCTCATGGTCGAGGAGCCCTTCGCCGGCCACGAGGGACCCGGGCTCTCCATGCCGCCCCGCAACGTCGTACCCAAGCCGCTGCAGAAGCCGCACCCGCCGCTGTGGGTGGCATGTTCGCGTCGCGACACCATTCACCTGGCCGCGACGAAAGGCATCGGCGCCTTGTCGTTCTCCTTCATCGAGGCCGACGAGGCCCGCAGGTGGGTCGACGACTACTACAGCACCATCGCCTCCGAGGAGTGCGAACCCGGTGGCTTCGCCGTCAACGCCAACCTGGCGTGCGTGCTGCCGTTCATGTGTCACGAGGACGAGGAGACCGCGATCGCCCGGGGCCTCGACGGCGGGCATTTCTTCGGGTACTCGCTGGCGCACTACTACGCCTTCGGACGCCATCGCCTGGGCGAGACGAACGTCTGGGACGAGTTCGAACAGAACCGCTCGGCCTTCGGCTTCGACCGCCGCGTCGCCGCGCAGCAGGGTCAGGTGCTCGGAGCCAAGCTCCTCGAGGAGGGCCTCGGTGCCCTCCGAGGTGCGATCGGTACACCCGATCAGGTGCGCCAGCTCATCCGGCGCTACGAGGAGGTCGGGGTGGACCAGCTCATCTTCGTGAGCCAGGCCGGGCGTAATCGGCACGAGCACATCTGCGAGTCGATGGAGCTCTTCGCGCGGGAGGTGTTGCCCGAATTCGCCGAGCGGGCGGACGCCGCCGAGGCGGCGAAGGAGGAGCGGTTGGGCCCGGCGAAGGCGGCAGCCCTGGCCCGGCGACCGCCTCCGCGCACGTTGCCCGAACCGTACGAGGTGCCCGCAGTCCCTGCCCCCTAAACGTCACGAAGTCGATGGCCAGCGGGAGCGCTCCCGCGGTCCGCCGAGGGCTTCCGATCCTGTTGAATAGGGGCAGTGTGGATCGGTGGGATCTTGGCTGCTGTGGTCGTCGTGGGCGTCATCGCGGCCGCGGTGTTC
>DATHPK010000054.1:0-2772 GCA_035483935.1 Acidimicrobiales bacterium
CGGTCACGACGCTGCTGGTCCGCGTCAACGCCAGCACCGACGGGCCGATCAGGATGCCGAGCAGGATCTGAATGACGACTTCGGGGACAGGGACGAGTCGGCGAGACGCGTCGGCCAGGATCGGTGCCACCACGGCCGCGAGAGCTATGAGCAGCAGCGTGGGGAGAGCCTGGGTCGCGGTCAACGGTCACGCCCTGGTTGTGTCGCGATGAATCGTGGCACGCTCGAGCCACCTCCGGCGTCCAACGCTAGGCGCCGTGCTGTCGCATTTTGGTGATGATCGAGCCGGGTGGCGGAGCCGCCGGTTGACGGCATTGGAGTGCCGCGAGAACATGACGTCATTCTTCGGGGGAGGGACTCGGATGGTGGTGTTGGTGTGAAACGCACGCGAAAGTTCTGATGGCGGCCCAGTTCGTCAACCCCTCGTGGATGCCCCACTCGGTGGGCGAGGCGGCCAAGGCCGGCGACGCCACGGCCGAGGATCTGGTCTCCGGCCGCGCGTGGTCGCACCTGCTCGACGCGCTCGCCAAGGCGGCCGAGGTCGTGTCCTCGAACGCCGTGGCTCGGAATTCAACCGATCTCGCGTCCGGATTCCGGCACCTGCTCGTGCTCCTCTCGCTCGGCGCAGATCAGGCGCTGCGCGCCGACTCCGAACCCGTGCTGGCGATCAATCCCTCGGGTGTCGACAACGTCTACAAGTGGGGCATGGACTGCCCCGATTGCATCTACACGGGGGCGCCGCTCCGTGGGGGCGAGACGTACCGCGTCTGGGGCAATCGAGGTACGGCCCGTTACGTCGGACTCCAGTCGATGGCCGGCATGTCGTCCTCGGCCAACGTCCTCCTCGACGAGCTCGACCTCGGGGCCGGAGGCGAAGTCGAACTCACGCTGTCGGCCGAGCGCCACGACGGCAACTGGCTGCCCATCGAAGAGGACGCCACCATCTTGGTCATCCGCCACTTCTTCTACGACTGGGATTCCGAGGTGGCGTCGTCGTTGTCGATCGAGCGGGTCGGTGAGAACGGCAACGGTGACGGGCGTCGAGAAGGCAAGAAAGGATCGACGGCGCGCGACCCGCGGGAGATCGCGGCGCGTCAGCTGATCGCGTTGGGCGACTTCGTGCTCGGGAACCTGGATTTCTTCCTGCAGTTCTCGCGGCCCGAGACGCCCAACACCTTCCTGCCCCCGCTCGACGGCACGAACATGGGGGCGGCGGCCGAGAATCGCCCGGTCATCGGATCGTTCCAGCTCGAGCCGGACGAGGCGTTGGTCGTGGAGGTCACCCCGCCGGAGGGCCTCTACTGGAGCTATTCGCTCGGGAACCCATGGTGGGAGACGATCGACTACGCGGGGCATCAGAGCAGCCTGAACGGGCACCAGGCGGTCGTCGACGACGACGGGATCCTGCGGGTCGTGATCGCGCACGAGGACCCCGGCGTCGCCAACTGGCTCGACACGGCCGGCCACAGTGCGGCGCCCGTGATCCTGCGTTGCGTCCGCACCGAGTCGGCGCCCGTTCCGGAGACGCACGTTGTCCGGTTCGACGACCTCGTGGGCTCGTTGCCGGCGGGGACACGCCGGGTCACCTCGGACGAGCGGCGCCGGACAATTGCGTCGCGTCGTCTCGCGGTCGCCAGACGGTTCTCCGGATGACCCTCGATGCCGATGCCCTGGAGGCAGACGCGCGCGGCTCCACCGGCCTCGAAGACTTCGGTGACGGGGCGCACCGCGAGGGGCTCGAGCGCCTCACGACATCGCTGAACACCGAGGCCGACTTGACCGACGCGGGTGAGGTCATGCTGCGGATGCGCCTCGCCGGCGCGCTCGCGTCGCGGCTGCGCATCGAGGAGACGTACCGCGTGCATCCCGAGATCGGCGACGAGCAGGTGGAGGGGCCGGTGTTCGTGATCGGCCTGCCGCGTACGGGCACGACGGCGCTGAGCCAGCTCGTGGCGGCCGATCCCCAAATCCGCTCGCTGCGGCTGTGGGAGTCTTCGAGCCCCTGCCCGCCACCCGAGTCCGCCACCGAGCACACCGACCCGCGGATCGCCGAAACCGAGGTCGGCCTCGAGATGATGAACCAGATGTTCCCCCTCATGGCCTCGATGCACCACGAAGAGGCGACGGGGCCCACCGAGTGCCAGGACCTGCTCGGCATGAGCTTCCGCACCGTGCACTTCGACGGGTTCGGGCGCGTCCCTTCCTATCTGGCGTGGGTGACTCAGTCCGACATGGATGACACCTACCGCTACCACCGCCGCGTGCTGAAGCTCCTCCAGTGGCATTGCCCGCCACGGCTGTGGCACCTCAAGACGCCCGTCCACATGTTCGCGCTCGATTCGTTGCTGGCCGCCTACCCCGACGCCAAGTTCTTGTGGAGCCACCGCGACCCGGCCAAGGTGCTCGGGTCGGTGTGCAGCCTGATCCACTACACCGGCAGTTGGGCCAGCGACCGCGACGACTCCTTGGAGCTCGGACCGGAGCAGCTGGGTCGGTGGTCCGAGGCGATCACGCGGGCGATGGACTTCAGGGCGCGTGTCGGCGAGGACCGCTTCGCCGACCTGGCGTGGGCCGACCTGCAGTCCGATCCCGTCGCGGCCCTGGCGACGGCGTACGAGCAGATCGGCCTGGACTTTCCTGATCGTTCGCGCGCGGCGGTGACGCAGTGGGCGACGAGCCACGAGCCAGGAGCGCACGGGCGACACTCCTACGAACTGGGTCAGTTCGGCCTCGACGTGAACGGGGTGCGGGAGCGTTTCGCCCGCTACATGG
>DATHPK010000055.1:0-6668 GCA_035483935.1 Acidimicrobiales bacterium
GTCGACGGTCTCGGGCAGGTCGCTGCGCCACGGAAACTCGTCGATCAGCTTGATGGGGTACTTCAGTGCGCCGTCGAGCGGGATGTCGAGCTGGTTGGCGTGCGTCGTCAGGCGCGGGCAACCCACCTCGAGGATCAGCTCTTCGCGCAGCGCCTCGCGCTCGCGTTCGAGCGCGTCCTGCAACTGACCCAGGCACTCCTTGCGCCGCTCCCGGTTGCTCGACCAGTCGCTCTCGTCGAACGCCCGGCGTGCGGCGTCGATGGCGCGGTGCATCTCGCCCGGCGACGCGTCCGCCACCGCGCCGAGCACTTCCTCGGTCGCCGGATTCACATTGTCAAAGGTTGCGCCCGAATCGGCCTCGATGAGCCGCCCGTCGACGAGCATCCTGGCTTCGTGTCCGCTCGTTGCGGTCATGGCCCAACCTCCTCCGCCGGGTCCCACCAGGCGGAAACGTAATTATCAAAAACCGATAGAAGCATAATCGGACCCCGCCGCCCGGCTCATCGCAGACGGACACGGTCAGGTGGGCAGTTCAGAGCGGGAAGGAGCCGGGCAGCGACGCGGTGGCGAGTGCCTCGCCGCCGAGCCGGCGCGTGAGCTCGACGCCGGCGCCCAGCAGCTGGTCGAGCACGACGACGCGGCGGAGGTAGGTGTGGAACGCGTGCTCGGTGGTGAAGCCGATCCCGGCGAGGATCTGCTGGCAATGGCGTGCCACGGTACGAGCCGAGTGTCCCGCAAGCGCCTTTGCCATCGCCGCGCCGACCGGATCGGGCTGGTCCCAGGTTGCATTCAGCAGCGCAGTTGCTGCTTCGACGGCGACGAGGCTCTCGGCCAGCCGGTGCCGCACCGCTTGGAAGGACGCGATCGGCCGACCGAACTGCATCCGCTCGAGCGCGTGGACGCGGGCGAGCTCGAGCATCGTGCGCGCCGCGCCAACCAGTTCGTGGCCGAGCGCCAGTTGCCCGGTCGCCAATGCAACGCCCCAATCGACCGCCGAATCTCTCACCACGGAACTCCGTTCCACCGAACCAGTGACTTCGATGAGGCCAAGGTCCGGGTCCAGCCCGTGCGCCCTGTCCAGGTTCAATGCAGACGTCGGCACGACCAGGCCCGTGTGTCCGCTCTGGCCCGAAGCCGCCACGACGACGACGTTGTCGTGGCGGCTGAGTGCTCTCGTGCCGAGGCCGTTCACCGTGACCACTGACGCGTCGTCCCGACCGGGTGCGTCGCAGGTCCGGAGCGGCGGCAATGCGACCGCGACGGCGTGATTCGCGGGCAGGGTCAAGGCCGAGCACAGCACCACGTCGAGGGCCGACGAGGTGGCATTGGCCTCCCCGATGGCTTCGAAGAGCACGCTGACGGCGGTCGGACGGTCCACGGCCAAGGCCTCGGACCAGCCGAGCCCCTCGAGCGCCGCGTCGAGCTCGTCCCCGGTGTGTTGCTCCGTGAGCTGGCGAACCGTGTCGGCGAACAGCGCTCGTTCGGCCGCGTCCATCACCGCGCGCTCCTCATCGGTCCGGCCCGAGGTCGAGGAGGCGCCGGGCGATGATGTTGCGCTGGATCTCGGCGCTGCCGCCGTAGATGGTCGCCGCACGCGAGTAGAGGAACTCGGCGCGCCAGCGATCGCTCTCGGGGTCGTCGCCGAGCGCCACCCACGTTCCGAGGCCCTCGGCCGCAAGGTCGAAGACCGCCTGCTCGGCTGTGCCGAGAAGGACCTTGTCGACGGAGGTCTCGGCGCCGAGCGTTTCGCCCCCTGCGAGCCGGCGCTGCGTGGCGCGGGAGCGGGCCCGGAGCGCCCACACCTGTTCGATCGCCTGGCCGAGCGCGAACGGGTCGAGCGCGCCGACCGGAGCGAGGGAGACGAGTTGCTCGAGCCGGCGCTGCAGGTACGTGACCCGGTGCCATAGCGCGGTGCTGCGCTCGTAGGGCAGGAGGTCCATGGCCACGGCCCAGCCCCCGTCGAGCTGGCCGAGCATGCGCTCGTCGGGAACGAAGACGTCGTCGTAGAAGACCTCGGAGAACTCCGGGACGCCGTGCATCGTCTCGATCGGCCGCACCGTGATGCCCGGGCTGTCCATATCGATGAAGAAGGCAGTGATGCCCCGGTGGGCGGACTCGGGCGTGCCCGTGCGTGTGAGGAGGACACACCGTTGGGCGTACTGGGCCAGGCTCGTCCACACCTTCTGGCCGTTCACGCGCCAACCGTCACCGTCCTTCGTGGCACGGCAGGCCAGAGAGCCGAGATTGCTCCCCGTGCCGGGTTCCGAGAAACCCTGGCACCAGATCTCGTCGCCCGACAGGAGCCGCGGCACCATGGTGGCGGCGAGCTCGGCGGGAGCGAAGTCGATCATCGTGGGCGCGAGCACCTCGGGCATCGAGTAGTTGCCCGGCTCGATGAGATCGCGCGCGGTGAGCGCCTCGCCCAGGTAGGCGCGCAGAAGGTTCGAGCCACCGAGGCCGCCGACGCGCTCGGGCCAGCCCCAGCGGGTGAAGCCGGCGTCGTAGCCGAGCCGCATCACTTTGCGCAGCTGCGCCATCTGCTCGTCGAGTGTGCCGATGCCCTCGAAACCGGGCTCGAGCTCGGCCGCGTGCTCGTCGAGCCAGCGGTCGACCGACAGCTTGAACTCGGCCAGCTCCACGGCGTCCCCGCGCGGGTCTAGGCGTCGGAGGACGTCGGTAGCGGGCGCCCCGGGTCGTGCTCCTTGCCCGAGTCGCGTGCGCCGCTGCGGCGCAGGAAGGTCATGGAGCGTGTGTGCAGCCGCCAGCCGTGCTTGGTCCTGCGGTACGTGTCGGTGTACCAACCGATCCTCATGTCATGCGTGGTCTGGTCCACGAAGCACAGCGTTTGGTACCCGGTGCCCGTTCCGCTGACGAGGTCGAGTTCGACGGCCGGGGTCCCGGTGAGGAAGAGGCCCTTGGGGGCGGCTGCCACCAGGGCGGGGAAGTCCTCGAGCGCATAGGTCGTGCCGAAGGCGCTGTACGTGCCGTCCGGCGTGAACACCTCCATCACGGCCTCGACGTCGTCGCGGGTCATGCCGACCGCGTAGCGGGCCAGGACCTGTTCGAGCTCGATGATGTCTGCCGTGCGGGCCGGGCCCATGCGCCGTCACGATAACAGCATTCTCGAATTCTGCAATCGACTGTGCGGATATCGTGACACGACCGGGCGCCACCGCACGTCGCACGTGGTGGGAACCCGCTTTGCAGATTTTCTTCGCAGCACCGCCGTCGTGGGGGAGAGTCCCGCTCTCAATTAGGGGAAACCGGATACACTCACGCAATGTCCACCGCCGACGATGCCGATGGCGCCGGGACCCCGGACGCCCCGGTGCGACGGAGAGACCTCGCGGTGGCCCGCTCCCTCGATTCCGCCCGCGTCCGGAGCGAAGGCCGGGTGCAGCGCTTCCTCGACGCCGGCTTCGAGCTCCTGTCCAGCGCCGAGTCCGGGCGTGACTTCACGGTCCAGGAGGTCGTCGACCGGTCCGGCCAGTCCCTGCGCAGCTTCTACCAGTACTTCGCCGGCAAGCACGAACTGCTCTTGGCGCTCTTCGACGAGGCGATCCGGTCGACGGCCGAGCGACTCGAGGAGCAACTCAGCAAGGAAGGCACCCCACTCGGGCGCCTGCATCGGTTCGTGGTGGAGTACTACCGCATGTGTCTGCCGGCGCCCACGGGTCGCGCCTCGAAGAACAACCCCACGCCGGTCCTCGCCGAGTTCTGTCACCAGCTCTTGACTGCGCACCAGGAGGAGGCGTCGCGGGCGTTCGTGCCGCTGGTCGCGTTGTTGGAGAAGACGTTGGCCGATGCCGTCGAGGCAGGCGCGGTCCGACCCTCGTTCGCCGGTGAGGACGTGGCCGGCAGCATCCTGTCCACGATCATGTTCAACGCTGCCTACGCGTCGACGATCAGCGGGACCCATTCGCACGACAACGCCCAGGCTGCTGACGAGATGTGGGAGTTCATCGCCCGCGGGATCGCAACGGGCTCGGAGTAGGTCGCACCGCTCGGTGAGCCCGGGCGGCACGATGACGAGTCCTGCTCAGCCGAGGGCGCGTATCGCCGGCGCCACCGCCGCGAGGAACTCACGGGTGCGCTGCGCGGACGCCTTGATCTGGTCGCGGCCTTCGCCGAGGGGGACGATCCTGCAATTGAGGTCGGTGACCCCGGCGTCGGCGAAGCTCCGCAGCCGCTTCTCCATCGTGGCCTCGCTGCCACAGACGAGGACGTCACCGATGCTGCGTGCGTCCCCGTGCTGCATCAGCCGGGCGTAGTTCGGCGAGTCCACGACCTCGCTCAGTGTCCGGTTCGTCCGCTCGATCGCGGCGTCGACCTGGTCGTCGCCGCACAGGCAGACGGGCACGCCCGCCATCACCCGCGGGGCGGGCCGGCCCGCCGCTTCGGCGGCCTTCGTGATCTGTGGGACGACGTGGGAACCGATGGTGCGCTCGTCGGCCAGCCACAGGACCGTGCCGGCCGCCCGCTCGCCGGCCAGCTTGAGCATGACGGGGCCGAGGGCGGCGATCATCACCGGGGTCGGCGTGATGTCGGTGACGTCGAGCGGGTTACGGATGTGGAACATCTCGTTGTCGACCTCGACCAGTCCGGGGCCGGCCAGCGCCTTGTCCAGCACGTCGAGGTAGCACCGCATCGTGGTGACCTGCCGCTCGTACGGCAGGCCGAGCATGTCCTGGATGATCCAGTGGTGCGAGACCCCGAGTCCCAAGGTGAACCGCCCGCCGCACACCGCCTGCGTCGACAGCGCCTGCTGTGCCAACACGATCGGATGGCGGGGCTGGATCGGCACCACCGACGTGCCGATCTCGATGCGCGAGGTGGCGGCGCCGAGCAGGGTGGCCGCCGTCATCACGTCGAACTCGTCGGGGATCTGCGGCGTCCAGACGGTGTCGAGGCCTGCCTCGTCAGCCCAGCGGGCGTCCGCCCGGAGCTTCTCCACCTTGGTGGCGTAGCGCCCCCGGTCGGCGCTGACCTGCAGTCCCATCCGCATGATCGGGCTCCCCTCGGAGTGAAAATGGCGTTCTCATCTCAGGTATAGCATGCTTTCCGCCAAGGACGCTCGAGGAGCCAACGGGAGGCGGCGCGACGTGGGACAGACGGCACGGACGGCGGTGGTCACGGGCGGCGGCTCGGGCATGGGCGAGGCCATCGGCCACCGCCTCGCGGCGCAGGGTCACAGCGTGGCCGTGCTCGACATCGACAGCGACGCAACGGAACGCGTGGCGAAGGACATAGAGGGTGAAGGCGGGCGGGCTCTCGCCGTCGCCGTAGACGTCAGTGACCGTGCGGCCGTCGAGGCTGCCATGGACCAGGCCCGGGGCGCCTTCGGGCCGATCGGAATACTGGTCACCAGCGCGGGCATCGAGGGATTCGTGAAGTTCGCCGACATCACCGTGGAGGCATGGGAGCGGATGCTCGCCGTGAATCTCACGGGAACGTTCCACTGCGTGCAGACCGCCCTTCCCGACATGATGGAGGCCGGTTGGGGCCGCATCGTCACGATCTCGTCATCCTCTGCGCAGTCGGGGACGAAGCGCATGGCGCACTATGTCGCTTCGAAGGGCGGCGTCATCGCGCTCACCAAAGCGCTCGCGCTCGACGTCGCATCGCACGGCATCACCGTCAACACCATTCCCCCGGGCGCGATCGACACGCCGATGATGCGGCGACCGATGGAGTCGGGCACCCTCGGCAGCATGGATCAGATCGTGGCGCGGGCACCACTGGGCCGCCTGGGCACGCCAGAGGACATTGCGGCGGCCACTGCCTTCTTGTGCTCCGAGGAGGCCGGCTACATCACCGGCCAGCAGATCAACGTCAACGGGGCGTGGTACATCTGAGCATGCTGACGCTCGAGCGGCTCGGAACGGTCGGCGCCGAGGTCCACGGCGTCGAGCGGCCGCAGCTGGTCGACGACGACGTGTTGCCGGCCCGGTGCATGGATGCGCTCGAGGAGCACGGTGTGCTCGTCTTCCGCGGGCTCCATGTCGACGACGAGACCCAGGTCGCCTTCTCCAAGCGGCTCGACGACGTCGGTAAGCCGAAACCCGCCGAGCCGCCGCGCATCTTCACCGTGACACTGGACCCCGCCAAGAACCCGGTCGCGGACTATCTGCGGGGGACATTCGCCTGGCACATCGACGGCGCGCAGGACGAGGTCCCGACCAAGGCGACCATCCTGAGCGCAAAAGTGGTGGCGACAGAGGGCGGCGAGACCGAGTTCGCCAGCACGTACGCCGCCTACGA
This sequence comes from Acidimicrobiales bacterium, assembly GCA_035483935.1. Taxonomy (GTDB): domain Bacteria; phylum Actinomycetota; class Acidimicrobiia; order Acidimicrobiales; family RAAP-2; genus Bog-473. Next base: position 6,262 of record DATHPK010000055.1, read on the forward strand.
CGACCTCGGCGACGACGAGCAGGCGCGGTTCGAAGAGATGCGGGTCCTGCACTCGTTCGAGGCCTCCCAGCGCCTGGTGCACCCCGACCCCACTCCCGACGAGCTGGCTCGCTGGCGCGAGAAGCCCGATCGCGAGCACCCGCTGGTCTGGCGCCACCGGTCAGGCCGCCGTTCCCTCGTGATCGGCGCCACCGCGGACCATGTCGTCGGGATGGAACGGCAGGCGGGTAAGACGCTGCTCAACGGCCTGCTGAGCCGGGCCACCGAGACCCGACGCGTGTACCGGCACGAGTGGTCGGTGGGTGACATGGTGATCTGGGACAACACCGGCGTCATGCACCGGGCATGCCCGTACGATCCCGCGTCGTCCAGAGAGTTGCACCGAACCACCATGAGCGGCGACGAGC
>DATHPK010000056.1:0-5082 GCA_035483935.1 Acidimicrobiales bacterium
CCCTCGATCCGGGCACCTCACCTTCGTCGCGCACCGAGACCCTCTACGGCGAGCTCAGCCGCCGGGTGTTCGCCGGCGTCGTGCGCCGCGACGTCGCCACTTCCGACGCCTGAGCGACCGCTACCCGGGCCCGCAGGTCAGTCCCTCGCCTCGTAGGCCCGCACCACGTCCTCGAGCCGCGCCACCCGGCTGCCCTTCACCAGCGCCGCGTCGCCCGGCCCCACGCCCCGCAACAGCGCCACGGCGGCGTCGACGCCGTCGACCCGCGCCACGCCGTAGAGGTCGGTCTCGTAGCCGACGACCTCGATCCCCAGCTCCTCGGCCAGCCCCGCCAGGCGCCGGTGCACGTCCGCCGTCACATCGCCCAGCTCGGCCATGAGACCGAGGAGCGCCACCCGGCGGTCCGCATCCAGCGCGGCGAGCGAGCGCAACGCCGCCTCCGTCGACGCCGGGTTCGCGTTGTAACAGTCGACGATCAGGGCGGGCCCGTCGGTGACCCGCCGTATCTCCATCCGCAGCGCGGGCGCTTCCACCCCGCCCAGCCCCTCCACCACCACGTCGAAACCCACCCCGCACCACAACGCGGTCGCCGCCGCCGCCAGCGCGTTCGAGACCTGCTGCACACCGGCCAACGCCAACCGCACGTCGCCCTCACCCCACGGCGTCACCAGACGGAACCGCGGCTGCAGCCCGTCGGAGAGGGTCACGCCCTCCGCCCGCACCTCCGCCTCGGCGACGCGGGCCACCGAGTAGCCGAGGACCGGGCACCCGCACTGCCCCCCCATCGCGGCCACCCGCGGATCGTCGAAGTTGAGCACCGCCACACCCGAGTCCGGTAGCGCCACCACCAGCTCGCTCTTCGCCCGCGCCACCCCGTCGAGATCGCCGAGATACTCGACGTGCGCCATCGCCACGCTGGTCACCACACCCACGTCGGGCCGCGCCACCTCCGCCAGCCGCGCGATGTGTCCGAAGCCCCGAGTGCCCATCTCGACCACGACCCAGCGCACGTCGTCAGCGGCGTTGAGCAACGTCAGCGGGACACCGAGCTCGTTGTTGTAGGAGCTCTCGCTCGCCGCCGTCGGGAAGGCCGACGTCAGGCAGGCGCGCACCAGATCCTTGGTCGTCGTCTTCCCGACCGAGCCCGTGATCCCGACCACCCCGCCGCCGCCCGCGCCGACCCTGTGCCGCGCCACCCTCCCCAGCTCCAACAGTGCCGCCGACGTGTCCGCCACCACTATCGCCGTCGCCCCGCTGGCCCTCACCGTCCGGTCCCCGTCGACGCCCTCAGACGTCAGGTACGCCGGCGCCCCCGCGTCGACCGCGGCACCCACGAACGCATGCCCGTCCCGCGCCGCCACGATCGGCACGAAGAGCTGTCCGCGCACCAGAGTCCGAGAGTCGATCGACGCGCCGTCGACCGTGACGTCGGGGCCGATGAGCGTGCCGCCGAGCCTGCCGGCGAGCTCAGATGTCGTGAAGCGCACGCAATCGTCCTCGACGGGCGATTGTATAGCCTCGTTCGATGCCAGAACCCGGCCACGGCCACGGCGAACTCGCGGTCGTCTACGGGGGTCCCTCCGCCGAGCACGAGATCTCGTGCATCTCCGCCCGCCGCATCGTGCAGACCGCGCTCGACAACGACTGGTCCGTCATCCCCATCGGCCTCACCCACGACAAGCAATGGGTCGACGCGCGCAGCGTCCTCGTCGACATCGCCGCGGGCGACACCGACCACGCGCTCGTCTCTCCCGACGACCTTCTCCGCGACTTCCCCGACTCCAGGCTCGAGGGGCTGCACGCCGCTCTCCCGCCACGCACCGCGGACCCCGACGCCCGCCCCGTGGTCTTCCCGGTCCTGCACGGCCCGTTCGGCGAGGACGGGGTGATCCAGGGCCACCTCGAGGCGCTCGGTCTCCCCTACGTCGGCGCCGGCGTGCTCTCCTCCGCCATGTGCATGGACAAGGGCATCGCCAAGTCGGTCCTCCACGACCACGGCCTCCCCGTGGGCGCCTGGCGCGTCGCCCACCGCCACACGTGGTCCCGCGACCTCCTCGATGAGGCCGCCGCCGCCCTCGGACTCCCCCTCTTCGTCAAGCCGGCCAACCTCGGCTCGTCCGTCGGCGTCGTCAAGGCCGCCGACACGGCCGCCATCGGCGACGCCGTCACCGCCGCCTTCGAGTTCGACGACCTCGTCATCCTCGAAGAGTTCATCCGCGGCCGGGAGCTCGAGCTCGGCGCCCTCGGGAACGAGGACGTCCGCATCACCAAGGCCGGCGAGATCATCGCCAGCCGCGAGTTCTACGACTACGACGACAAGTACGTCCTCGGCGCCGCTGAAACCGTGGCACCCACCGACCTCACGCCCACCCAGCTCGCCCACGCGCAACGGGTCGCCACCGCCGCCTACCGGGCCCTGCGCGTCGAGGGCCTCGCCCGGGTCGACCTCTTCCTCGCCGAGGACGACGAGATCATCGTCAACGAGGTCAACACCATGCCGGGCTTCACCCCCATCTCGATGTTCCCCATGCTCTGGGAAGCCGAAGGCCTCTCCTTCGCCGCCGTCCTCGACGAGCTCGTCGCCCTCGGCCGGGCCCGCCACGCCCGCCGCCGCTCCCTCCGCACCCACCGCCTCCCCTAACCGTCCGACGTTCTCCTTCGCCTTTTCCTTCCGGCCCCGCCGGCTCCGCCGGAGTCCCCGCCCGGGGCCTCCCGTCCCGTCCGCCGGAACCGCCGGGCGTCGACCGGCCCGGTCGGCCACCATGTGCGCAGGCCCCGAGGGGTGGGCGAGCACCCCTTCTGTACCCTGCGGAGTGTGGTGATGACGTTCGAGGGCTTCGAGCAGGACACCTGGGAAGCCCTCCCCGGTGCCAGCCGCCTCACCATGGCCCAGCGCGAGGCGATCGAGTCGGACGATCCGCTCCTCTGCGTCGTCGCCGGCGCCGGCGCCGGCAAGACCAGGGTCCTCACGCTCCGCGTCGCCCGCCGCGTCCGCGAGGGCACCATCGAGGCCGACCGCACCCTTGTCACCACGTTCAGCCGCAAGGCGGCCGAGGAGCTGCGCGCCCGCCTGTGGTCCCTCGGGGTCTCCGGCGTCAAAGCCGGCACCTTCCATCGCACCGCCCTGGGTCTCCTTCGCGAGCACCGCGAGCTGCGCAGCCGCCCGGCGCCGCAACTGATGACCGATCGTCGCCGCTTGCTCGCGGACGTCACGAACGGCGACGCCCGCCGCACCCGCGCCCTCGACGGTGAGATCGGCTGGGCCAAGGCGCGTCTCGTTCCGCCCGACCGTTATGAGGACGAGGCCCGGAGCCACCGCCGCCGCAGCGGACTCAGCACCGAGCAGGTCGCCGACGCCTACGCGCGCTACGAGACGGAGCGCACCCGCCGTCGCCTCCTCGATTTCGACGATCTCATCGTGGCCTGCGCCGACGCGCTCGCCGGCGACGCCGAGTTCGCCGCCTCTATCCGCTGGCGCAGCCGGCACCTCTTCGTCGACGAGATGCAGGACGTGAACCCCGCCCAATTCCGCCTCCTCACGGCGATGCTCGCCGACGAACCCGATCTCTTCGTCGTCGGCGACCCCAACCAGTCCGTCTACGGCTTCAACGGCGCCGACCCCACCCTGCTCGCCCGCCTCCCCGACCTGCTGCGCGGCACGAAGGTCATCCGCCTCGACGAGAACCACCGCTGCACCCCCCAGGTTGTGGCCGTCGCCACTGCGGTGCTCCGTGAGGGCGGCTCGTTCTCGAGCGACGGCGAGGTGGTGGCGCCTCGCACCACCCGGGTGGACGGTCCGGTGCCTCAGGTCATCGCCCACGCGACCGACGACGACGAGGCGATCTGGGCCGCGTCCCGAGCCAAGTTGTCACGCACGCCCGGACGGCGTTGGTCCAGTGTCGCCGTGCTCACCCGGACCAACGCCCAACTCATTGCGGTCAAGGCCGCCATGGACGCGGCGCTCGTGCCGAGCCGGGTGGCCGGTTCCGATCTCGGGCCGGCGAGCGACCTGCGCGCCGACGCGGACAGCCGAGGCACCGACGTCGATGCGGATGAGCTCCTCGACGATCGAAACGTGTTCGCCGGGGATCCGGCTACCCAGGACGCCGTCGTCCTGACGACGTTCCACCGCGCCAAGGGTCTGCAGTGGCCGACGGTGCTCGTTCTCGGGCTGGGTGCGGGACTCATGCCGATCGCCTCTGCGAGGACCGACGCCGCGATCGACGAGGAGCGCCGTCTTCTCTATGTCGCCCTCACCCGCTCCGAGGACGAGCTGTGGTGCAGCTGGTTCGAACGCACCGGTGAGAACCCGAATGGTGCCGCCCGGGGACCGAGCCCCTGGTTGGCACCGATCGAGCGGACGGTGGCCGAGCTCGAAAAAGAGGCAGCGCCGACATCTGCCTCCGAAGTGTCGGCCCGGGTGGCCGAGCTGCGACAGCGACTGATGGACGGAACTGAGGACTCGGACGTCAGCCGATAAGGTCGGTCCACCCGATCAACCCGAGGTGGGGGTGGCCGTCAGATGTCGGATTTCTTGGAGCAGCTGCGCAAGGCCGTGGGCGAGAACCACGTCCTTGTCGGCGACGCGATCCACCCTGACTACACGCATGACGAGACTCTGACCCTTGTTCCGGTCGTCCCACGGGCCCTGGTCCAGCCCGGCTCGACCGACGAGGTCTCCGAGGTGCTGCGCGTCGCCTCCGAACACCGGGTGCCCGTCATCGCCCGCGGCAGCGGAACCGGGCTCTCTGGCGCCGCATTCCCCATGGCGGACGGGATCCTCCTGTCGTTCGACCGGATGAATCGCATCCGGGAGATCGACACCGAGAACCAGGTGGCCGTCGTGGAGCCCGGGGTCACGCTCGAACAGCTCAACGCGGCGCTGCTCCCGCTCGGCCTGACCTATCCGGTCTCGCCGGGCGAGCAGACCGCATCGCTGGGCGGCAACGTCGGCACCAACGCCGGCGGCATGAGGGCGGTCCGCTACGGGGTCACCCGGCATCACGTCCTTGGCCTCGAAGTGGTGCTGGCCGACGGCCGGGTCTTGCGCACCGGCGGCAAGTTCGTGAAGAGCTCCACCGG
>DATHPK010000057.1:0-1892 GCA_035483935.1 Acidimicrobiales bacterium
CAGCTGATGGACCTGCGCGAGCTCGGACGCTTCTGCGTCGCGGGCGTCAAGCGGGGGGATTTCGTGATCGGGTACGGCCTCGAGGACAGCGCGGCCATGTTGCACCGCAGGGCCGATGCCATCGGTGCGGGCCAACTTCCACCGGCGGCGCTGACCTGATGGCCTCGACGACGGCGCCGGAGCGCTACACGATCGTCTCGGCCGACGGCCACGCCGGAGGCGACATTCAGGACTACCGCTCCTACCTGGCCAGCCGCTGGCACGACGACTTCGACGCCTGGGCGGACGCCTACGTGAATCCCTTCGCCGACCTCCTTTTGCCGTGGGCGTACCGCAACTGGGACAACGCCCGCCGTCTGGAGGAGACCGAGTCCAACGGCATCGTCGCCGAGGTGCTGTTCCCCAACACCGTCCCGCCGTTCTTCGAAGAGGGGAATCTCGTCGCCCTCCCGCCGAGCCCGGAGGACTACGAACGCCGCTGGGCCGGCGTCCAGGCGCACAACCGGTGGCTGGCCGACTTCTGCGCGGCGGCACCGGGCCGGCGCGCCGGCATCGTGCAGGTGTTCGCCAACGACATGGACGACGCCGTGGCCGAGGTGCGATGGGCGAAGGAGACCTTCGACGCGCCGTTCGGGGGCATCCTCCTGCCCTCGATCCCGCCGAACTCCCACCTGCCGCCGCTCTGGGAGGACCACTACGAGCCGTTGTGGCAGGTGTGCGCCGAGCTCGACGTGCCCGTCAACATCCACGGCGGCAGCGCCCTGCCCGACTACGGCGAGCACGAAGCGGCCCGCTCCATGATGCTCATCGAGATCCCGTGGTTCAGCCACCGTTCTGTGTGGCACCTCATCTTCTCCGGCGTGCTGGAGCGCCATCCGACCCTGCGCTTCGCCGTGACCGAGCAGGGCGTGGCGTGGCTGCCCCGGGGCCTCGAGACGCTCGATTGGTTCTACGGCCGCATGACGCTGGCGGACGCGGCGGAGGCCAACTTCTTCGGTGCCGCCGCGGCGAAGATGACCATGAAGCCCTCGGAGTACTTCGCCCGGAATTTCTGGATCGGCGCGTCCTTCCTGCGCCCCAGCGAGGCGCCGCTGTGCCGCGACCTCGGGATCGGGCATGTCATGTGGGGCGCCGACTACCCGCACACCGAGGGGAGCTATCCCTACACGACCGAGGCGCTGCGTGTGGCCTTTGCCGACTACGCCGAGCCCGACGTGCGCACGATGGTCGAGTCGACCGCCGCCGCGTTCTACGGGTTCGATCTCGATGCGCTCAGGCCCATCGGCGATCGCATCGGCCCGCTCGTCTCCGACGTGGCCCGGCCGCTCCCCCAGGGCGAATGGCCGAAGACGACCTGCAACGCGTTCGACCCGACCCAGATGCTGCGCGCCTGGTGACGGAGGACGAGATGGGAGGAACCGTGCACACCGTCCGTTACGGCGCCCGCCGCCAGCAGGTGAACCGCGAGATCGAGGCGAAGAAGGCCGACATCTGGTCCGAGGCGGTCACCGCGCTGTACGAGACCGAACCCGAGATCGTGGCGGCGGTACTCCCGCCACCGCTGCAACCGGGGCCCGAGCCGTTGGTCCGCATCACGATCACCCGGGTCGAGATGCCCGGCCTGCCCGTGTTCGGTGCCGGCTGGATCGGCGTCCAGGCCCGGCACGGGGACCGGGTGGGGGAGTACCCGATCCTCATGCCGATGACGACAGAGCAGTCGCTCATCGGGGGCAGGGAGATCAACGGCGAGCCCAAGAAGCTGGGCGAGGTGGAGGTCCACCGCGACGGCGGCGCCGTGTCGGCGCACATCGCCCGGATGGGTTCGGTGATCTGCGAGATCAACGGCCGCGTCAGCGGCACCCGGGACAACTACGAGCGGGCGAAGACGGACT
>DATHPK010000058.1:0-17434 GCA_035483935.1 Acidimicrobiales bacterium
CGTCCGTCGCGGTCAAGGGCGTGGAGGGCGTGAAGTGATCGCGACCCTCCTCGCCACGACGAGCCACGTCCCGTCGGACACCATCGCGGTGCCCCCGATCCGTTGGCTCGCCATCATGCCGCCCATCATCATGATCGGTGGCGCCGTCTTGCTCCTCGGGCTGGCGTCGCTGGTGGCGCGGCCGCTCCGCGTGGCGGTGTCGACGATGGCGACCATCGTGATCTCGGGTGGAGCGCTCGGCGTCGCGATCTGGCAGTGGACCGACGTGCAGGACCACGGACCGCACACCTACATCAAGCAGGCCGTCGTCATGGACGGCTTCAGCGTCTTCGTGATGATGCTCGTTGCGATCGCCATGCTGCTCAGTGCGCTGGTCGCGGACGGGTACCTGCGCCGTGAGGGCGTGCAGGGCGCGGAGTTCCACGTGCTGGCGATGGTGTCCGCCTCGGGCGCCATGTTGATGGCGATGGCCAACGACCTGATCATCGTCTTCCTGGGCCTCGAGATCCTCTCCATCGCCCTCTACGTGTTGACGGCGTTCAACTACCGGCGGGCGGCATCGGGCGAGGCGGCCCTCAAGTACTTCATCCTCGGCGGCTTCTCGTCGGCCATCTTCGTCTACGGCATCGCGCTCACCTATGGCGCCACGGGTTCGACGAACCTGACCCAGATCGCGGACTTCCTCTCCAAGAACGTCGTGCTCTCCAACGGTCTGTTGCTCGCCGGGCTGGCACTCCTGCTGGTGGGCTTCGCGTTCAAGGTGGCGGCGGTGCCGTTCCACATGTGGACGCCCGACGTCTACCAGGGCGCCCCCTCACCGGTGACTGGCTTCATGGCGGCCGTGGCCAAGGCGGGCGCTTTCGCGGCGATGCTGCGCGTGCTCTTCTCGGCGCTCGGTACCGTCACGACCGACTGGCGGCCCATCGTCTACGCCCTGGCCGTGCTGTCGCTGGTGCTCGGCGCCTTCGTCGCTCTGCGCCAGCGGGACGTGAAGCGGATGCTGGCGTACTCGTCGATCAACCATGCGGGCTTCATCCTCCTCGGCGTCACGGCCGGAACGGCGCGCGGCGCGAGCGCTGCGCTCTACTACCTCTTCGCCTACATGTTGATGACCATCGGGAGCTTCGCCATCGTGACGCTGCTCGGCAGGGAAGGGGATGCAGACCACGACCTGTCGCGCTACCGAGGCCTGGCCGGCCGTCAGCCCTTGCTGGCGCTCGCCTTCGCCGTGCTGTTGCTCGCGCAGGCCGGCATGCCGTTCACGACGGGCCTGTGGGCCAAGGTGGAGGTCGTCTTCGCGGCCATCGACGCCGGCTACGTGCCGCTCGGCGCGATCGCCATGGTGACGGCCGTCGTGGCGGGCTACTTCTACCTCCGGGTGGCCGTGCTCATGTACGCAGGAGGTGGGCTCGGGGAGCCCGAGGGCGCGGCGGCCGGCGGTTCGGCCGAGCTCGCCTACGACGAGTCCATGGTCGGCGGCGGGACCATCACCGCGACGGCGCCGCCGGAGATCCCCGACGAAGGCGTGGCGGTGCCGGTCGCCGAACGCGCGAGCGGCGGGGGCTTCGAGTGGGCCACACCGGCCTCGACCGCCGCGGCAGTCACGACGCTCAACGAGCAGATCCTGTTGGCCGACGAGGACGTCGAGGAGGAAGCAACGGGGCCCGAGCCCGTCGACGTGCCCGTGCTCGCCGCCATCGCCATCGGGGTGTGCACCGGGGTCACGGTGCTCTTCGGCATCTGGCCCCAGCCGCTCATCGACTTCGCCAACCACGCCACGCTGCTCTTCTTGCCGCACTAACGCTCAGCCCGGGTCGCCCACGCCCGTGTGACGTGGGCCAGGACATACGGTGCCGCTTCCCCCCGGTGGGGCTCGGAGGTGCCGCCGTAAGCTGAGCGCTTCGCAGCGGTTTTCCTCAGGTGGGAACCGCCGGCGCGACCGGTGGACGAGGAACGGATCGAGATGGACGAGGAATCGACCGGGCGTAAGTCCGGTCCGGCGGCGGCGCCCGAGGAGCCCGGCCTGGCCGATCGCCTCATACGCGAGGAGTTCGGGGAGCCCACTTCCGCCACCCCCGAGACCACGCCGGTCCCCGTCGTGGCACCTGCCGCATCTCTCGTCGCAGAGAAGTCGGCACGGGCCTCCGTCCATCAGGAATCCGCCGAGCCGGTGCGCCTTCCCCGGTCGCGCTCTCACCGCACCGGCATGCTGGCCGGCCTGGGTGTGGTCGGGGTCCTGCTGGCTGTGCTCGTACTGCTCTCCCCGGGCAGCGGCCAGCCGCGACTGCCGGTACAAAGCGTGCAGAACGTGAGTCCGATCAGCGCCAACGGGCCCAAGACCGCCGCGGCCACGGTCCAGCCGGCCTCCGCTCCATCCCCGACCACCTCGTCGACGACGCCCAGCCCCAGTACGCCGACGACTCAGCCGCGCAGGAGCGAGACGGCTCCGACGGCAGGCACCTATGTGTACCTGCCCGGGACGACGGCGCCCGCGCCGCCACCGACACCGACACCGACGACCAGCGCGACCGTCCCGACGACGACCACGGCGCCCCCGCCTCCGCCGACGACGACAACGACCTCGCCCCCCACGACAACGACCACCGCCAAGCACTGCATCCTCGGCCTCATCTGCTGAGGGTCTCTCGGTTGTCCGCCCTTACGCCCGTGGACCGGTCGCCTCGGCCTCTCGTGCCGCCGCGCTGACCTCCTCGGACCCGATGGCGGCGACGACCTCTTCGGGCACCGCAGGCCCCGCTCGCTTCGCCACGCCCGTCGTGAGGAGCCGCCCGATCACCGGCACCTCGGTCAGGGACTCGGCCCGCATGATCTGGACCGCGACCGGCACGAACTGCTCAGCGGAGTCGAAGACGATGTAGCGCGGCAGCCAGCGTGGCTCGTACTTCGAGTTGAACCGCCACAGCGTCTCTATCTGGAGGACGCCGGACAGGCGGCGGATCGCCCAGCGCTCGACGCGCTGGGTCACGCCGTCGCCCGAGTCTCCCTCCAGGATCGACCGCATGGCCGCGAAGTTCAGGCTGAGACCGCTCATCCCCCGCTCCTTGAGGTGGGCGATCGTCGAGCAGAGCGCGAAGTCGAGCAGGCCGTTGGGATGGTCGCCCGGGTCGCGGCGCATCAGGTCGAGTGAGTACCCGCCGATGGCCGGCGACGGGACGAACTGGCACATGGCAACCGGCTCACCGTCGGGCCCCTCGACCAGCGTCAAGAGCAGGTCGGCGTCACGCGGGTCGAACAGCCGCCCCAGCATCATGGAGAAGCCGCGTTCCTGCTCGCCCCGGCGGCTCTTGGCCATCAACTCGGCCATGCGCGCGGCATCCTGCGGATCGAGATGGGCGGGATCGAGGAAGCGAACGGTGTAGCCGTAACGCGCGACACGATTGACGGCCTGGCGCAGTCCCTTCATCTTCCCGCCCTCGAGGGAGAAGACGCGTGGATCGACGACGGCTTCGTCTCCGATGTAGACGAACCGCATCCCCGAGGCCTGGTACGTGGGGAGCCACTCTTCACCGGCACCCATCACCCCGAGCCCCCAACCGTGGCGGTCGACGTAGCGACGGAACGCATCCCACACGTGCGCCCGTTCGGAGAACGGGCCGATCGGGTCCGGGGAGACCAGGCACACCCCGCCGAAGACCGCATAGGCGACCAGCGAATCGCGGTGGAAGAACCACTGCTTGTCGTCCCGCAGCGCGAAGTAGTCGAGCGTGCCCGTGCCATGCCGGCGGACGATGTCGCGCGCCCGCAACTCCGCGGCGCGTCGGCCGACTGCGGCGCGCCCCGAGGAGAGGCTCCGGTCGACGACGGGACGCGTCAGGAGGTAGAGCGCCACGACGATCAGGCTGATCCCGACCGCGAGGAGGGTGATTGACGCGAAGCGGTCGATCGTCGACGGGAACCGGACCCACTTCACGCCGACGAGCCGTTCTGCCGAGCCGGCGAGCACGCTGGGCCAGCCCGGGAGTGGATGGTGGTGCACGTTGCCGGCCACTTCGACGCCCACGAAGCCACCGAGGGTCGCAAACAGGCCGCCGATGGCGAGGATGGCGAACGCACCGACCACCGTCGCGGGCTCGGACACGGCGCGGAAGAGGTCGCGCTGCACGACGAGCAACACCAGGACGGCGGCGCACACCAACAGCGTGATCACGTCAGCTGCATGCACGAGATGGAGGGCCAGCGTCGCCGTGAGCAACAGCACCGCTACCAGCCAGGAGCGGCGTTGGCCCCGCAGGATGCCTCGCGACAGCATGATCATCCCGATGCCGGCGATGGCAACCAGGGCCCCCGCGGCCTGGACGAGGGCCACCGGCAGGTATTGCGCGATCAGATGGAGGTGGGTCCGCAGCGGGGCAGTCACCGACGAGAGCAGGTCGATGGCGCCCGCCACGAAGAGGGACACCGCCGCGAGGCGCCGGATCCGCCGCACCCGGACACGGTCCGCGGCGACCTCGGGAGCGGGCGGCCACGACGCCCCGGTCGGCCATCCCGCCACCAGCTCGGCGTGGACCTCGGCGGCTTTGGTGCGGCCCTTGATGACCGAGTCCGCCGTGACGAGCCGCTCGCCCATCGTCGCCATCGGAAGGTCGGCCGTGGCCAGGATGAGGCGGACGTGTAGCTCGGCCCCCGTCTCGATCTCGATGGTCGACTCCTGCCGGTGGTGCAGGAAGGTCGGGGGCAGCCCCAGCCGGCCGCGGTGCTCGTGCACGACCTCGGATGTCGCACCCGGACACGCGAAGAAGCCCGCGTCGAGGTGGGTGAGTTCGGGAGCGACGGCACCCCCCGCGATAACACCGGCGGCTCCGTTCTCGACGGCGTTCCGCGTCATGTCGAGCGCGTTCTCGCCGTCTATCTCGAGTTGCGCGTGCGCGATCGGCCCGGCGCCCGATCGTTCGCGGGCCCACGGCGCGGGGAGGCCCTCGCCGCCCAGAGCACGCCAGATGCCGCGCGACGTGATCGCGACCACAAGCGCGAGTACGGCGAGCAGCGCGACCGCGATCACCAACGTGACGACGAAGCGGGAGAACCATGAAGCGTTGTAGGCGTGTTGGAGCGCGTTCTGCTGTCGGGGAGAGCGGAAGACGTGCCCGAGGCCATGGGAGACCCACTCGATCCGTAACAACAGGGCAATCGCCGCGAGCACGAGGGGCGGTGCCCACAGATAGCGACGCAGACGCCGGTAGAGCAGACGAGAGGTGACGAAGCGCCGGGACTCGAGAGGGTCGTCGAGCCGCTCGATCCCGGCCAGCCAGGGTCGGTCGTCACCGGGGGTGGCATCGATGGGAGTGGTGTCGGGACGCATCGACCCGGCGCGAACCAACACCGTCCGTCGTCCCGAACCGGTTTCGCAGTCGAGGTCGACGGCCTCGACGACCCGGACGCCGCCGCGGGTCAACGCACCGACGAGCGCGCTGTCCCTCGCGCCGGGCGCCATCACGACGAGCACCGCCGATTCCGGACGGACGGCGAACGCACCCAGCGCCGCCGTGAGATCGGGGTGATTCTCGAACGCCTCGAGGGCCGAGCCCTCGGGGCATCCCTGCGCGACGAGCCGGCCGCACACGATCAGGATCCCAGGCCCCTGCCACTCCTCGAGCCGCCGCGTGATGTCCCGGCTCACCGCCGCGGACGAGGCCGACGGCTCGGGCGGGAGCAGGAGGTCGCCGATCACTTCGACACGGCGGCCCAAGGCGACGTCGATCCGGCAGCGCTCACCGTGCGGTTGGGGCTCGGTGCCGAGCACGGCGCTGTCGATGTTGCCGTTCATGCGCCGTCCATCGTGTCACTTCTTCACATATGGGACGCTCCCTCCAGAGGGGGAGTCCGTCCGCCAGAAGGAGGAGGTCAGGTCGTTAAGCTGGGCTTTCGTGCCCGGTCCACGCCCAGACACCAGGCGGACGAACTGGGCCTGGCGCGAAGGCCCGGCCCCCGGCCCGGCCGTCGTGTTCGACATCGACGGCGTGCTGTCCGATGCGGCCGGGCGCCAGCACTTCATCGAACGCGGCAGGCGGGATTGGACCGCCTTCTTCGAAGCCTGCGGGGACGACCCGGTGATCGAGGAGATCGCACGGCTCCTGGAGCTCCTCGACGCTTCGCTGCACGTCGTACTCCTCACCGGCCGGCCGCTCCGCGTCCAACCCCAGACGTTGGCCTGGCTCAAGCGTTACGGCCTGCGGTGGGACCTCTTGGTCATGCGGGCCCAAGGGGACTACGCGCACGTCACGGGGTTCAAGCAGGCGGCCGTCGAACAACTGCGCGAGTTCGGCTTCGATCTGCGTCTCGCCTTCGAGGACGACCCGTCCAACCATGCGATGTACGTCGCGGCGGGAGTGCCGTGCGTCTACATCCACTCCGGCTACTACGAGTAGCGCAGCTGTCGAGCCCACCCCAGGGCGAGCGCGAGTGCAGCGAGGAGCAACACGGGCAGGTCCCCCCAGTGGTCGTAGGGCGTCATGCCGCGGCGGAGCGCAACGGTGGCGAAGATCGCCTGCCGCTTCCCGAGGTCGGTCCGTTCAACGACGACGCCTCGCTGGGTCACGACCGCGCTGAAACCGGTGGGCGCGGCCTGGACGAGGTCGCGGCCCGTTTCGATCGTCTGGACGATCGCAGCCGCGATCTCCTGGGTCGGCACCTGCGAGGTGCTGTACGAGGACGTATTCGTTGGAACGCTGAGCAATTCCGCGCCCGCCCGCACCGATTCGTGGCTGCGGCCTGCGTAGAAGATCTCGAAGGAGACCAGGAGGCCGAGGGGTCCTGCAGGCGTGCGCATGAGACCGGAGCCATGACCGGGCACGGCATCGGTGGGCACACCCGAAAGATCGGCGAAGTGGGAGAAGAAGGAGCGGAGCGGCACGTATTCGCCGAACGGAACACGGTGCACCTTCTCGAAGACGCCCACGATCTCCCCGTTGGGACCCCACGCCACCACCTCGTTGCGGAACGTCGTGGCGGACGCCGGCTCGGTGACGCCCACCATGAGCGTCGTCCGGAGGCTCCGGGCGAGATGGCTGAGGGTCGCCGCCTCGGGCGATCCGCTCAACGGCCGGTCCAGGGCGACGACGTCTTCGGGCCACACCACGAGCTCGGGATGCGGGTGCGCCGAAGCCACGGCGAACATCGCCGAGAGCTGGGCGTCGTAGACCGACGTCGGCGAGACCTGCTCCTTGCTCAGACCGCGCTGACCTCCACCCTGCACCAGGGCGACCCGGACCGTGCCGACGGGGGGACCGCCGTCGGGAACCACGGCGCCCACCACGGTGAGGGCCGCCAGTCCGAGGACGACCACCAACGCACCGGCGACCGACGGCAGGCCTGTGCCCTTCCGGAGCGCCCGGAGCCACGTGACGATGGTGGCAGCGGCCGCGCCACCGGCCCACACGCCGGCGGTAATGAGCAACGGCCCACCGAGCCGCGCCAGCTCTACGAGAGGACCATCGGCCTGCCCGAGGAACACGCCGCCAAGTGGGAGTCCGCCGAACGGCCACGTCATGCGCAGCGCTTCTGCCAGCGTGCACGCAGCCACGAAGGCCAGCGCACGTCCGCGGACGGGCGGCGTCAGGGCGGCGGCTGCGGCGAAGAAGAGCGCTTCGACGAGGATCAGCACGACCGCTCCGTACCAATTGAAGGCGCGGGCCCAGAACAGTCCGATCGCGTAGCAGCCCAGCCCCGCGAGCCACCCAGACCACACGCGGGTCCGCAGCGGCAGCCCGGCCAGGCGCCAATACAAGATGCCGGCACCCGCGAGCCCGAGGGGCCACCATCCCCAGGGCGGCAAAGAGAGAGCGAGCAACACGCCGGCCGCCACCGAAGGGACGGCGATGTGGCCGCCGCGCTGCGGCCAGGTCACGACACGGCGAGGGCTGCCGCACGACCGCCGGCGATGCAGGCCGGGATGCCGACGCCGCGGAACGCCGATCCAGCCACCGCCAAACGGCCGAGGCGCGCCGCGGCGGCTTCGACCCCGGCCGTGCGCAGGAGGTGATGGACGCGATATTGCGGGAACGCCCGCGGGTGGCGCGCCACGGCCCACTCGCTCGGCGCGCCGGTCACGCCCATCAGGGCGCCGAGCTCGTCCCACGCCCGCGTGGCACAGTCCGCGTCCGTCCACTCGTCGGCACGGCTGTCGTCGATCCGGCCCAGTGAGGCCCGTAACAGGATCTCGCCCTCGCGCAAGAGATGCGGCCACTTGCGGTCGAGAAAAGTGCACGCGGACACGGCCCACGGATCACGGCCCTTAGCCGCACTACGCCGGGGCACCAGGAAGCCCGTGCCGAACAGCTCGGCCGGCGCACACTCGGCCGGGGCACGAAACGTCACCACGGTGACGGAGGCGTAGTCGATGGACGCGAGCAAGGCGGCGGCCTCGTCGTCGTGCGGTTGCAACAGCAACGCGGTGGCCGGCGCAGGCAGTGCCAGCACGATGGCATCCGCCCGCACTTCGTGGGCACCGGTCAGTGTCCAGGCGCCCCCGTCACGCTCCAGGCCCTCGACACGGTTCGACACCACCAGCTTCGCCCCGCGGCGTTCGAGTGCCGACGAGAGCGCGTCGACCAACGCGCACATGCCGCCCTCGATGGCCCAGAAGAGCGGCGGCCCGTCCGGGTCCGGCCGAGGGATTTCGGCACGGAGCGCCCGCATGAGGCTGCCACGGCGATGCGCGGCCGCGAGGAGGGGCGGGAACACGGCTGCCGCCGACATGTCGTCCACCGAACCTGCATGGATGCCACCGATCAGCGGATCGGCCAGGCGGTCGACGACCTTTCGCCCCAGCTTGCGTGCCACGAGGGGCCCGATGGCCCGGTCGCCGATGGGCCCGCGCACGTCGGGTCGCGGGAGCAGCGCGTCGCGTGCGAGTGCCACGGCACCACCGACACCGAGGATGCCGCTGCGGGCCGTCGGCCAGAACCTGGTCGGGATGCCCAGGGCGTGCCCCTCGGGTAGCACCCGCAGCCGGCCGCGGGACCAGATGGACGCACCGCGGGCGGCGATGGGGACCAACTTGTCCTCGAGGCCGACCTCCCGGCACAACTCGATCGCCTCGGGCCGCCGACCGAGGAAGCCGTCGGCCCCCATGTCGACGACGCGCCCGGCGAAATCGTCGCTGCGCAACATGCCGCCGAGGCGGTCCGAGCCCTCGAGCAACACGATCTCGGGCGGGTCCTCTTGCGGGTGCACTGCTCCGCTGAGCTCCCACGCCGCGGCCAACCCACTGATCCCCCCGCCGACGATCACGACCCGCCCGGTCATGTCAGGAAGCGGCGGCCATGATCAGATCGGCCAGGACCCCGATGAAGACGGGGTCGTCGTTGAGCGACTCGGTCCGCACGTATTCGAGTCCGGAGTCTTTCGCGACGGGAGCCAGCTCGATGTCGAGGTCGTAGAGCACCTCGAGATGATCGGCGACGAAGCCGATGGGACAGAGGACCACGGCGTCGGTGGCCGCGTCGGCACCCAGTTGTCTGACGACGTCGCGGACGTCGGGGCCGAGCCACGGATCTGGTGTGCGCCCCGCGCTCTGCCAGGCGACGTCCCATTCACCGAGTCCCGCTCGGCTGGCGACGAGCTCTGCTGACTCCGCCACCTGTTCGGGGTAGGTGTCACCGCCTTCGCGAATGCGCTCGGGGAGCGAATGCGCGGTGAAGATGACACGTCCCAGACCGTTCACCGCGCCGAGCGCGGCCGTCACGCGAGACGCCAGGAGATCGACCAGCGCCGGTTGCGCGTACCAGGCGCCGATCGCCACGAACGGCGTCTCGCCGAGCTCCTCGGCCGCCCGGTCGAGGTACTCCTGAGAACCCATCGACGAGGCATGCGGTGTAAGGACGAGCCCGACCACTTGCTCGTGGCCGGCCGAAACGAGTTCGGCCGCAGCCTTCTCGATCAGCGGTTCGGTGTGCTTGGCGCCGAAGGCGACGGCGAACTTCCCCGGTGCGCGGCGCTCGAGCTCCGCCCGCACGGCCCCGACCTGGGCCCGGGTGCGTTCCGCCAGCGGCGACACGCCGCCGATCGCCCGGTAGCGGCCTTCCAGTTCGGCCAGTTGCCCGGCGTCCGGCGGACGTCCCCGGCGGATCCGCGTGTAGAACGCGGCGATCTCTTCTGGGCTGGCCGGAGTGCCATGCGCCATGAGGAGGACGCCGACGGTCACCTGCGTGCGGTCTCCCGGTGCACCAGCTCGACCACGTCGGCGAGGATGGCGGGATCGGTCTCGGGCAGCACCCCATGGCCCAAGTTGAAGACGTGTCCCGTTCGGGTCCCGTCCTCGGCCCGGGTCAGCACCTCGCGCACCTCGCGCTCGACAACCGGCCATGGCGCCAGGCAGAGCGCGGGGTCGAGGTTTCCCTGTACCGCGCGCCCGCCCACCCGGCGGCGCGCTTCGTCGAGCGGCACCCTCCAATCGATACCCACGACGTCGGACCCGGCACCGGCCATCTGGCCCAACAGCTCCCCGGTGCCGACGCCGAACAGGATGCTCGGGACACCGAGGTCGGCAATGCCCTCGAATACCGCGCGGGTTGCGGGCAGCGCGAACCGGGCGTACTCGTCGGGCGACAGAGCGCCGGCCCAGCTGTCGAAGAGCTGGACCGCCTGAGCGCCTGCCGCGACCTGCGACCGGATGGACGCGACCGCCATCGCCGCCAGGCGCTGGGTGAGGCGGTCCCAGAGGGTGGGTTCACCGTGCATGAGGGCCTTCACTCGTGCAAATGTGCGCGACGGGCCACCTTCGACCGCGTAGCTCGCCACCGTGAAGGGTGCGCCGGCGAATCCGATCAGCGCCACACCGGTGCCGGCGAGCTCCTTGGCGACCAACCTTGCCGCCTCGGCGACATAGGGGGCGTCATCGTCGGGCTCGAAGGGACGGAGGCGATCGAGATCCGACTCGTTCCGGAACGGTTGCGCCACCACCGGTCCCCGGCCCTGCTCCACGTCGACGCCGAACCCGATCGCGTGCAGGGGCACGACGATGTCGGAGAACAGGACGGCGGCGTCGACCCCATAGCGCCGGACGGGCTGCAGCGTGAGCTCGGCGGAAAGGGCGGCGTCCCCGATCGCCGCCAGGATCGATCCGTCACCTCGGGCGGCGCGGTACTCGGGGAGAGAGCGCCCCGCCTGGCGCATGAACCACACCGGCGTGCGATCCACCGGCTCCCGTCGGCAGGCCCGCACCAGGCCTGGCACGGCCTCTGCCGGCGGATTCACCCGATCGGCTCGATGACGACCGCGGTCCCGTAGGCGCAGATCTCGGTCCAGTTGCCGCCCATCTCCGAGGTGTCGAACCGCATCGCCAGGACGGCGTTGCCGCCCCGGGCCTCCGCCTCTTCCACCATGCGGTTGGTCACGTCCTCGCGGGACAGCTGCAGATTCTTGGTCATCCCCTTGAGCTCGCCTCCGGCGAGTGACTTGAACGCCGCCCCGAACTGGGAGCCGACGTTCCGCGAGCGAACGGTCAGTCCGAACACCTCACCGAGCACCGATGTCACCTTGTAACCGGGCACGTCGTTCATGGTGGAGATGAGCATGGCAATCCTTTCGGTCCGGATCATCGTAGGCGTGGCGATGCCGCCATCCGGGGCGTACGAGGGCGTCTAAACTGAACCGTTTCCCGTGGGACCGGGGCGAAAGGGGAGAGGTGCCCGCACATCCGGATCTACAGGATGAACAGGAGTTCCTCAACCGGGCCTACGACGGACTCGAGTTCATGCGAGGCGAAGCCCGCCAGATGCTCCAGGGGGTCTTGGATCTCGGTCGGGGCGGGACGTTCCAATCGCGCACCGAACGAGACATCGTCGTTCGCACCAGCCTGGCCCGGCTCGATCAGCTCGACATCGGGGACCAGGCCTTGTACTTCGGCCGCATCGATCGTCTTCCTGAGCCAGGTAACGGAGTCGCCAACGGCGCCCTCGGGGAGTCGTTCCACATCGGACGCCTCGCCGTATCCGGCCCGGACCACGAGCCCTTGGTCGTGGATTGGCGCGCCCCCGTGGCGGAGCCCTTCTACCGGGCGACCGGACTCGATCCTCAGGGCCTCGCACGCCGCCGCCATCTCGCGGTGCGCGGACGGGCAGTGCTCGGGCTTGAAGACGAGTACTTCGTCGATCCGGCCGGCAGACCCGAAGGCCCGGCGGTCGTCGACCCGAACCAGGATGGCGAGCGTCTGTTGTCCGCCGGCATGGTCCTGGGCGGGCCCGGCGCGCTGCTCTCCGCACTCGGTCAGGCGCGGACGGGGCGCATGGGCGACATCGTCGCGACGATCCAGCGCGAGCAGGACGAGATCATCCGTTCGCCTCTGCCGGGTGTGCTCGTCGTCCAGGGCGGCCCCGGCACGGGCAAGACGGCGGTCGCCCTCCACCGTGCGGCGTACCTGCTCTACACCCACCGCTTCCCGCTGGAGCGCCAGGGCGTCCTCGTCGTCGGCCCCAACCCGCTGTTCCTTCGCTACATCGAGCAGGTTCTTCCTTCGTTGGGGGAGACGGGCGTCAGCCTTTCCACGGTGGCGGGACTCGTCCCCGAGGTTCGGGTCCGTGGTGTCGACGATCCGGCCGTTGCGAAACTGAAGGGCGACGTGCGGATGGTCAAGGTGTTGGCCAAGGCCGTACGCACACGTCAGCGGCCGTTGCGGAGCGACGTGGAGATCCCTTTCGGTGCAGGCGTGCTCCGGTTGCGCGCTGGGGTGACCGAGGAGATCGTGACGCTGGCCCGGCGGCGGCCGGGTACGCACAACGCGCGGCGGCGCTACGTCGAGGCGCAAGTGGTCCGGGAGTTGTCAGACGAGTACCGCGCCCGCCTCTCGCGCGGCGGCGTCACCGGGGCGACAGACGACACGCCGAGCCAGGAGGAACGAAACGACCTGGCGCAACGGCTCCGTCGCGTTCCCGAGGTGATCGAGGCGTTCGACCGGATGTGGCCGCGACTGTCGCCGCACGAGTTCGTTCACGATCTCCTCGGCGCGCGGCCTCTGTTGGCGGCCGCGGGCAAGGGAATCCTCGGCGCGACTGACGTGCAACGGCTGTACCGGCCTCGCAGTGAATCCCTGGACGCCGTGCCGTGGACCGTGGGTGACACTGCTTTGATCGACGAGGCAAGGACCCTCCTCGGGCCGCGCCGGGGTCGTCCGGCCAGGGCTCGGGTCCAGCGGAGCGAAGAGGGGAACGCGCAGGAGGGCGGGTTCTGGCCCCAGGGTTTGGCGGCGTCGCCGGTTCCCACACTGGTGACCGCGGCCGGAGGCGGCGACGAGGTCCGGTCATTCGGTCACATCGTCGTCGACGAGGTGCAGGACCTCTCGCCCATGCAACTGCGCATGTTGGCGCGCCGTTCCCTCTCGGGTTCCATGACCGTGGTGGGGGACATTGCCCAGGCGACCGGGCCCTGGGCACCGCGGCATTGGGACGATGTCACTCGGCACCTGAGTCCGCAACGTCCGCCCCGGCTGGTCGAACTGACCGTCAGCTACCGGACACCGGCGGAAGTCGTTGCGCTCGCCGCGCAAGTGTTGGCCGTCGCCGCACCGACGATCACCCCGCCGCGCCCGGTGAGAGAGTCCGGGCAGGCTCCCCGCATCGTCCGTTCGGGCCGCGTCGAACTCGCGACGCGACTGGCGGAACTGGCTCGCGAAGAGGAGTGGGCCGTCAGGCCGGGACGTGTTGCCGTTCTCGGCCCGGCGGTCATGCTCCCCGAGCTGGCCCGCGCGCTGTCCGACGCTGGGCTCGATGCCACCGACCCGCGCGATCCGACCGGGGAAGGCCTGGCGGCCGGCTTGGTCCTGCTCCCGGCCGACGAGACGAACGGGCTCGAATTCGACTCCGTCGTCGTCGTCGAACCGTCGCTGATCGCGTCGGTGGGTGACGAGCCGCCCGGGGAGGCTCCCCCCGTGGTGACCACACGGGGCTTGCGGACCCTCTACGTCGCCCTGACCCGACCGACCAAACGGTTGACGATCCTGCACGCCGATCCCGTGCCGGTCGACCTCCGCTGAGCAGGGAGTTCAGCCTCGGGGCCGGAGCCTCGGTGCCATCACCTGCTAGTTGGCGATTTCGGCTTCCGGTCGACTAGAAAAAGCCCTGTGACCCAGGCAGTTTCGGCGGAGGTCCCCGCGCCTCAGGGGAAGATCGTCCACGACCGCCCACCGATGCTCGCCGTCGGGGTCATGATCTGGCTCGGCTCCGAGGTGATGTTCTTCAGCGGCCTGTTCGCTGCCTTCTTCACCATCAGGGCGAACACGATTGGGCCTTGGCCCCCGGCCGGGACCGATCTCGACGTCATCCGTGCGGGCATCTTCACCGCGATCCTGGTGGCCTCGAGTTTCACCATGCAGTACGCCGTCTACCAGGCGGAATGGCGCCGCCGGCGGTCGGCCCGCATCTGGGTCGTCGCCACCATCATCTTGGGCACGGCCTTCCTGGCGAATCAGGTGTTCGAGTGGCTGTTCATGTCGACCCGTTGGTACACCAACTCGTACGGGTCGCTCTTCTACATCATGTCGGGACTGCACGGTTTGCACGTCTTCATCGGCTTGGTGGCGATGACCTTCTTCCTGGGCCGCATGCGCGGAGACAAGGGTGGCGACCCGGGCGAGCTCTCGGCCATGCAGGGCATCTCCTATTACTGGCACTTCGTCGATATCGTCTGGGTCGGTCTCTACAGTTGCCTGTTCCTTCTCAAGTAGGCATGCGAGGCGTGCGCGCACCACTCAAGGGCAAGGTCCGAACGCAGTTCCTTCTGCCTGCCGGCCTCTTGTCCGTCGCTGCCATGGCGTCGCTGGCCGTGTTCTTCCCGGGCGCCGGGGCCGGGGCGAGCGGGCACAACGACGCGTCGCAGGTGTCGACGAACGCCAGCGGCGTGTTGAAGGCTTGTGGCACGGTGAACACGAAGGGCGTGAGCCCCACGCCCAACTCTGGGAACCCGTTTACCAGCACCAACCTCATCTGCCACGACGGCAACCTGATCTCCTACGGCAACCACGCCATCACCTACGCCAACCCGCCCGCGTCTTACATCGCAGCGGGACGCCAGCTCTTTGCGACGACCTGCTCGAGCTGTCACGGCAACAACGCCAACGGCATCATGATCGTTGACGGCAAGACCGAGGCCACGATCGGACCGAACCTCCAAGGCGTGGGTGCGGCCACTGTCGACTTCTGGGTGAGCTCGGGCCGGATGCCGGCCACGGACGTGAAGGCGGTCGAAGCGGAACGGCGACCGACACGCCTGACGCCCCAGCAGGCGCTCGAGATCGCCGCGTGGGTCAACTCACTCGACCCGTCCGTGCCGGCGGTGCCCTATCCGCATTTGAACGGGGCCAACCAATCGATCGGAGCCGACCTCTTCGCGCTCAACTGTGCGGCGTGCCACACCATCGAGGGCACCGGCGATGCACTGGCGTACGGCACCAATGCCCCCTCCCTCATCAACAAGCAAGTCACGGCACAGCAGGTCGTCGAGGCGGTTCGCACGGGTCCGGCCAACATGCCGCGTTTCTCGGGCAATCTCTCCGACACCCAGGTGCGTGACATCGTCTCGTACGTCACGGGGCGGCTCCAGCACCCGACCAACCCGGGAGGCTTCTCCCTCGGAGGAGTCGGCCCGGTGGCCGAAGGATTCGTTGCCCTGCTGATCGGCGTGGGGGGACTGGCCCTCATCGCGTTCTGGATCGGAGAGCGGTCGTGAGCGACGCCGACCACCAGCCGTCGCGCACCCGGGTGCCCATGCCGGTCGCCGCGTTGAGCGACCCGCACATGAGCGACGCGGCCCGCCACCCCGAGCGAGCCGAGGGCATCATCGCGCTGATCCTGTTCGTCTCGATGGTGTTGTTCGGCATCGCCGGCGCCGCCTACTGGCAGAACTGGAGCCCGTGGATCTTCGGCGGCGCGCTCGGCGGCGGCATGTTCGCGCTGGGTTTCGGGCTGACGGCGTGGGGGAAGTACCTCATGCCCCAAGGCCCCTTCGTCGAAGAGCGTCACAAACTGGCCGGCACCGCCGACGAACGGGACGCGCTCTCGGCTGCCCTCTACGAGCGCACGACGGTGGTGGTCAAGCGCCGCAAGCTGCTCGGCTTGATGTTCTTGGGAGGTGCCGGGGTCTTCGGGATCGTGGCGGCATTCCCGCTCATCCGCTCTCTGGGCCCGCTGCCGAAGGACGAGCTCGACGTCAGCAACTGGGGGGCGGGGACGGTCCTGCTCGACTCGAACGGACGGCCGGTCCGAAAGGAAACGCTGCAGGCCGGTGGCATCATGACCGTTTATCCGAGCAACCAGCTGCGCGTCGAAGACGGCGGGGTGACCTTCACGCAACAGGGTCTCGCCACTGACCAGACCGTTCTCATCCGGCTTTCGGACGGGCCTTTGCCTGAGCCCACGATGCCCGGACGCGAGGGGTGGTCGCCCGACGGCTATGTCGCCTACTCCAAGGTCTGCACGCACCTGGGTTGCCCGGTGGGGCTCTACGAGCGTGAGTTGGAGCTGTTGGTGTGCCCGTGCCACCAGTCGATGTTCAACGTCCGGAACGGGGCGGTCCCCCAATTCGGGCCGGCGCCGCGGCCCCTGCCCCAGCTTCCCCTCGGCTACAACGACCAGGGGTATCTCATCTCCACGGCGCCCTATGATCAGGCGTTGGGACCGGGCTTCTTCGAGCGGACAACATGAGCGACACCGCAAACAGGACGAAGCGCAGCACGCGACAGGCGATGGGACCCTTCGGCCCCGTGAGCAAGGTCGTCGACGAACTCGACGAGCGGTTCGGCGTCGCCAAGGGCGGCCGGGTACTTCTCGACAAGATCTTCCCGGACCACTGGTCCTTCATGTTGGGTGAGATCGCCCTGTACTCCTTCGTCGTGCTGATCGCGACAGGCATCTTCCTGGCGCTCTTCTTCGTGCCCTCGGCCTCTGATGTCATTTATCACGGCGCGTACGCGCCGCTACGAGGTCAACGAGTGTCGGAGGCCTACCAGTCGACGGTGAACATCTCGTTCAGCGTGCGCGGCGGACTCCTCATCCGGCAGATGCATCACTGGGCGGCCGACATCTTCATCGGCTCGATCATCGTGCACATGGCCCGCATCTTCTTCACCGGCGCGTTCCGCAAGCCGCGCGAGCTCAACTGGACCATCGGGATCTTCATGCTGGTCTTGGCGGTGCTGGAGGGCTTCATCGGGTATTCGCTTCCCGACGACCTCATTTCCGGCACGGGGCTCCGCATCGGCTATTCCATCGCCGAATCGCAACCCTTCATCGGGAGCTACATGGTCTCGTTCCTGTGGGGCGGCCAGTTCCCGGGCAACGGGACGATCATTCCGCGGTTCTTCATCATCCACGTCCTGATCATCCCGCTCGCGTTATTGGGCCTGATCACGGTGCACCTGATGCTGCTCGTGCGCCAGAAGCACACCCAGTTCTCGGGGGAAGGCCGCACCGAGGACAACGTGGTG
>DATHPK010000059.1:0-12381 GCA_035483935.1 Acidimicrobiales bacterium
GAACACAGCGGCCCAGGCGTTCTACGGCGCCCGCGGCGGCCGTCGCGCCGATCGCCGTCCCGTCCCACCACCGGGAGGTCACGCCGACAGGCTCAACGGATCTCCGGTGGGCCTGCGCTACGTGTGGCCCGACCCTACGACGCTGATCGTCTGAACCCGCTACTTGAGCAGCCGCGACATCCGGCGGTCGGCCAGCACCTTGCCGCCCGTCTGGCAGCTGGGGCAATACGCCATTTCGTAGGACTCGAACGAGACGCGCTCGAGCTTCGTGCCGCAGGTCGGGCA
Source organism: Acidimicrobiales bacterium (assembly GCA_035483935.1). Classification (GTDB taxonomy): domain Bacteria; phylum Actinomycetota; class Acidimicrobiia; order Acidimicrobiales; family RAAP-2; genus Bog-473. The sequence continues at coordinate 286 of DATHPK010000059.1, forward strand.
CGGCTCACCGACTTTTCCGTGGACCTTGAAGCGCCCACCGAGGCTCGACTCGGAGAGACCACCCTTGCGTTTGCGCTCGAGGTCGAGCGCCTCGTCGAGCACCTCGGTGGCGGCGGCGATGAGGGCGTCGCGCTGCTCGGGCTTGAGGGAGCGGAGCGAGGCGAACGGCGAAAGATGGGCGCGTTGGAGGATGTCATCTCCCCAACCGCGTCCGATACCCGAGACGACGTGCTGGTCGCGCAGATCGGTCGTGAGGTGGCGGTTGGAGTCGCTCGTGCGGATGAACTCGGCGAATTCGTCAGTGCCAGGCTCTGGGCCGAGGCCGGCGAGCGGGCCGTCGTCTCCGGCTGGCAGCACCCACCACGAGGCCTTCCGTTGCGTGCCGTACTCGCGCACGAGGATCCCGATGCCTGGCCCGTCGAGCCCGGCGTCGCCCTGGCCGAAGACGAAGCGCGCCACCGCGCCGCGGGGCTTGGTCTTCTTGGGTGGCTCCTCGATATCGAGGCGGCCTGCCTGCGAGAGGTGGAGGACGATCCGGTTGCCGTCCTCGAAGGTCCACACGAGGTACTTGGCCTTGCGGCTGACGCGCTCGAGCCGGTGGCCCTTGAGATCGTCCGGGGCGGGCGAGTAGGTCTTGAGCGACGAGAAGCCGAGGAGATCGGCTCTGCGGAGAGTCGCCCCGGCGAGGAGCACATCGAGACGCTCGGACAGAGCTTGCATCTCGGGCAATTCGGGCACGCCACAATGTACCGATGACGTATACGCACGGGCACCACGAATCCGTCCTGCGCAGCCACACCTGGCGCACGGCCGAGAATTCCGCCGCGTACCTGCTGCCCGTCCTGCGGCCCGGGATGTCGGTACTCGACGTCGGTTGCGGGCCGGGCACGATCACCGCGGATCTCGCACTACTCGTGGCACCAGGCGAGGTCGTAGGGATGGACGCGTCGGCCGAGGTGGTTACGCAGGCGCAGTTCGCCGCCGGATCCGGTCCGGGCGTCGAGAACCTGCGCTTCGAGGTCGGGGACCTGTTTGCGCTCGACTACCCGGACGCGTCGTTCGACGTGGTCCACCTGCACCAGGTGCTCCAGCATCTCGATGATCCGGTGGGCGCTCTAGTGGCGCTGCGGCGCGTGCTTGCGCCCGACGGCGTGCTGGCGGCTAGGGACTCGGACTATTCGGCGTTCACGTGGGCGCCGGCCGACCCGATGCTGGACCGGTGGATGTCGCTGTATCTCGCGGTGACGGATCGGAACGGGCACGACGCCAACATCGGGCCCCGTTTGATGGGCGTGGCGCTCGAAGCCGGGTTCGGCTCGGTCGCGGTGTCGAGCTCGACGTGGACTTACGCCGACCCGGAGTCGCGGGCGTGGTGGGGCGGGCTCTGGGCCGACCGGGTGCGCTTCTCACGCTTCGGCGAACAGGCCGTCGCTTACGGGTTCAGCAGTGGCGAGGAGCTGGAGGCGATCGCAGCCGCCTGGCTGCGTTGGGCGCAGGCACCCGATGCCGTCTTCGTGGTCCCGCACGTGGAGATTTTGGCGCGCGACTGAGTCACTCTCCGGACGAAAACCTCTCGCGGTCCGTGTGCGGGTATATACGGGGCCCCTCTTATGGGCATCTGAGACATAAGGGCACGGCCGTATACAGCCGTACGGCGCCCTCGAGGTCCAGGGGGATTAGTCCACCCAGAGCTTGTCGGTGTAGGTGTCGGACCCAACGATGGTCGGGATGAAGGGCAGGGCCGCGATGACCGTGCCCTTACCGGCAGCCTCGAGCCGCCGCCTGTGTTCTGCGATGACCGGCTCCCATGCCGCCTCCGGAGGCGTGTTGAGGAACCAAAGCAAAATGGTGCGGTTGTCCCTGGCCGACTCGCGAGGGACGTCGCCGGGCGCGTCGACCTCCAGCGCAATAGGCGTGAACGCCGCCACGAGGTCGGCGTCGGTGCCGGGAAGCAGCCCGGGCAGGTGCTCACCGCGCAGCCACGACCACAGCTCATCGTTGGTAATGTCGTCGCTGCGGTCGATGAAGGTGGTCACGAAACCGCGGTAGGGATGATCGAGGGCCAGCTCGATCGGGACGCCGTCGGGATCGCGGCGATGCTCCCACTGGAAGTCGTAGAGGAGCGTGTGCACGTGGTCGCGCTCTTGGAACATCCGACCCGCGGCGTGGAGCGCGTTGACCTGGCGCAGGGCCCACTTGTTCCAGACGTCGAAGTAGCCGTCGAGCACCCAGTAGACCGCGACGTAGGAGCCGCGCGTCGGCTCGCCGGTGATGACCGAGGGGTCCGGGTCCCGCATCGCCTTGAGGTCGGCCGTGGCGACGAAGCGTCGGCCGGCAAAGTTGTACGGCCCGACCATGCAGCCGGAATAGAAGTGGTCCCGCTCGTACCAGCGGTTGTAGGCGACCTCGTGCCCGCGGTGCGGCTCCACCAGCGTCCACAACATGGCGCCAAGCTTGATCGGCTCGGCCTCGGCAAAGATCTCGACGGGGCGTTTCTTCGGTGCGGCATCCTCGGGCATGGAGGGGGAAGCTAACAGCTGACCGCGTGCGGCTGACAGCCGGGCCCGAACCGGAACGTCAGACCGACCCGCTGGCGACGATGGCGCCCGTCGGCGCCACCGAGCCGCCGCTCGGTTCGGCCGTGAGCGCGAGCTTGGCCGTCGACGGGGCGCCGGCCATCGTGAAGGTCGAGCCGTGGGGTGACGCACCGAGCAGCCCGAGGGAGACCGGGGTCATGCTGGCGATGCCCCAGAGTTGGTACGTCCGGCCGCCGGGCAGCGCGGGGAGGCTCGACGAGACGAGGTAGCCGCGGCCGCCCGGGACGATGACGAAACGCGCCAGCTCGACGTGCGCGCCGTTGACGAGGTCGACCGTCTGGTGACCCGGCGTGTGCAGAGCGACCTCGGCGGGCGTGCGCTGTGCGGCCGAAGTCTCCTGCACAACCGCCTGCTGGAGGTTGGTGACGTTGTTCTGGGAGTGCACGAGGCCGATGCCGAGCACGATCGCTACGGCGCTCGCCGCCACGGCCACGGACCCGAGGAGCAGCGAGTTGCTGCGGCTGCGGCGAAGCCGGCCCGGGGACGGGGCTCGGAAGGGCGACCGCTTCGACGTCCCCGTCGTCAATTCCGGCATGGGCGGGGGCTCCCCGTCCTCGCTCGCATGCTCGTCCAATTGGCTGGCGATGCGCGACCACAGGTCTTCGGGCGGCGCTTCGACGGAGTTGCCCAGGGCGCCAGCGGCCTCGCGCAGCCCATCGAGCTCGGCCCGGCAGCGCGGGCACGACGCGAGGTGCTCCTCGAGCTCGCCGAGTTCGTCACCGTCGACCGCGTCGAGCGCGTAGGCGCCGAGGAGCTCCGCCGCGTCCTGATGCGTGATCACGCGTCCACCCCCCGCACGCCCGCGTCGATGAGCGCCGTGCGTAGGCGCTGCATGCCGCTGCGGATGCGGCTCTTGATGGTGCCCTCGGGTTGATCGAGCACCTGCGCCACCTCGCGGTAGGTGTGCCCGTCGAAGTACGCCAGTTCGATGGCGCGGCGCTCGTCGTCGGAGAGCTCGCCCATGGCGCGCGCCATCTGGTCGGCCAACGCGAGGTCCCACGCTTCGTGCTGCATGTCGTACTCGGCGCGGGCGGTGAGCGCGGCCTCACGCGCCTCTCGGGCGCGACGCGAGCTGCTGGAGCGGACGGCGTCGACCGCGCGACCATGCGCCTGGGCCAGGAGGAACGAGCGCAGGGACCCCCGGTCGGGATCGAAGCGCTCGGGCTCACGCCAGAGGCGGAGGAATACCTCCTGGGTCACGTCCTCGGCTTCGGACGTGTTCTGCAGGACGCGCCGGGCAAGGCCATAGACCGCGCGGCCGTGTCGCCGATAGACCTCGGCCAAGGCCACCTCGCTGTATCGAGCGATGGAGGTCACCAACCGGGCATCGCTTACTTCGTCGATGTGGCGCATCTACGACCCTATTCGGAACCGTCCCCCTCGATGGATGACCCAAATCGGCTCATCCAGGCCCAGCTTGTGCTCCGAATAGTAGGCGAATGCGTACCACCATCGATTCCTACAAGGCCCGGGCCGGCCGCCTCGATCTCGAGGGCATCGATTTCGGCGACTTCCGGGACCAGCCCCTCGCACCGGATGTGCTGCGGTCGCTGCGGTACATGCACGACATCGAGCACCACACGGTGTGCTACCTACGCGATCTGTTGCTCACGCCGGCCCATCAGGATCCGGAGATCACCTCCTTCCTCTCGTGCTGGGCCTACGAGGAGATGTGGCACGGGGAGGCAATCGGCGCCGTGCTCGAGGCCCACGACGAGGTGGCAGGGGCGCCTCGGGTCGCAGCGCTGCGCCAGGGGCACCGCCGGCGGCAGGCGGTCGGCACCCTGAGCACGATCGCTTCGGCCGCGTTCGCGGGCAAGGCGTTCGTCGCGGTCCACATGACGTGGGGGGCGGTGAACGAATGGACGACCCAAGCCGGCTACGCGCGCCTCTCCGAGACGGCCGGACACCCCACCCTCCGCGAGCTGCTCCGCCGCATCATGAAGCAGGAAGGGACGCATATCGACTTCTACGCCTCCGAGGCCACCCGCCGCCTGGCGGAAAGCCCAAAGGCACAGCGGCTCACCCGCTTCGCCCTGGCGCACCGGTGGCGGCCGGTCGGATCGGGCGTAATGCCGAAGCATGAAGTTGCGTTCCTGGTCAACTACCTCTTCGACGGCCAGAAGGGTCGGGAGATCCTGGAGCGCATCGACCGCCGCGTCGACCGCCTGCCCGGCCAACGCGACCTGCACCTCCTCCAGCGCGCCGTGGCGCGTCTCGGCGCGACCTGACGTCTCCGACGGTTTCGGCCTCTTCGGGGCCACCGCGCGGCCCGTTCGCGTAGCCTCACCGCATTGACGCGTCGGCACCGGGAGGGGAGGCGGTTATGGGGCTTCGCATCATCGGGGCCGGGCTCGGGAGAACGGGCACGCTCTCGCTCAAGCTCGCACTGCAAGACCTCCTGGGCGGACGCTGCTACCACATGGACGAGGTGCCGGAACGTGCGGGCGACGCGGACGTCTGGGGCGCCGCGTACGCGGGAGACCTTCCCGATTGGAACGGATTCTTCGACGGGTACGTCGCCGCGGTCGACTGGCCGTCCGCCCGTTCTGGCCCGAGCTCAGCGAGGCCTTCCCCGACGCGCCGATCCTCCTCTCCGTACGCCACGTGGACGCCTGGTGGAAGAGCGCGTCGCGCACGATCTTCGTTGCCCTCGCGACCTACTTCGCGCCGACGGCCGAGGACAACGGCTGGACCCGCATGGGCCGGGGCATGATGGAGCGCTTCTCGCCGGAGTGGTTCGACGAAGCCGCGGCCAAGTCCGCCTATCTCGCCTACAACGAGCACGTGCGGGCGACCGTGCCCGCCGGCCGTCTCGTCGAGTGGAGCGCCGGCGACGGCTGGGAGCCGATCTGCGCCGCGCTCGGGCTCGACGTCCCCGACCGGCCCTTCCCACACGTCAACAAGGAAGCGGACACGCGGGCCCTGCTGGGCCTCGACCCCTGAGTCAGGCGCCCCGGGCTATCCGCTTTTCCAGCGCCGGAACCCAATGTCCTGCGTAGCGCGCCCGGAGGTCCTCCCGCCGCCAATCCTCGCTGGTCACGAGGCCACGGCACGCGGACGCCCCACAGCCGCAGGACATGGAGAAGCCGGGCGCGCCCGTCTGGGTGGCGTAGTCCACGGTGAGCTCCTCGCCCCGCCGAATCGGCCGGCGGGTTGCGATCTCGTAGGGCCCGACGTGCCACAGCGTGGGGTCACAGCTGTGGTTGCCGTAGTGCACAGTGGTCGCGGTCGGCAGCACGAGATGGACGTCCTCGAAAACGGTCAGCGTGTCCACGTAGACGTCGGACGTGTCGATGAGCTCGCGCAGCTCGTCGGTGCCGACAAGCCGCCCACCGACGCGGATGACCACGGTCCCCTCGGCGAGGCGGTCGTCCGCGAACAGGCCGCGGCCGGCGATGGCCGAGTCGCGCACGACGACCGCGTCGTGTACCCAAGGCGTGTCCGGTGGCGTCGGGTCGCGCACGCACCAGTGTCGCGCCGCCCGGTGCGGTACGACGGACCGTCGGATCAGGAGAGCAACGCGGCCAACACCTGACGGGCGCGCTCGAGCTGCCCGCGACTGACGCGCTCGTCGGGATGGTGCGCCACGAGCGGGTCGCCCGGCCCGAAGTTCGCTGCCGGCACGCCGTGCTCCCAGAAGGACGCGACGTCGGTCCACCCCACCTTCGCCTTGGGCGGGGCACCGCTCTTCTCCACCAGCGACTTGAGCAGAGGGTGCCCGAGGGACGGCGGTGCGCCGTCGCCGGCGTCGAGCATCTCCCAGGTGTCCCCTTGGTCGAGCTCGAGCACCGGGTCGAGCAGCTCGTGGAGGAACGCCTCGGCCTCGGCGTGGCCCCGATCGGGCGCATACCGGTGATTGAGCGTGACCACGGCCTCGTCGGGGACCACGTTGGGGGCTACCCCCCCCTCGATGCCCACGGCCTGGAGCTGTTCGGCGTAGGTGCACCCGTCGAGCACGACCTCGCGCGGTGTCCAGTCCGCCACGCGCAAGATGAGCTCGCCGAGACGATGGATCGCATTGCGACCTGTAAACGGGCGGGCCGTGTGGGCCCGGACCCCGCGCAGGGAGATGCGCACGCGCATGGTGCCCTGACACCCCGCCTCGACCACCGCGCTCGTCGGCTCGCCGAGGATCGCTGCGTCGCCGGCGAGCAACTCGGGACGCTGTTGCCACAGCTCGCTCAGTCCGCTCTGGTTGCGGCTGATCTCCTCGCGGGCGTAGAAGCACCATGTCACGTCGACGGCCGGTGCCGGCACGGTCGTCGCGAGGTCCAGCATGACGGCGAGGCCGCCTTTCATGTCCGAGGCGCCGACACCCCACACGGTGTCGCCGTCGACCCGGGGCCGAGCGTTGTCGCCCGGCGGCACGGTGTCGAGGTGCCCGGCCAACAGCAGTCGGTGGTCACGTCCGAGGTCCGTGCGCGCGACCACGTTGTCGCCGACCCGCTCGACCTGGAGCCAGGGGCAGGCGGCGAGGGCCTTATGGACGGCGTCGGCGATCTCCGCCTCCTCGCCGCTCACCGACGGCATCGCCATCAGGCCGACCGTGGCCTCAAGCAGGTCCGTCATCGCCGGCTCAGGTGCTGGCGCCGTGCTCACGCAGCACGGCGTTGAGCTGTGCCTTGTCGTGGCGCTCACCCTCGGTGAGGCGCTTGATCACGAGGACGATCGGCACGAAGAACTCGCCGCCGGGGTATTCGCGCCGGCGGCTGGCCCGGATGGCGACGCACCACGGGGGCACCACGCCGCGGGAGAGCTCCTCTCCCGTCTCGGCGTCGAAGACGGGGATGGAGGGGTCGAGAAAGCTGCCGGCGCCGAGTACGGCGCCCTTCCCGATGCGCGCGCCGCCGGTCACCATGCAGCGGCTGCCGACGAACGCGTCGTCCTCGACCACCACCGGCACCGCGTTCGGCGGTTCAAGGACGCCACCGATGCCGACGCCGCCCGAGAGATGGACTCGCTCGCCGATCTGGCCGCACGATGCCACCGTCGCCCAGGTGTCGACCATGGTGCCCGCCCCGACCCGGGCCCCGATGTTCACGTAGGAGGGCATCAGCACCACGCCCCGCCCGAGGAACGAGCCCCAACGCGCGGAGGCGCCGGGCAGGGCCCGCACGCCCGCTTCGGCGAACCCGTGCTTCAGCGGCAGCTTGTCCGCGTATTCGAACGGGCCGTGTTCGATCGTCTCCATCCCCCGCAGGGAGAACAGCATGAGGATGGACTTCTTGAGCCATTCGTGGACGACGACCTGGTCGGTCGCCGGGTCCACCTCGGCCACGCGGGCCTCGCCCGTGTCCAGGAGGTCGATCGCCTCCTCGACGATCTTTACGGCGTCGGCGTCGTCGGGCGTCAGCTCGCTGCGCCGCTCCCAGAGCTCCTCGATCTGCGCTTGAAGATCAGCCATGGTTCACCCTACCGAGGCGGTCCCCCACCAACTCCAACCGCTCCATCGGCTGCACCAGGGCGACCCGCACGTGCCCGGCGCCACCCTCGCCGTAGAGGTCCCCCGGGCTCACCAGGAGCCCGCCGTCCCGGGCCAGCGCCTCGCCCATGGCCCAGGCGTCGGTCCAACGACCCGCCGGCACCGGCGCCCACAGGTAGAAGCCCCCTTGGGGCAGCTCCAGCGGGACCCCGTAGGCCTCAAGAACGCCCCCGAGGTACGCCATCCGCTCGCGATAGCGCGCCCGCTGGGCCTCGACATGGTCGTCGTCACCCAAGGCGGCAACGCCTGCGGCCTGCGCCGGCCCGGGGACCATGAGCCCCGCGTGCTGACGCACGGCGCGCAGGAAGTCGACGAGCTCGGGGTCCCCGGCGTAGAAGCCCACGCGCACGCCGGCCAGGTTCGAACGCTTCGACAGCGAGTGCACCGCGACCACCCCGTCCGGACCGTGCTCGAGGACGGAGCGAGGCGGCCCGTCCCAAGTGAACTCCGCATAGCACTCGTCGGAGAACAGCGGCACGCCGTTGGCGCGCGCCCACGACGCCTCGGCGCCGAGGTCACCGAGCCCGCCGGTCGGGTTGGACGGTGAGTTCGACCACAACACCAACGCCCGCCGCGCGTCGTCCGGATCGATCGCGTCGAGGTCGAGCCCCCCGAGGCGACCCGCCGGGGCAGGTACGGCAACGGCACGGCAGCCGGCGAGCGCCGCGCCCATGGCGTAGGTCGGGTACGACACGGCTGGGTACAGCACGGTGTCGCGCCCGGGCGTCCGCAGGCGCAGCACGTGCGGCACCGAGGCGACGAGTTCCTTGGTTCCGACGCAGGCCGCAACCGAGGCGGGCGGCACGTCGCCGAGGCCGAAGCGGCGCGTGAGCCAGCGCGCCGCCGCCTCGCGCAACTGGGGGCTCCCGGCCGAGGCCGGGTAGCCGCGCTCGGTGTCCGAGGACGCCAGCGCCTCGACCACCGCAGGGAGGGGTGGGTCACACGGTGTCCCGACGGAACAGTCGACCATGCCGCCCTCGTGCGCCTCGGCCAGCTTGGCCAGCCCGTCCAGGCGGTCGTAGGGATATGGGGGCAGGGTGAACGTCACGACGCCACGAATTCCGCGAAGCGGGCACGGCCGACATCGTCGAGGACGACCTGGAGGGTGGCCGATTCCTCGCCGTGGCTCTGCCCGACCACCTCTCCCTCACGGTGAATCGCCGCCAGCACGTCGCCGCGGCTCCACGGCACGACCAGCTCGATGACCCGGTCGGTGCCGCGCAGACGGTCGCCGACCACCTGCAGGAACTCGTCAATGCCCTCGCCGCTGCGGGCAGAGACCACCACCGAGCCTTCGATGGCGCGGGCGAGCGCCTTGGCCTCCTCCGGCGCCTTGTCGGCCTTGTTGATCACGACCAGCTCCGGCACGTCCGCCGCCCCGATCTCACCCAGCACCTCGCGCACCGCGACCATCTGCGCGTCGGTGCTGGGCGCCGACGCGTCGACGACGTGGACAACGAGGTCCGACAGGTGGACCGAGTCGAGGGTGGAGCGGAACGCCTCTACGAGCTCGTGGGGCAGCTTGCGGACGAAGCCGACGGTGTCCGTGACGAGCACGGTCTCACCACCGGGCAGCGACAGCTGCCGTGTGCGCGGGTCGAGCGTCACGAACAGCCGGTTGGCCGCAGGCACGCCCGCGTCCGTGAGGCGGTTCAGCAAAGTCGACTTGCCGGCATTCGTGTAACCCACGAGCGCCAGTTCCCGGTGGCGGCCGCGGGCGCGGCTGCGCCGCTGCAGCGCTCTGGTGCGCTCGACCTCGCGCAGATCGGCCTCCAGCCGGTGCATGCGCCGCACGAGGCGGCGCCGGTCGACCTCGAGCTGGGTCTCACCGGGGCCTCGTGTTCCGATGCCCCCGGCCTGCTGGCTGAGCGCGGTGCCCCGCCCGCGCAGCCGGGGCAGCCGGTAGCGCAACAGGGCCAGTTCCACCTGCGCCTTGCCCTCGGGACTGCGGGCGTTCTGGGCGAAGATGTCGAGGATCACCGCCGTGCGGTCGATGGCGGTGCGGCCGAAGAGCTTCTCCAGGTTGCGGTGCTGTGCCGGCGTCAGCTCGTCGTCGAAGACGACCGTGTCGACGTCGAGGGTGCGGCTCAGCTCGGCGATCTCCTGCGCCTTGCCGCGGCCGACGAAGGTCGCGGGGTCCGGGGCGTCGCGCCGCTGCACCACGCGCCCGACGACGTCGGCTCCGGCGCTGTCTACCAACAGCGCGAGCTCGTCGAGCTCGGCGTCCACCATCTCGTTCGTGAGGCCCGGGAAGACGACGCCGACGAGGAGGATGCGTTCCCGGAAGGCGCGCTCGATGAGCGTCCCGGGCAGCTCGTTGTACCTATCCATAGAAGCAGTCACGAAGCAGAGCGCCCACGAGCTACCAGCGTACGGTCCTGGCTGCCCTGCTCGTCACAAACAGCCAGGTCGGGGCACCGAGCGGCGGATGGCACGTGGCCCCGCACGGTAGTGTCGGCCTCGTCGGGAGGAATGGTGGCGATGTTCGGACCGGATCTGCTGATCGCATTGTTCCTCCTCCTTCTCTGGGTGGGGGTCCCTCTCTGGGCCGTTGTTGACGCCGCCGGTCGGCCGTCTGCAGCCTTCACCGGAGCGGGATCGAACAAGACCGCTTGGATTGCGGTCATCGCCGTGGCCTTCTTCTTTGGCGTCGGGGTGTTCTTGGGTGGTTGGTACCTGCTTTCCACCCGCCCGAAGGTGCGACGACAGATGGGATCGCTCAGCTACTGAGCCCCGGCACGGGGCGTGATCCCTGCCCACCAACCGATACGCGTCCCGGGCGTGACGTTGCTCAAGAGAGCATCCCCGGATGGATCTCGACGTCGGCCACCTTGCGCACCGGACCGGCCAGGTACGTGGTGTCGGGTTCGCCGTCCCCGAGCGTCACCTCGAGCATGCCGCCGGGATTGCGCACCCGCACGACGCCATCGTCGACGGCATCCCAACTGCGGGCGGCGGCGGCGGCGGCCACGCTCCCGGTGCCGCAGGCCAGCGTCTCGCCGGCACCGCGCTCCCACACCCGGAAATCGAGGAAGTCGCCGTCGCGGTCGCGGTCGACCGTGATCCATTCGACGTTGATCCCGCCCGGGAAGGCCGCCTGCAGCTTCGGCCCGAGCTCGGCCACGTCGACGGCGGCGGTGTCGGGGCCGAGGAGCACAAGATGCGGGTTGCCCACGTCCACCGTCCGGACCCGCCGGTCCGCGAACTCCTGGGTCTGGTCCGGCCCGAGCCGGGCGGGCCCCATGTCCACCCGGGCCGTGGCCCAGCCGTCGGCCGGACCGGGCGCATACTCGACCGTCCGCTTGCCGGCCGCGGTGGCCACCGTGAAGCGCGGGGGCCGGACCCACCCGGCCTGGACGGCTGCCTGGGCCAAGCACCGGATCCCGTTCCCGCTCATCTCGGCGTCACTGCCGTCCGCGTTCGTCAGCTGCATAGAGACGTCGCACCCCTCCCGCCCAGGGCCTACCCGGATGATGCCGTCCGCGCCGACACCACGGCGGCGGTCGGCGAGCAGGCGGACCTGGGCCACGGACAGCCGGATGGCGTCGTCGGGGTCGAGCACGACCAGGAAGTCGTTCCCGGCGCCTTCGTGCTTGGAGGCGTGCACGGACCCATTCTCGCAGGCGGTGCCGCTCAGCCGTGCACGGCGAGCGCACGTTCGAGCAGCTCCCACGCCTCGGCGGGGTCGGCGGCCCAGCCGATCCGCGGGTCGCGGCGGAACCAGGAGGCCTGGCGGCGGGCGAACTGGCGGGTGCGGCGCACGGCTTCGTCCACGCAGTCGTCGAGCGGTACGTCGTGTTCCACGTGCGCCAGCACCTCCCGATAGCCGAGCGCCTGGCGTGCGGTGCGCGAGATGCCGCCGGGCCGCGCGGCCAGGGCCCGCACCTCGTCCACCAGGCCCGCCTCGACCATGGCGGCGAACCGCGCCTCGATGCGGCGGTCGGTCTCCTCGACGCCGGTTGCGAGGCCGACCTGGGTGACGCCCGACGCCGGGTACGCCTCCAGACCCGGCCC
>DATHPK010000060.1:0-5958 GCA_035483935.1 Acidimicrobiales bacterium
TCCAGCCGTACCAGGACTCCGTCGACGACCGGGGGGAGCACGGGCTCGTCTTCCTGGCCGGGCAGTTCAGTCATGCCATCCACAAGGCGCCAATGATCAGGCGCGGCGCCGGACCGCTCGAGAGCCTGATCGACAACCAGGTCGTGACGGCGGCACGCGCGTCGGCAGCGGAAGTCGAGCTCGGCCGCCGCGCCCTCGGCGCAGCGGAGCACATCGTGGGGCCGACGACGTACGCCCGGGTCGACGTCGTGCAGGGCGTCGATGGCGCACCGGTCCTGCTGGAGCTCGAGCTGCTCGACCCGGTGCTCTTCTTCCCGGAGCATCCGCACGCGGCAACCACCTATGCCGAGGTGCTCGGCGCGCACCTGCGCGGCGCACGCCCGGTGCGTTAACTGTTGGCGAGAATCTTCGCCTTCTGCGCCTCGAACTCCGCGTCGGTCAGGATGCCCTGGTCCTTGAGCTCCGCGAGCTCACGCAGCTGGGTCACCATGTCCTTCTCGGGAGCCGCTGAGGGTGCTGCCGACGGTGTTTGTTCGACGGACTGCTGCGGCTGACCTCCGTAGCGCGGATCGCCCTGGTCCGCCCACCGGTCGGCCTGACGCCGGGACACGCGGTTCGACACCGCCGTCGCTGTGCCCGCGATCACCGCCGTCCGGGCCACACCCCGAAGAAGTCCCATGTCTGCTCTCCCTTCGACTCTCTCGATCTTTCCAGGTATTCCTACGCGCCCAGGGCGTCCAGTGTCGCCAGGAGCGTTTCCTGCGGGATGAACCCCGCCGACACGAGGTTGGCGCCGGCCTCGCGCAAAGCCTGGACGAACGGACCGGCCCAATGGTTCTCGTACACCATGATCGCGGCGGCCGAATCCGGTGCGATCGCCGCGGCGGCCTCTTGGAGGTCCGAGTCGTCGAGCAGACCGGACGAGACCCCGGCGAACAGCCCGAAGTCGAACTGGCCGTCCGCATCGATGTCCGAGAGCTCCATCGCAGCGAGGGACCCGTCGGCCGCGCGCATGACGAACCGTAGATCGAGGACGCGGATGAGGCCGCGATCGACCAGTGCGAGCAGCTCGGTGAACGCGTTCCCGGTCATCTTGTTGGTGCCGGGATACTCGACGATCAGATAGCCGATCGGACCCAGAACGTCAGAGTCACCCATCAGACGCAGCCTCCCTTTTCACCGGGTCCTCATTCTTGGAACCCGGATTACCGTTTGGGACCCTATCTCCCACCCGCGTGCTGCGTGTCTGTGAAAAACCTGGGCCGGAACGCCGCGCCACTCTCGGTCGCCCCCTACGAGGCCGCCTCCTCCTCCACGGTCAACTCGGCGGCCGGGTCGGCCTCGAGGCGCTCGTCTGGGATGGCGGCGCCACTCCGGACGGAGCGCCCGTAGGTCCCCGCGTCGATCCGGGCCTCCGCCCGCTCGATGGCCGCGAGGCGATCCCGCAACCCTGCCGCGATGGCGTCGGCGCCCTGCTCGTCGGTCAATGGTTGGGCCGGGTCGGCGATGTCCCCGGTGTCCCTGGTGGTCGCACGGTCCTCCGCCGAGGCCTCGGTCAGGTCCCGCAGCAGACCTTCGACTCGCGTCTTCTCCTCGGTCAGCAACTGCCGTGCTCGTGCCTCGTCCATGGTCGACCTCCGATCCCCGGCGCACCCGGGCGTGCGAGCTTACGGCCACGGCCACGGCCACGGTCACGGGCCGGCGCCGACTCTCACCGTCGTGGTGGTTTCCCGGTAGGCAGGCGTTTCCGGGTGTTAACACTGACGGAAACCAACCGTTAACAGCACTCTGACCTGGGCACCTCGCGGGGTCGGTGTTTCGCGAGATATCTGTCCGTCCCATCGGTTGATCCCGAGCTTCGGAGCGGAGTTCGCCAGCGGCGGACCCTCATCAAGCCGTTGAAGGCGGCTTGCGACAAAGAGCTCGGCGAGTATCCCGTTGTCGTGCAGCTCGTTGCGCGAGGTCGAAGAGCCGAACGCCCCGCGCGCTCTCTTCCTTGTTCCAATCGACGTGCGACGCGACAGCGAACTCGACCAACTGGGATCGCGCCGCGCTCGACGTGTGTGCAACGCGCGCGCTCGGCGAGGTCCAGACGGACTGAGTCGCGTTGCACCCCGATTGACAGAAGATTCGAGGCTGAGCCGGATGGGCTATAACGGCGCAGTGCGGAGACCAAGTGCGATCGGCGTATCGGCGGCAGCAACCATCCTTCTCGTGTTCGGGCTTCTCGTTGCTCCCTCGGTTGCTCCCGCCGGAGCCCAATCTCCCAATGCTTCGGTGTTGGCCTTCGGCGACGCCGTGGGCTACGGAGGTCCGTCGACGCTTGATGCACCTGTCGTCGGCATTGCCCCGACGCCGAGCGGCCACGGTTACTGGGTGCTCGGGTCCGACGGGGGAATCATGGCCTACGGCGACGCCCTCTTCGAAGGGTCTACCGCGGGGCGCGGTAACGCCGTTTCCGTTGCGGCTAGCCCTGTCGGGCAGGGGTACGTGATGACCGGAGAAGGCGGCTATGTCACCGCCTACGGCGGCGCCCCGCTCTTCGGCGGCGTGTACGGCCTTGCGAACGTCTCGCCGGTTGCTCCTGTGGTCGCCATTGTCGAGACACCCGACGGTGGCGGGTACTGGTTGGCTTCTGCGGACGGCGGCGTCTTCGCCTTCGGTGACGCACGTTTCCTCGGCTCCATGGGAGGAACGCCCCTCAACGCGCCCGTGGTGGGCATGGCCGCCACACCCGACGGCAACGGCTATTGGCTCGTGGCATCCGACGGTGGCGTCTTCGCCTTCGGTGATGCCGGCTTCCACGGGTCGGAGGGAGCGACGACCCTTGACAGCCCCGTCGTCGGGATCGCATCGGACAAGACCGGGAACGGCTACTGGCTGGCGGCAGGAGATGGCGGCGTCTTCGCCTTCGGCGGTGCCCCCTTCGAGGGTTCCGCCAACGCGTCCCGTCTGCCCCATCCCGTGACCGCGATCACCGCCACGCCCGATGGTGGCGGGTATTGGCTCGCCACCAGCGTCGTCGGCCCGACGCCCGTCCCGGTCCAGCCGATGATCGATGCGGGGTGCTACACCCCGGCCGTGCAGCCAGCCACCATCGTCCTCGCGTGTGCGGACTACGGCTCGATCCTGGAGAACTTGCAGTGGTCGTCATGGACGCCGACGGAGGCCACTGGCACGGGCACCTACTCCTACAAGACCTGTGTCCCTTTCTGCGCGGCCTCCGGCAGCGCCAGCGTGCCAGCCTCGGTCACGTTGAGCGGTGCGGTGAGCACAAGCCTTGGTGTGGAGTTCTCGCGCGCCACCTGGACATTTGTGGACCCGGCCGCGCCCCGTAACCATGTCACCGAAACCGAGACCCTCTCCACCAACCCCTAGGTACGCCTAGAGCCGGCTGCCCGGCCTACGCCGACGCTGCTGCCTCAGCGGATTCCGGGTGTGCGCGTGCCTCGTGCATCGTCGACCTCCGATCCGTGGCGCACCCGGACGTGCGCAGCCACGGCCACGAGCGGCCGCCACTACCCTCACCGTCATGGCCGCTGTGGACTGGCCCGTGCTCGATCTCGTTGAGGCGCAGGAGACGATGGAGGCGCTCCATCTCTGGACCCAGATCGTCGGCAAGGTGCGCCTCGAGCTCGAGCCCATGGTCAACCACTGGTGGCAGGTCCCGCTCTACGTCTCGGCCCGCGGGCTCACCACCTCGCTGATGCACGCCGGCGGGCTCGGCCTCGAGATGGAGTTCGACTTCATCGAGCACCGCCTCGACCTGCGCACCACCGAGGGAGACCTGCGAAGCCTGCCGCTCGTGCCGAGCTCGGTGGCGGGCTTCTACGAGGCGACGATGGCCGCGCTGGCCGATGTGGGCGTGCGTGTTCGGATTTGGCCCTACCGCAGCGAACTGCCCTCAGAGGTTCCGTTCGGCGAGGACACGAAAACCCGCCCCTACGACGCCGACGCGGTACACCGTCTCTGGCTCGCGCTGGTGCAGATCGAGCGCGTCATGTACGTCTTCCGGGCGCGCTTCCAGGGCAAGGTGAGCCCGGTCCACTTGTTCTGGGGTGCCGACGACATGGCGGTCACGCGGTTCTCGGGGCGGACCGCACCCAGGCATCGAGGCGGCGTCGTCAACTGTCCCGACTGGGTGCAGCAGATGGCGTACAGCCACGAGGTCAGCAGCTGCGGCTATTGGCCCGGCGGGTCCGACGAAGGCACGTTCTACTCCTACGCCTATCCGGAACCGACCGGCTTCGCCGAGCGCCGGGTGGCGCCGGCCGCAGCGACGTACGAGGCGTCGCTCGGCGAGTTCGTGCTGCCGTACACCGCCGTACGCGAGGCCGAAGACCCGGACGCTGCGCTGCTCTCCTTCTTCCAGTCAACGTACGAGGCGGCCGCGGACCTGGCGCAGTGGGACCGTGCCGCCCTCGAAGTGGATTCGCCGCCTTCGATGGGAGACGCGCCGGCCTGATCCGCCGGTTCACCCGGGAGCAGGCGGCCAGGGCACGCCCATGTTGTTGTGGACGGGCACGAGGTTCGAGGCCATGACCGCCTGCGCGAGAGGCCGCAGCAGGCCGATCAGCTCGTCGGCCTCATCGTCGCGGAGACCGGCCACGATGGGGGCGGCCAGCCTGTCCGTGTCGTCTTCGATCACGTGCCGAAGTTCAGAACCCTTCGGGGTGATCTCCATCCTTTCGTCGACCAGTCCGCGACCCGCGAGCGCGGCGGCCGCAGCCGACCACTCCCCGTCCGACCAACCTCGGTTGGCGCGCAACCCGTCCTCGGGAGACCGCCCGGTGGCCGCTTGGAGGACCAACGCTTCCGTCGGCGCGATTCCGGCGTCAACGAGTCGGTGCACATGGCCGTCACCGCGGTGCTCCCGGACCGTGGTGAGCGCCTGCCACAGTCGGAGGTGCGGCGGAACGGGTTCGTCGAGCCTCTGGTTCGCCGCACCCAGTGGCCGTCCGGCCATGTCGCAGCCCGCCACCGCCGCGGCGGCAAGCTCCGCGGCGCGGGCGACGGAGGGGGACGAAACGACATCGTCACCGAGGACCCGTCGCAGGGCGCTGTCCATGGCGACGAGGCGCGCCTCGATCAGCGCCGCAGGTGTGGCGTAATTCCACACGTCGGGGATGGCGCGGGCGACCATGCCCGGATGGAACACGTGGAAGAGCGCCGCCACCACTGATGTGTTCGCCGCGCCGAGCGGCGCGGCGCGGCAGCCGAAGTAGCTCATCCACCCGCCCTTCAACCCCAGATCGTCCGTGACGGCGCGGACCTCGGGTGCGTAGTAGATGACGGCGTTCACCGGCTCGCCGTACTGCCAGAGCGCTCGCGCCCGGCTCACGGTCTCAGACTTCGCGCCCTCGGCCTCGGAGCCCGGCGGTTACTCCGCCGGAGCAGCCTCCGCTGGGTCCGCAGCCGCCGCCGCCGGCTCGGCGGCCTCACCCTCGGCAGCTGGGGCAGCGGGAGCCTCGGCCACAGGCGTCTCGGCGGCCGGTGCACCCTCGCCGGCCTCGCCGGCCTCGCCGGCCTCACCGGCCTCGCCGGCCTCACCGGCCTCGCCCCCCTCGGGTTGGTGCACCTGCGTCCCGACCTCGGTGGCGAAGTCGGCCCACGCCGCCTGCGCCTCGGTCTCGGGGGTGAACTCGCCCTCGGCGTAGTCGTAGCCGATGTAATTGCCCTGCTCGTCGTAGGCGTGCTCGCCGAAAGCCTCGCGGTACTCCTCGGAGACCTCGCCGCCCTCGGCCGCCTGCTTGATCGACAGAGAGATACGGCGTCGCTGCAGGTCGATGTCGATGATCTTGACCCAGAGCTCCTCGCCCGGCGTGACGACCTGCTCGGGCAGGTCGACGTGGTGCGCCGCCATCTCGGAGATGTGCACCAGCCCCTCGATGCCGTCGCCCACCTGCACGAAGGCGCCGAACGGCACGAGCTTGGTGATGCGGCCGTACACGAGCTGGC
>DATHPK010000061.1:0-1603 GCA_035483935.1 Acidimicrobiales bacterium
CTGTAACCGACGCGGGGCGACCCCGCGACCTGGCGCTCTCCTGCCGTGCCGCGCAGCTGCAGCACCAGCTCGTGGATCTGGCGCAGCCCCGACGCGCCGATCGGCTCGCCGTTCGCGATGAGGCCACCGTCGGTGTTGACCGGGAGCGATCCACCGATCTCGGTGGCGCCCTCCGCCAGCAGCGCCTCCTGCTCGCCGTCCTTGCAGAACCCGTTCTCGGCCATGTGGATGACCTCGGCCCCGGCGTCGGTGTCCTGCAGCTGCACCACGTCGACGTCTTCGGGACCGAGTCCGGCGATCTCGTACGCCGCTCGTGATGCGTCGACAGTCGGCGCGTCGGCGCGCTCGAGTGGCAGCCAGGGGCTGTGCACCTCGAACGCACCGAGCCGCCGGGTGCGCACCACCGAGGCCCGCAGGTAGACCGGCGTCGAGGTGTAGCGGTGCGCCACGTCCGCCCGGCACAGGACGACGGCGGCCGCGCCCTCGTCGGGCGAGCAGAACATGTATTGGGTCAACGGGTCGTTGACCATCGGCGAGGTGAGTATCTCCTCCTCGCTGAGCGGCTTGCGCCGGAATGCGTTGGGGTTCAGCGCGCCGTTGCGGTAGTTCTTCGCCGCCACTTTCGCCAGGGTCTCGGGGCTGATGCCGAAGTCGTGCATGTAGCGCTGGATCTTCATGGCGAAGAACTTCGGGGTGAGGAACAGGCCGGTTTCGCCGTACCAACTCTGTGCGCCGTAGTCGACCGGGTCGGCGGCGAACGCGCCCGGCAGGTGCTTGTCCATCCCGATGGCGATGCCGAGCTCGTAGTCGCCCAGGCGCAGCGTGTTGGCCGCCTGCGTCAGGGCGCTCGCCGCGGTGGCGCAGCCGTTGTAGACGTCGGTGAACGGCAGGCCGGTGAGCCCGAGGAAGTTCACGACGGCGTCGGGGTTGTCGACCTCGTAGCTCCCCCCGAAGGCGAACTGCACGTCCTTCCACGTGATCCGCGCGTCGGCCAGGGCGAGCCGCGTCGCCTTGGCCGCCATCTCCAGCCCGGACACTCCGGGGAAGCGGCCGAAGGGATGCAGGCCCACGCCGATGATGGCGACGTCGTCCATGGTGTCCTCAGTCCTCCTTCACCGGGCGGAACGCGTAGGTGAGCACCTCGGTGCCGTCCCCGTCGGTGGTGAACGGGACCACCGTCAGCTCCATCGGCATCCCGATGCGCAGTTCCTGGTCGACGTCACCGGCCAGCCGAGCCTCGATGCGGCCCTCGGGCAACTCGATGAAGCCGACCCCGAAGGGCACGAACTCGGCCGCGGGCTCCCGGCCCGCGTACGGCGGGTTCTTCGGTTGGAAGCGCTGGCGCGTCCAGGTCCACAGCGTGCCGGTCCGCGACAGGAGGGTGGGGCTCACCGCGTCGGTGCCGCAGCTGGGGCACGCATCCTGGGCCGGGAACGTCACGAAGCCGCAGGCGTCGCAGCGCGAGGCGCGTACCCTCGGCTCGTCCGAGGGCCACTCGAAGAGCCCCTCGGCCACGCATCGCTGGGCTGTCATATGCGTTCTCCCATCACGAGAATGGCCATTTCGTCTCGGGGCGTCAGAGTAGCGCGGGAGGGAGCGGCGT
>DATHPK010000062.1:0-11695 GCA_035483935.1 Acidimicrobiales bacterium
GTCGCGCTCGCTGCACAAGATCAGCGAGATCTACGACCGCATCGCGTTCGGCGGCGTCGGCAAGTACAACGAGTACGACCAGCTCCGGGTGGCGGGCATCCGGCACGCGGACACCAAGGGCTATGCGTTCTCCCGGGAGGACGTCGACGCGCGGTCGCTCGCCAACCTGTACGCCCAGTACCTGGGCAACGTCTTCACCCACGAGATGAAGCCGCTCGAGGTGGAGATCCTCGTCGCCGAGCTCAGCGACACCGAGAACCAGCTGTACCACATCGCCTACGAGGGCACGATCACCGATCAGGACCGCTTCGCCGTGCTGGGCGGCGACGCCGAGACCATCACCGAGAGGGTGGCGTCGGCCTGGCAGGAGGCGTGGGACCTGGGAGCGGCCGTGAAGGCGGCGACGGCCGCTCTGTCGGGTCCCGAACGCACCCTGGGCGCCGGCGACCTCGAAGTCGCCATTCTGAGCCGTGGCAACGGGCGGCGAACCTTCCGGCGCATCGACGACGAGGAGATGGCTCGGCTGCTGGCATAGCCAGCACTACGGTTGATCTCGGTGGAACGGCGCATCTTCGGGGTCGAGAACGAATACGGGGTGACCTTCACCCTGCGCGGGCAGCGGCGCCTCAGTCCCGACGAGGTCGCCCGCTACCTGTTCCGGCGCGTCGTGTCGTGGGGCCGCTCGTCGAACGTCTTCTTGGAGAACGGCGCGCGTCTGTACCTGGACGTCGGCAGCCACCCCGAGTACGCCACGCCCGAGTGCGACAAGATCAGCGACGTCGTGGTGCACGACAAGGCGGGGGAGTGGATCCTGGCGCAGCTCGTCACCGGCGCACAGGCCCGGCTGCGCGAAGAGGGCATCCGGGGCGAGGTCTACCTCTTCAAGAACAACACCGACTCGGTGGGGAACTCGTACGGCTGCCACGAGAACTACCTCACCGAGCGCAACGACGAGTTCAACCGCTACACCGAGGTGCTGATCCCGTTCCTCGTTTCGCGGCAGATCTATGCGGGCGCCGGCAAGGTGCTCCAGACCGCCCGGGGCGCCGTCTTCTGCCTCAGCCAGCGCGCCGAGCACATCTGGGAGGGCGTGTCGTCCGCCACGACTCGGAGCCGGCCGATCATCAACACCCGGGACGAGCCGCACGCCGACGCCGAGCGCTTCAGGCGGTTGCACGTGATCGTGGGCGACTCGAACATGAGCGAGTACGCGACCTTCCTGAAAGTCGGTACGACGTCGATCCTGCTGGCGATGCTCGAGGACTCTTCGACCGTCTTGCGCGATCTGACCTTGGAGAACCCGATCCGCGCCATCCGCGAGATCAGCCATGACATCACCTGCCAGCGCCGGGTGCGGCTCGCGAACGGGCGCGAGATGCGCGCCCTGGACATCCAGATCGAATACCTCGAGCGCGCCCTGAAATTCCGTGAGCGGCGCGGGCTGTCGCCCGAGGAGGACCGGGCCCTGGACATGTGGGAGCACTGCCTCAAGGGCCTCGAGGCGGACCCGACGTCGCTGTGGCGCGAGTGCGACTGGGTCTCCAAGTACCGGCTGGTCGAGCAGATGCGCAGCCGCCACGACGTGTCGCTGTCGCACCCGAAGGTGGCGATGATCGACCTGATGTACCACGACGTCGACCGCTCGCGGGGCCTGTTCTACAAGTTGCAGCAGCGCGACCAGATGGACCGGACCTGTACCGACGAGGCGATCACCGAAGCGATGACCAAGCCACCCGAGTCGACCCGGGCCCGGCTGCGGGGTGCCTTCGTCAAGCGGGCCAAGGAGCGGCGGCGGGACTTCACGGTCGACTGGGTCCACCTCAAGCTCAACGACCAGGCCCAACGCACCGTCCTGCTCAAGGATCCGTTCAAGTCGCACGACGAACGGGTGGAGCGCCTCATCCAGTCGCTCTGAGGCCTGATCCGGGCGGGGCCGGCGCGCCGAATACCTGGTGCCCGGCCCTTGGGGCCGCGGGGAGGCACCGTAGAGTGAGGGGACATGTTCAACCTCGACCCAGGCAAGCTGCTGGTGATCGCCGTGGTCGCGATCATCCTGCTCGGGCCCGACAAGCTGCCCCAGTTCGCCCGCCAGGTCGGGGGCGCCTGGCGGACCTTCAACGACTTCCGCCATCGCATGGAATCGGAAGTGCGCTCCACCATGCCCGACCTCCCTCCGACCTCGGAGATCGCGCGGCTGGCCCGCTCGCCCTCGGCCCTGCTCACCCACCTCTCGAAGCTGCCGCCCGAAGACGACGCCTCGGACGGGTCCGTCCAGCCGCCGGTCGCCGGGGACGTTGCCGCCGCGGCGGCAAACGGGGCGGGGGCGGCGGGCGCCTCGGTCACGGGGAGAGTGGACACCGCGGGCGAGTCGGAGGACGCCGGGGTCGCCGCGGACAGCGGTTCCCCGGAGACAGCGCCGGCGGCGACCAACGGCAAGCCCGAGGTCGCGCCGCAGCCGTCCGACATCGCGGTGCCGGCTGACCCCACGCTGAACTGACGCCGCAATGGTGACCCTCCCGTTCACGGCCAAGCGTAAGAACCGTCCCTCGCCGGACAACATGACCCTCGGCGAGCACCTGGGCGAGCTGCGCCGGCGCGTGATCATCTCGGTCGTGGCCTATGTGGTCGCCGGCACGATCTGCGTGTTCCTCTACGAGCCGATCCTGACCTTCCTCCTGCGGCCGCTGTGCAATGTGGTCGCCACGTCGGGCCACAACGCAGCGGCAAAGTCTCTGATCGTGAGATCGGGAGACACGTGCAACCTCTTCGTGACGTCGCCACTCGACGGGCTCTCGCTGCGCGTCAAGATCGCGTTGTTCGGCGGACTGGTGCTGGCGTCCCCCGTGATCCTCTTCCAGCTCTGGCGCTTCGTGACCCCGGGGCTCAAGGCGGCCGAGCGGCGCTACGCCATCCCGTTCGTGCTCAGTGCGTTCGCGCTCTTTCTGGCCGGGGCAGCCACGGCGTACGTCGTTCTGCCGCACGCCCTCGGTTGGCTGAAGTCGGTCGGCGGGCCCAACCTCCAGGCGATCTACGACCCCATCCCGTATCTGGGGCTCATCTTGCTCATGATGACGATCTTCGGGTTGACCTTCGAGTTTCCGGTCGTGCTCGTCGCTCTCGAACTGGCGCACGTCGTCACGCCGGCGCGGCTCCTCAAATCCTGGCGCTGGGCCGTCATCATCATCGTGGTGGTCGCCGCCGTGTTCACGCCCAGTTCCGACCCCTTCTCGATGTTCGCCCTCGCAATCCCTCTCGTGGTCTTCTATTTCGTCTCCATCGGGATCGGGAAGCTGCTCGGCCGTTGACGGCGTTCCCATGGCCCGTCCAGGAGACGGCCGGGGCGTCGGAGTTCGAGGCCGGCCTGCCGTTCGCTCTCGACGACTTCCAGCGCGAGGCGTTCGCCGCGCTCGACGCAGGGCACTCGGTTCTCGTCTCGGCACCCACCGGATCCGGGAAGACACTCGTGGCGGCCTACGCGGTGCACCGCGCGCTGGCCGCCCAGGGCAAAGCGTTCTACACGACACCGCTCAAGGCGCTCTCCAATCAGAAGTACGGCGAACTGGTGGCCTCCTACGGCGAGGCTCACGTGGGACTACTCACAGGCGACACGACCGTGAGGCCTCGGGCCCCGGTGGTCGTGATGACCACCGAGGTGCTGCGCAACATGCTGCTCGCCGGTTCCGACCTCCTCGAGGGCCTGCACACCGTCGTGCTCGACGAGGTCCACTTCATCCAGGACCCCTACCGGGGCGGGGTGTGGGAGGAGGTGCTGGTGATGTCGCCTCCCGAAGTGCGCTTCGTCTGCCTCTCTGCCACGGTCAACAACGCGGGGGAGCTCGGAGGGTGGTTGCGCTCGGTGCGTGGCGACACCGCGGTCATCGTCGAGCGGGAGCGGCCTATCGTCCTGCGCCACCACTTCGCCGTGCACCGGCGCGAGGACGACGAGCGCCTGATGCTCCCGTTGCTGCTCGACAACGGCCGCCCCGGCGGGGAGGGGCTCCGCATCGACCAAGCGGTGCGACGGGCCCTGCAGGCGGGCCGCGGCGCCCACTGGCAGCATCGTGGCCGCGGGCCGCGGCTGCCGTACCGCGCGCCGCTGCGGACCGAGATGATCGAGGAGCTGCGGCAGCTCGACATGCTGCCTGCCATCGTGTTCATCTTCAGCCGGGCGGCGTGCGACGATGCCGTGCGCCAGGTCATGCGCGACGGAGTCCGCCTCACCGACGCGGCGGAGCGTAAGGCGATCCGCGCCATCGCCGAACGCGGGGTCGAGTCGCTGGGTGACGACGACCTGCGCGTGCTCGGCTACGACGAGTGGCTCGAGGGGCTGGAGCGCGGGCTTGCCGCCCACCACGCCGGCCTGGTGCCGGTGTTCCGCGAGACGGTGGAGGAGTGCTTCGAAGCCGGGCTCCTGAAGGTCGTCTTCGCGACCGAAACGCTGTCGCTCGGTATCAACATGCCCGCGCGCTCGGTTGCGATCGAACGCTTCAGTAAATACGGGGGGGCCGGGCGGGCCACGCTCACCTCGGGGGAGTACCTCCAGCTGACCGGGCGGGCGGGACGGCGCGGACTCGACGAGGAGGGCCACGCGGTCGTCTGCTGGTCCAACGAGATCACGTTCGCCGAGGTCGCCCGCGTCGCCACCGCCCCGCCGCCCGACCTGCGCTCGGCGTTCCGGCCCACCTACAACCTGGCCGTCAACCTGGTGGCGCGCTTCGACCGCGAGACTGCACACGTCGTGCTGCACCGCTCTTTCGCCCAGTGGCAGGCGCGGTCCCCGGACCTGCTGACCCGCCAGCTCGACCACCGGCTCACCGTCCTCGAGAAGATGGGCTACGTCGACGGCTGGGCCCTCACGTCTGCGGGCAGGCAACTGTCACGGATCTACCACGAGTCCGACCTGCTGATCGCAGAGGCGCTGCGCGAGGAGCTTCTGGTGGACGCCGAGCCCTCCGTCCTGGCCGGAGTGCTCTCCTCGGTGGTCTTCGAGCCGCGTCGGGCGCGGCGCAGCCCGGGCCAGGCGCACCACGGCCATCGCCGAGGGAAGAGGCGGGGGGCCCTGCAGGACCGGCTCGGCGACAAGCGGACGGCCGATCTGAGCCGCCGCTGCCAAGCCCTCTCGGTGCTGGCCGAGCGGATCCGAGCCGCCGAGGAGGCCCAAGGCGTGCCCCGGACCCGCCAGCCGGCGCCCGGCCTCTCGACTGCGGTGGCGTCGTGGGCGCGTGGGGCATCGCTGGCGGTGGCGATGGAGGTGGCTGGCCGCGACGTCGGCGAGCTCGCCCCGGGCGACTTCGTCCGCACCATGAAGTCGGTGGCGGACTTGGCACAACAGGTTTCCCATACCGCGACGGACCCCGCCGTGGCGGCGGCCGCCCGGGAGGCGGTGGAGCTGCTGCTCCGCGGCGTCGTCGCGGGCGGGCTCCCGGCCGCCTAGACCCCCACCCGTCCCGCCCCATCGGCCCGCCCGCTCGGGCGGTTGCTGCACTCCTACCGCGGCAATTCCTGCGGGCCGGAGGCCATCCGCCACCGCCGAGTCAGCCTCGTTCTAGGGTTACCCGGGCAATGTTTCCCTACTCCGAAGAGCGCTTCACCGCGGACGAGGAGACGGTCCTCCGCCGGTACTTCACCAACCTCGACCTGCCGGTGTTCGCCCTGGTCAACCTGCCCGAAGTGGTCAAGGGCGCGCTCTTCGCGCGGTACTCGCGCTCACCCAAGAACCTGCGACGGCTCTTCCTCGACGAGTTCGTGGGCGATCTCGACGTGTCCGGTGACGCATCCGTCGACGCCACCGTCGGACTGGAACGCGCGGAGCAGCTCTACGAGCGCGTCTTCGTCGAGTACGGCGACGATTCCGTGGCGCAGCTCGGAGGCGTGCACCTGGCCTGCGAACAGGCGTCGAACGTGCTGTCGAAGGTCCTCGAGTGGGGCCGGCTCATGGCATACCTGGAGCAATCGACGCGCTATATCGCCTATAACCAGCGGCTCGACAACGGCCAGTACCGCTACTACCGGCCGCCCGAGATCCTCGAGTCGCAGCACGGCGCGCGGTATGTGGGGGAGATGGACCGGGTCTTCGACACGTACGGTGAGCTGCTGCCGGTGATGCAGACATGGGTCGCAGAGAAGTTTCCCCAACAAGCGGGTGACAGCGACTTCGTGTACCGCCAGGCGACGCGTGCAAAATCGCTCGATGCGCTGCGCGGCCTTCTGCCCGCATCCTCGCTGTCGAACATCGGGATCTACGGGACGGGCCAAGCCTACGAACAGTTGCTTTTGCGCATGCGTGCGCATCCACTGCCCGAGGCACGTTCCTACGCCGACCTCATGCTCATCGAACTCCGCAAGGTGATCCCGTCCTTCTTGCAACGCGTCGATGTCGCCGAGCGCGGGGGCGAGTGGTCCGCGTACCTGGCCTCGACCCGCGAGCGGACCCGGCGGGTCGTCGACCGCCTGTGGCCCGACCTGGCCGAGCCGCTCTCGGGCGGGGTGGCCGAAAAGCCGCAACTCCAAGCTGACGACGAAGTGACGCTGCTCGACTTCGACCCCGACGGGGAGGAGAAAGTCCTCGTCGCGGCCTGTTTCTCGCAGCTCGGATGTTCGGAGCGCGAAGCGGCGCGGCGGGTTCGGCTGCTCGGGCACGACGACCGGGTGGCGTTGTTGCGCGCGTACGTCGGGGAACGTCGCAACCGCCGGCACCGTCCGGGGCGCAGCTTCGAACGGACGGACTACCGGTTCGAGCTCGTCACCGACTACGGCGCGTTCCGGGACCTGCAACGGCATCGCATGCTGACAATCGAATGGCAACGCCTCGGGGTCTCCCTCGGCTACGACATGCCGGACCTCGTGGCCGAGGCCGGACTCGGCGACCGCTACGACGAAGCGATCGCCCGCGCCGAGGACCTCTACTGGTCGCTGCTCCCCGAATTCCCCGAACAGGCTTCCTATGCCGCCGCACTGGCGCATCGCATCCGTTACGTCGTGCAGCTCAACGCGCGTGAGGCAATGCACCTCATCGAGTTGCGCTCGGGAACGCAGGGACATCCCGCCTACCGCCGTGTCGCACAACAGATGCACCGCGCCATCGCCGAGGTGGCAGGCCACCGCGCTTTGGCCGAGGCGATGTCCTTCGTCGACCACGGGGCGACCGACCTCGAACGCCTCGAGTCGGAACGCCGGGCCGAGCGGCGCCGGGCGGAAAAATCTGTAACGCATTGACCAGGAGGTAACCGCGTTCTCCCTGGTGACGACCGTCAGCAACCCAGTTGACGCACCCACCCCCGGGTTGCCTAATCTACGGCCCAGTCCCAAACGCCCCAAAGGAACACTGCAGCAGGGAACAGCTGCTGCAGACAGGGGGGGATGTGCTGTGAGAGGCGGTGGTAGGCCCTGGGGGTCGAGTAGAGAACGTGTTGCTTGCCTGGCTACCCCGGGCCTGCAAGATGGCGCCAAAGACCCCAGGGCTTGCCCGCCCGAACTTCCCCACTCCGGTTCCTCAATTCTTTCTACAACGTCGCTCTCACGGCGATTGAACGGTTCCACGGACCGTCTATGCTCCGGCGGCAAATGGCGACCAAGAAGAAGGGCAAAGTCGAAGAGATCGAGGCCGAGAGTCCTGACACGGGCGAAGAAGAAGGCCTTGACGAGGAAGAACTCGATCTTGACGACGACGAGCTCGAGGACATCGAAGACGAGGAAGAACCTCTTGCCGGGGACGACGACGATGACGTCGCCGACGTCGAGGAGGAAGAAGAGGACGAGGTCGACGAGATCCTGACCGCCTCGCCCGCCGCCGTCGTGGAGCGCTCCGGTGAGGGCGACGACGAGGAGGAGGAAGAGGAGCCCGACGACGAGGACGTCGAGGCCAGCCTGGACGTGATCCTGAAGGAACGCCTGGTCGTCGAGGACGAGCCCGAGGACGAAGAGGCGACCGACCAAGAGGACAAGACCGAGGGGAACGAGCGGGTGCTGCCCAAGCAACCCGACGAGTTCGTGTGCCGCTCGTGCTTCCTCGTGAAGCACCCCAGCCAGTTGGCGGACAAGAAGAAGATGCTCTGCCGGGACTGTGTTTGACGAGACGGGCGTGGACGGTCGCGCGGCCGGGAAGGGCCTGCTTCGTCGCACACTGGACGCTTGCATCTTCACTCCGGTCGGCGTGGCGGTGAACCTCATGGAGGATCTGCCGGGCCTCATCGGCAAGAGCCTCGATCGCGTGGAGCAAGAATTCAGAAATGCGCGCGTCGCGGGGGAGTACGTCGTGGGGCGCTACCAGCGCCGCCTGTCGGCTTGTGTCGACAACCTGTTACACAGCGGAGACGGCGCAGCGCCCCCGGCTGCGGCAGAGCCGGATGCGGCCGCTCCGGCCGACGTCCCACCCGACAGGAGGCCGGCGCCCGACGCCGACGACGAGGCGACGCTTGGCGCCGCACTCGCCGACTACGACACGTTGAGCGCCTCGCAGGTCGTCCGCCGGCTCGACGGACTGGGGCCCGAAGAGCTCCGGGCGGTCCAACGCTATGAATCGGCCACACGTCACCGTCGCACCATCCTGAACCGTGCCAGCCAGCTCCTCGAGGAGGGGCCGGCCACGGCGTCCTCGGGCTGAGCGCGATGGAGCTGGCGCGGCCGGCGACGGACGCAGACCGCGGGCCGTGTCTACTGCTCCTGGAGCACGCGCTGGCGCATGCCGTCTCGATGCGAGGCGGCCCGGCGCTCGTCGGCGAGGCGACCGCTGAGGGGCTCTTCGGCCGGTGGTCCCACCGGAAAGGCCCGTCCCGACTGCTCGTGGGCGAATACGAAGGGGCCGTTGTCGGGATGCTCGCCGTGGCGGCCCGGGGCGACGGCGAACGGCGGCGGGGCAGGATCGACTGTTGCTATGTCGAAGAGGACGCCCGCGGCGTCGGGGTGGGAAGCGCCCTCATGGAGGCTGCGGTCGGATGGTGCGACGAGGCGGGGTGTGCGGAAGTCGATGCGCTGGCGTTGCCCGGCGACCGCGCTACCAAGCAGCGCCTCGAGGCGGCCGGCTTTACCGCGCGTCTGCTGACGCTCAGCCGCCGGTTGGGCTGAATCGCCGCTCCGTGTCGACGCGACGCGGAGGTGGCGGCGGAATGCGCAGCCCCAGCAACTTTGCCAGGGCGGGCACCGCGCCGGCGGCATGGCGGGCGGCCTGACGCGCGACCTCGTCCTCGGGGATCCCCGCCGGCTTGACGTTGCGGCGAACCGGTGACGCGATGACCGCATCGAGCAGCTGCATCCATTCCTCGGGCGCCTTGTCGGCGGAGAGCGCTTCGCCCGCCGCGCCGGCGAGCCGAACGGCCAACTCGGCAGGGCAGCGCGTGCCTGGCTCGGGGGGCCGGATGGACGCCTCGACGGCCTGTTGCACCCGCCCGTCATTCAGTGCGTTGGTGATGCGAGCGAGCCATTCCTCGCGCAGCGCAGTGGTGCGCTGGTCGAGGGACTCCTGCAAGGCCTTCGCCATGGCCCGGCCCTCGTCGTCGAGGTTCAAGGTGCGCGAGGCGGCGACCACGGCGCGCAGCTCGCGCAGCCGGTAATCCTTGCCCGCGGTCTGGGCGACCGAGGCGCGGTCCTTCCATTCGGCCAAGCGGACGGCGGGGCTCAGCTCGTCTGCCATGGCCAGCAGAGCATCCGCGGCGGCAGGGGGCTTGCCCGCCGCCTTGGCGGCCGTGTTCTGCGTCTCGATGGCCTGTCGCACGGCCTGCAGCCCGCCCCGCAGGAGCTGCTCGGCCACCGGGATCTGCTCGGGACGCAGGGTGGCGAGCATGGCATTGCGGTGGACCGTCGACGTCGGCACCGTCGGACGTTCGCCACGGGCGGGCCGACCCCCCTCGCGTTCACCGGGTCGCCGGCCACCGGGCCGGCGGGGTCCACTGGCGGCGCGAGGCCGGTCACCGCGCTCCTCACGAGCATCGCCGTCACCGTGACCGTCGCTGCGCCCGCGTCGGTCGCGGCGCTCGCTGCGATCGCGTCCCTCACCGTCGTCGCGACGCCGCTTCGAAGAGCCGGGAGCGAGCACGACGGAAACGTCGGGTGCACGCTTGGGGGTACCGCGCACCTCGATGCGGTTTTCCGTCTTCTCGGGCGAACGCTGCGGCTTGGCCGCGGACAGCTCCAGGATTTCGATGCCCTCGAGGCCCACTTCGACCTCGGCACGAAGGACCGAACCGACTTTCTCGCCGGAGGGCACCAGCGCCGCCTCGACGACGCCCTTGGGCTGGCGCGCGCCCGCGGCGCGCCACGTCCAGGACCCGTCTGCGGATTGGCTGGTCAATTCGATGTCGATCCGGCGTGACATGCGGCGGACACGCTACCGCGCCGGACGCGGGCCCCCGATGCCGGCGTCCGGTGAGCATCCCGTAACATGGGTCAGGACGTCCGCTGGAGGGCGGGAATCGCCGGTACGGGCGACCACCCACCGCAGAACGGTGCGGCGGACCCGTGCCCGTTCAGGAGGATCCAGATGAGTGACGACAGCGAGCAGCAAGAGCCTGTTCACGCTGCCGACGCGCCGGAAGATGCAACACCGCCGCCGCCTCCCATTGGTGCCCAGGTGAACGAAACCCCTGCGACGCCACCGGATCTCTCTGCGGCCCAGGCGCCACCAAGCGAAGTTGCCCCGACCCAGGCGGCACCCAGCGACGCAGCCCCGTTCCAAGCAGCGCCGACCGAGCCCGGGACACCCGTCTCGGGTTACCCGCCCCCGTCGTGGCCGGCGGCGACAGACCCCGGCGCCAGCGGCCCCGCCTCGCTGGTCGACACCCCCGCCCCCGCCAACCCGTTCACGTACCCGGCGCCGCCCGTGGACCCCACCATGCCGGGGCTGCCGCCGCCTCCGCCGACAGACCGGAAGACGCCCGGACGCTTCCGCACTTGGTTCCCCGTCGCGGTCGTCGCGGCACTCATCGGTGCCGGCGTCGGTGCCGGGGTGACCGCGCTGGCCGACAACAACAACGGAAACAGCGGCAGTAACGCCGTCATCCACGAGAGCAATGCGGCACCCGGTGCCGCTGTGCTCAGCGGCAACGTCACCATCCCTCAGCTCGTCGACAAGGTCATTCACGCCGTCGTCTCGATCGACGTCAAGTCGAACGGCAACGAAGACGAGGGCACCGGCATGATCATCACCTCCAACGGCGAGGTCATCACCAACAACCACGTCATCGAGCTCTACACCGAAGGGGGGAACACCGGATCCATCACGGTCACCGAGTACGGGCAGACCAAACCCCTTCCGGCGACCTTGATGGGCTACGACCAGACCAAGGACGTCGCCCTGCTCAAGATCAACAATGCCTCCAGTCTCTCGACCGTCACGTTCGGCGACTCCTCCAAGGCTGTGGTGGGCGACTCGGTCGTGGCAATCGGCAACGCGCTGGGCCTGTCGGCTGGGACCCCCACCGTGACGCAGGGGATCGTGTCCGCCCTGGGCCGCACCGTGACGGCGGGCGGAATCGGCACGCAGACCGAGACGCTGCAGAACATGATCCAGACCGACGCCGCCATCAATTCGGGCAACTCCGGCGGACCTCTGATCGACACCGCCGGACAGGTGATCGGCATGAACACGGCGGTCGCCGGCACCTCCAGCGACGGCACGTCGTCACAGAACATCGGCTTCGCCATTCCGGTGGCCCAAGTCGAGTCGCTCCTGCCGGAGCTGCAAAAGGGCGGACAAACGGGG
>DATHPK010000063.1:0-2239 GCA_035483935.1 Acidimicrobiales bacterium
CGACAAGGTGCCCTCCGGCATGGTGTTGACGGTCGCCGGCCCGATGAGGCTGTCGACGTACAGCAGGTCCGAGTAGCTCGGGTTCTTCGTCGACGTCGACGCCCACAGCGGCCGCTGCACCCGCGCCCCCTTCTCGCGGAGCGCCTCCCAGCGGTCGCCGCTGAAGGTGCGATGGAAGTGTTGATACGCAGACTGCGCCTGGGCGACCGCGGCTGTTCCCCGCAGGCCGAGGATGGCGGGGTCACCGCCCTCACCGCCGGCCAGGCTCTCGAGGCGGTGGTCCACCTCGGTGTCGACCCGGCTGACGAAGAAGGAGGCGACGCTGGCCACGTGCGCGAGCTGGTCGTCGCGCCCGGCCGCCACGAGCGCCTCGAGGCCGCGCAGGTACGCCTCCATGACCTCGTCGTACCGGTCCAGTCCGAAGATCAAGGTGACGTTGATGCTGCGACCCTCGCCGATCATGGTCTCGATCGCCGGGATGCCCTGCTTCGTCGCCGGTATCTTCACGAGAAGGTTCGGCTGGGCGATGCGCGTGTGGAGATCTCGGGCCGACTTCACGGTGGACTCGGTGTCGTGCGCCTGCGCGGGGGAGACCTCGAGCGAGACGAAGCCGTCCTCGTGGTCACTCTCGTCGTAGAGGGGCCGCAGCATCGCCAACGCGTCGTTGATGTCGGTGATCGCCATCTCCCAATAGGCGCTCTCGACCGTGTGATCCTTCATCAGGGCTCGGAACTGGTCGTCGTAGGTGTCCTGCCCGGAGATCGCCTTGGCCAGGATGGTCGGGTTGGACGTGATGCCGCGCACGCCGGT
Source organism: Acidimicrobiales bacterium (assembly GCA_035483935.1). Taxonomy (GTDB): domain Bacteria; phylum Actinomycetota; class Acidimicrobiia; order Acidimicrobiales; family RAAP-2; genus Bog-473. The sequence goes on from DATHPK010000063.1 coordinate 811, forward strand.
CTCGATCCACTTCGCCAGCTGGCCGTCGTGGATCCAGTCGCGACGCAGGTTGTCGAGCCAGGGGCTCTGGCCGCCGATGTTGTAAAGGTCCTGGAGTCGGGTCACTGGTGCAACTCCCTTCGCATAGCGTTCGATCTCTTCTCTGCTGCTCACGCCGTCCGGCGTCGTCAGCTGCCGCGGCGCGCCAACAACGCACGCGCCCGCTCGACGACGTGTTCCGCCGTAAAGCCGAACTTCTCCATCACGACATCACCGGGTGCCGACGCACCGAAGTGGTCGATGCCGATGGCGTCGTCGGCGTAGCGCTCCCAGCCGAGCGTCACGCCCGCCTCGATGCTGAGCACCGGCACGCCCGGCGGGAACACGCCGACGCGGTAGTCCTCGGGCTGTCGTTCGAACAGGTACCACGACGGGAACGACACCACCCGGGCCCGGACGCCCTCGGTCGCGAGGGTCGATGCGGCCGCAAGGCAGTGTTGTACCTCGCTGCCGGTCCCGAGGAGGACGATGTCGGGACCGGCGTCGCGGTCCGCGAGGACGTAGGCGCCGCGTGGGACGCCTTCGGCCGCACCGCTGGCAGTCTCGGCCAGCACGGGGACGTTCTGGCGGGTCAGGCACAGGCCGACGGGGCCGTCCGCCTCGACGGCGAGCTTCCAGGCCTGGGCCGTCTCGTTGGCGTCGGCGGGCCGGATGAGACACAGACCCGGCATGGCGCGCAACGACATCAGGTGTTCGATGGGTTGGTGCGTGGGGCCGTCCTGGCCGAGCCCGATGGAATCGTGTGTCCAGGAGTACATGACGTGGCTGCCCGAGAGGGAGGCCAGCCGCACCGATGGGCGCATGTAGTCAGTAAAGACGAAGAAAGTGCCGCCTAGGGGCAGCACGCCTCCGTGCTGCGCCATGCCGTTCATGACGGCACCCATGCCGAACTCGCGGATGCCGAAGTGCACCTGGATCCCGCCGGGGGACTCCTTGGCTTGGATCACTGCGTCCTTCACCTTGACCCCGTTATTGCCGGTCAGGTCGGCGGAGCCCGCCAGTAGGCCCGGAATGCGATCGACGGTCGCGTCGAGGACCTGGTTCAGGGCGCGGCGCGTGGCCAGTTGGGTGCCTGTCTCGAACGTGGGCAGGTCGTCGGCGAACCCCGGTAGCCCGTGCCCGGCCTGTGCGGCGTCCCAACGGGCGCGATCGCCGGACCAGGCCTCGAATCGCGCTGTCCACTCGGCGTGCTCCTTTGCTCCCCGGGCGACCTCGAGTTCGTAGAAGTCGCGCACTTCGTCGGGCACCCAGAAGGTCTGGTCCGTCGGAAGCCCGAGGAGCTCCTTCGTGAGGCGGACCTCGTCCGGGGGGAAGGGATCGCCGTGCGCCTTGGCGGTATCGGTCAGATGCGGGGAAGGCCAGCCGATGTGGCTGCGCAGGACGAGCAGGT
>DATHPK010000064.1:0-4893 GCA_035483935.1 Acidimicrobiales bacterium
CGTGCACGTCGACCTCCCGCCTCCTGGTGCACTCGTCCCGCTATGACGAGTTCGCCGCGCAGTTCGTGGCGCACGGCGTCACTGGTCATCGGCGACCCGTTGGCGGCCGAGACCGACATCGGGCCGCTGGTCGACGCGCGCCAGCGGGACCGCGTGAACGGCTACCTCAAGACGGCCCTGGCCGAGGGCGCCGAGCTGCTGTACCAAGCCCATCTCCCGGCCGATGAGCGGCTGGCCGGGGGGTTCTTCGTCGCCCCGGCCGTGCTTGGCGGCGTCACCCCGAGCATGACGGTGGCGCGGGAAGAGATCTTCGGGCCAGTGGCGAGCCTGATGCGGTTCGACACCGATGACGAGGCCGTGCGGATCGCGAACGCCACCGACTACGGGCTGACGGCCGCGATCTGCACGCGGGACGAGGTCCGCGCCGCCAAGCTCGCCCGGCGCCTCGAGGTCGGCATGGTGTTCGTCAACAACTACACCCGACGTACCTTCATCGGCTCGCCCTTCGGGGGCGTCAAGGGCAGCGGCTTCGGACGAGAGTATGCGCCCGAGACCCTGCACGAATTCGTGCGGGCCAAGAACGTCCGGTTCCCCTCCGGCCGCGGTGTCGTCCCTACCTGGCCGCCACGCCAGTGACGACGACTGGCGACCTGGCTTCCCGCCCGACGAGACCGTCGGCCTCTCCGACACGATCCTGGAGACGAGCACATGTCTGAATCCGACCTGAGTGCGGACGTCATCGTCATCGGCGCGGGCCACAATGCCCTCATCGCCGCCGGCTACCTGGCGAAGGCCGGCCTCGAAGTCGCCGTACTCGAGGCCAAATCGATCATCGGCGGCAACACGGTCACGGAAGAGCTCACCTTCGCGGGGTGGCAGCACGACTCGTGCTCGAGCGCCCATGCGGTGATCCAGTCCAACCCTGTCCTCCGCGACGATGAACTCGGCCTGATCTCGCAGTACGGCCTGCGCTACGCCTATACCGAGCCTGCGGCGGTGCTCCCGCTCGAAGACGGGGACTCCTTCGTCCTGCACCGGTCAACCGAGGCCACGGCAGCGGAGATCGCCAGGTTCTCACGCCGAGATGCCTCGCGCTTCGTCGAGTTGGTCGGGGAGTGGAACTCGGCCCTGAAGTTCGTCCACCGGAGGTGGAACGCGGGCCTGCCGATCGGCGACGATGAAGGCGCGATCGCGTATGACACGCTGCGCAGGCAGAGCGCCTGGGACGTAGTCCACAAGGAGTTCGAGCACGAGGTCACGCGGCGCGTGCTGCAGTGGATGGGCTTCGCCACCTTCCAGCCACCGACCCGTGGTGGCACCGGTGCCCTCCCCGTCAGCATCACCAACGGGCGGCTCGAGTTCGGCTGGGCGACGCCGATCGGGGGGTCCGGTGCTCTGCCCGCAGCTCTGGCCGCGCTCATCGCGGATCACGGTGGCCACGTCATGGTCGACTCGGCCGTCTCGCGCATCCTCGTCAGCCAGGGGCGCGCCCACGGTGTCGAGACGCATGACGGCCGACGCATCCACGCACGGATCGCAGTCGTATCCTCCGCGCACCTGACCACCCTGCCCGAGATGCTCGGCGCCGAGGCGCCCGAGGACCTGACGGCGGCCGCGGCTGCGTGGCGACCGGGAATTGCCCTGTTCGCCGTTCATGCCGCGCTCCGGCAGGACATCCGGTACCGAGTCGGCGGCCAGTCGATCACCTCCACCTCCGGTGGGCTCGGCAGCCCGAACGGCATCCGCCGTCAAGTCGCCGGCTGCTCCACCGGTGAACCCGAGATGGACGATCCCTGGATGCTGATGGTCTCTTCCACCGCGGTCGACCCGGACCGCGCACCAGGCGGGACCTTCAAGATCCTCACGTGCGCACCGGAGACCCTCGCCAGCGGTGAGTCGTGGGACAGCTTCGGAAGCCGCTACGCGGAACGGCTCCTGACTCTTGCCCGGCGTCACGTCGACGGTCTCGATGAAGCCGATGTGCTGGCCGTGGTTCCAGAAACGCCTGCCAGCCTCGCGCGTCGCAACCCGCACAACATCGGGGGCTCGTGCCACGGGGGAGAATTCCTGCTGCCCGGCGGTGAGTACGTTTCGGGCTGGCCGAGCCACGCATCCTCGCTTGAGGGGCTATTCCTGACCGGCTCCACCGCGCATCCAGGCGGGTCGGTTTCCGGATGGCCCGGGCGCAACGCTGCTGCCGCCGTTCTGTCAGCCACGGGCCTCGACCCGGCCACGGTCATGAGGGTTTAGCGATGGCCGACCTGACACCGTTGCGCCTCGGACTGTTCAGCCCCTCCCTGCCCCATCTCGTCGCCGTCCGGGAGGGCTACTACGCGGAGCGGGGCGTTACCGTTCAGCAGCGGCGCATTCCCTCTTCGGCGGCGCTGTTGAGGGCTCTGCGAGACGGGGACCTAGATGTGGCGCTCACATCGCCGGACAACATTGCGAACTTCCGCCTGAACAAGGTCGGTGACGGACCTGTCGACGCACGGATTATCGCCGCGGTCGACCAGGCGGGCAGCATCTCCCTGATGGGTCGGCCCGGCGTCGACGCGCCCGGCCAGATCCGCCTTGGCACGGTTGCCGTTGACGCGCGGAACTCAGGGTTCGCATTCCTGTTGTACGAACTCCTGAAGAGCGTGGACTTGGCGCCCGACTTCGACTACCGGGTGCTGGAGGCGGGAGGAACCCCGAACCGCTTCGAGGCGCTCCTCGAGGGAAGCTTCGAGGCCACGATCCTCAACGCCGGCTTCGACGTCAGGGCGCAGGCGGAGGGAGGCTCCCTCCTCGTCCCCACCGTGGACGTCATCCCCGACTATCTCTCCACAGTTCTCGCTGCCCGAGGCGAGTACCTAGATCAAGCCCCGGGCACGGTCTCTCGTTTTGTCTCCGGGTTTCGGCAAGCGATGAACGACTGCCTCGATCCAGCACGTCACACGGACTGCGCCGACCTGGTCGTGAGCGAATGGCAGGTCAGTCCCGACGTTGCCGCGCGCATGGTCGACGCAGCCGCGGACGCCCGGACAGGCGTGGTCCCTGACGCGGTGATCAGGCCGGCCCAGCTGGCGGTGGTTCTCGAACTCCGTGAGCGCTGGGGAGGTTTCTCCAAGCACGTCGACATCGCGGCCGAGATTCGGCGTCCGCGAGGCCTGATCGACGAACGGTTCGCGCGCGCGGCGTGACGCACGGTGGGGCCGTACCCTCTGCGCCTCGCTATCCTGAGGTGGCCAACGACGCAGGAGAAAGTGTGACCCGTTCAAAGCCCGATACTGACGAACGTTTGTGGAACCAAGTCGAACGGGAGTCGTCCCTGCGAAGCAAGGCCGGGCCGCGTTCCGCGGAAGACCTTGCCGCACAGATACAGCAACTCATCACCGCCAAAGAACTGGCGGATGGTGCTCGTCTTCCGTCGGAGCGTGACCTGGTCAGGATTCTCTGCTCGAGTCGGCCAACGGTGAGTCAAGCGATCAGGATCCTCGTGGTGCGCGGCTTGGTCGAATCCCGGCGTGGCTCCGGCGCTTATGTCACCCGTCGGCCTGAAGCCGAGTTGGCGACGACCGTCGGCCTCATGCTGGACCTCGACCAGGAGTCCGTGGCGCACCTCAGCGAGTTGCGCCTGTGGCTGGAAACCAAGGGAATCGAGCGCGCGATCGAGCGCGCGACACCTGACGAGATAGCCGCCGGCGAGGCGGCCCTGCGGCAACTCCGCGGCAACGCCGGGAACGTCGCCGCCTGGGTCAGCGCGGACACGCGGTTCCACGCGACCCTCGTCCGTGCTTCGCAGAACCCCTACCTGTCGTCCATCTTCGAAAGCGTCCACGCGACCCTCGTCAACTACGAATATCAAGCCTGGATAGAGAAGGGGACCGTGCCCGCCTGGCTGCAGAAGTCCCAGGCGGAGGCGCTCAACGCCCTTCACGAGCCGATCCTCGACGCGGTTCGCTCCGGCGATGCCGCCATGGGAGCGCGAGCTGTGCTCCGTCACCATGAGGTCATGGCCCAGCACCTGGCTGACAGCCACTGACACAACGGCACTCGGCGCCAGTGGATCGAGGCTGAGGCGCCCGGGCGGTCTCGCCCAATGCGGACACGGGGCCCGATTGACTGACCGCCCCAGTCCGATCTATTGTGGCTTAGCCACTACAATTGGCTAAGCCACAATGCCGGAGGAGCTGCCCGCTCATGACTGCAGTCGATGCGCTGACCACGGCGCGGTACGCGGACGTGATCCGCCTGCGCGCGGTACGGATGGTCGCGCCGCATGGATTCGGGTACCTCGGTCAGGCGCTTTCGTCGGCCGAGCTGTTCGCCACCTTGTACTCGCGGCACTACGACCCCGATCGCGACAGCCTGGTCGTCTCGCCCGGGCACTACATCATCGTCGCCTTCGCGGCGGCACCGGAGGTAGGCCTGCTCGACGTGGAGGCGCTGGCGACCTACGGCTTCGACGACTCCGCGCTGGAGGCGATCGGCACCGAGCGGTCGCCGGCGGTCGACCTCACCGGCGGATCGCTCGGCATGGGCCTGTCCGGGGCCGCCGGGCTCGCCCTGGCCGACCGGCTGCAGGGACGCTCCGACGCGAAGGTGTTCGCGGTCGTCAGCGACGGCGAGCTGGAGGAGGGCCAGGTCTGGGAGGCGGCGCTGTTCGCCGCGCACAACCGGCTCGGCTCGCTCACCGTCCTCCTTGACGCCAACGACTCGCAGGTCGACGGCCCGGTCTCGTCGATCACCACCCTGGAGCCCGTCGCCGCGAAATGGGAGAGCTTCGGCTGGGCCGCCTTCGACGTGGACGGGCATGACACCGCGGCCATCGACGAGGCGCTGGCCGCCGCCGCCGCCGACCCGCGGCCCGCCGTGGTCATCGGGCGCACGTCGACCAAGCACGGGCTGTCG
>DATHPK010000065.1:0-4811 GCA_035483935.1 Acidimicrobiales bacterium
CCGCCCACGGCGCGGCAGTAGAAGAGCAGCGAGTACAACGGCACCCTGGTGAAGCCGAGCCGGAGGCCGTCGGGGACCGCAATGAGACGGACGGGCTCGGCAATGATCCCCGTCTCCTCCTCGACCTCCTTCACCACGACCTCGGCCGCCGAGTACCCGACGTCGCACCACCCCGTCGGATAGAGCCAAATGCCCGAGTCGGCCCGTTGGATCAACAGCAGCTCGCCCTTGTCGTTGCCGACGGCGGCGCCGACCGCCACCTTGGGGGTGACGTAACCGGGGACACCGCTGCCTACGGTGTCCATCCACTCCTGGACGAGTCCCTCCGCGTCCTCGGTGCTCGCCGCCCCGTCGGCCTCAGAGCGAATGTCGGCAGCGACCTTGAGGATCTCCTCGAAGCGTTCCTGCTCGTAGAGGCTCTCGGTGAACCCGAGCCCGGTGCGCGCGATCCCCGACAAGGATTCGCTCCAGCGCAGCAGCGTCTTGAGGGGGACGGCACGGTCGTCGGTGGGGTCCACGGGCGGTGACGCTACCGCGGGCCGCCCGCTGCGCCAGAATGGGGCATGCCGGTCAACGAGGATTGCCGCCACTACGTGATGCGGACGACGCCTCGCGGCGAGCGCCTCGAGCGGTGCAAGGTCGACGCCAATCAGCCCCTGCCCTTCGCCTGTCCGGAAGGCTGCGTGTTCTACGAGCCCCGCAAGGTGTCCTCGGCCGGCTGGCACGTCCCGCAACGTCCCGACGACGGCTGAGCCGGACCGCCTACCGGCCACGTCACCGAACTCCGTCGTCAGCCCTCGAGGACGTCCCCCAGCAGGTCGACGGTGATCCCCTCGCCGCGCACCCAGTCGAGCGCCGCCTCCACCTGGGCCGCCTCGCCTTCGACCTCGCACACGATCCAGCCCCGCTGCTCCTCCACGTCGGCCCGGCGGATGTTCGGCTCCACGTCGAACCGCCGCACCATGGTGGCGAGCACCGGACGGCGCACGTCGGACTCGGGGAACGTGAGCCTGACCCGGACGGAGACGGTGCTCACGACGCCGCACCCTCGCGGTCGAGCACACGGTTGAGGCTCCCCGAACGGAAGCCCTCGAGGTCCAGCGACACGAAACTGAATCCTGCCCCACGGACCGCGTCGACGACCTCGTCTCTACGAGCCAACACTTCGTCGAGCCTGTCCGGCTCGACCTCGATCCGGGCGGCCTCCCCGTGGTGGCGCACCCGCAACTGACCGCCGAGCCCGAGGGCTCGCAACGCGTCCTCGGCCGCCTCGACCGCCGCCAGCCGCCCGAGCGTCACCGGCGTGCCGTAGGGCAGTCGCGAGGCCAGGCACGCCGCCGCCGGCTTGTCCCAGGTGCGCAGGCCCAGCGCGCGCGACCACGACCGGATGTCCTCCTTGGTGAACCCGGCGTCCACGAAGGGGAACACCGCGCCCGCGCCCGCCGCAGCCTCCTGGCCCGGCCGATGATCGCCGAGGTCGCTCACGTTGACCCCCAGCACCACCGTCGCGCCCTCGTCGTCAGCCAGCGGCCCCAGCACGTCCATCAACGCCGTCTTGCAGCGGGCGCACCGGTCCGCGCCGTTCGCCACGTACAAAGGGTCGTCCATCTCCCCCGTCGGCACCCCGACCCAGCGCAGGTCCCACTCCTCGGCCAGGGCTCGGCAGTCGTCCTCCTCGGTACCCGCCAACGAGGGCGAGAGGGCCGTCGCACACAGGACGGCCGAGCGCCCGAGGGTGTCGTGCGCCACCTTCGCCAGCAGCGACGAGTCCGCGCCACCGCTGAACGCGACCACGACGCGGCCGAGGCCGCGCAGCTCGTCCCGCAGGTCGTCGAGCGAGGCCGTCACGATGCACCGAGGGCCGTCAGCACCTCGTCCAGCGTGCCGACCATCCCGGTGTAGAAGGGTCCGAACTCGGCGTAGCGGGCCGACGCCTCGTCGAAGCGCATCTCGTAGACGCAGTCCTTGAGGTCGTCGGGATGCACACCGAACAACGTCACGCCCCACTCGTAGTCGTCGAGCCCCGTCGAGCCGGTGATGACCTGGAGCACCCGCTCGGCGAAGGTCCGGCCGACCTTGCCGTGGCCCAGCATGAATTCCTTCCGCGTGTCGAACCCCAGCCGGTACCAGTTGTCGCCCTCCGCGCCGCCGCGCCGCTTGCTCATCGGGTAGAAGCAGAACGCCGCCTTCCCGTCTGGCGGTAGCTGCGGATAGAGCCGGGCCTGACGCATCTCGTCGGGGATGCCCGCCGCGTACTCGGACACCTCGGTCAAAGAGACGTACGACTCGACCGGGACCACGCCGGCCCCCGCCACCTCGGTCTGGAACTGCCGCAGGCGCCACTGGTCGGGGCCCAGCGCCATCAGTCCGAGGTCGCCCTTGTGCCCGAGCAGCGCCACGGGCACCACCTGGTAGCCGTCCGCCTCGGTCGCGCTCACCGCCTTGCGCAGGGCGTCCGCGTCATGGTCCGGGGCCAGGCGGCAGAACACGTGAAGGACCGCCCACCCGGTCGTCGGGGACAGAGCCACGGCGTCAGTGTAAGAGACCCACGAACCGACCCCGGAAAGCACAGTGCGCCCGGCTGGCGAGCCGGGCGCACTGTTCAGCCTCGGGTTGGGGGTGAGGCAGTTCTACTGTCACACCGAGCTGTTGCAAACCCGTGACACGGGAGTGGCAACGGCCGAACGACCTGGTGAGGGTCTAGTAGTCGTCCATCCCGCCGCCCGGCATGGCCGGAGCGTCTTCCTCGGGCTTGTCGACGATCACCGCTTCGGTGGTCAGGAACAGGGCCGCGATCGACGCTGCGTTCTGCAGGGCCGACCTCGTCACCTTGGCCGCGTCGATCACGCCGTCCTTGAACAGGTCGGTGTACTCCCCGGTCGCCGCGTTCAGGCCGTGGGCACCCTTGAGGCCACGCACCTTCTCGACGACGACGCCGCCCTCGAGCCCCGCGTTGACCGCGATCTGCTTCAGCGGCTCCTCGACGGCCTTCGCCACGATCCGGGCCCCGGTCGCCTCGTCACCCTCGAGCTTCTCGGCGGCCTCCAAGACGGCGGTCTGCGCACGGAGCAGCGCCACACCGCCGCCCGGCACGACGCCCTCTTCGATCGCAGCCTTCGTCGTCGACACCGCGTCTTCGATCCGGTGCTTCTTCTCCTTGAGCTCGACCTCGGTCGCCGCGCCCACCTTGATCACCGCGACGCCGCCCGACAGCTTCGCCAGGCGCTCCTGGAGCTTCTCCCGGTCGTAGTCCGAGTCGGTGTTCTCGATCTCGGTCTTGATCTGGTTGATCCGGCCCTTGATGTCGGACTCGGTCCCACCGCCCTCGACGATGGTCGTCTCGTCCTTGGTGACGACGACCTTGCGGGCCGAGCCCAGCAGGTCCAGCGTCACGTTCTCGAGCTTCAGCCCCACTTCCTCGGTCACGACCTGGCCACCGGTCAGGATCGCGATGTCCTGGAGCATGGCCTTGCGCCGCTCGCCGAACCCGGGCGCCTTCACGGCCACCGAGCGGAACGTCCCGCGGATCTTGTTCACGACGAGCGTCGCCAGGGCCTCGCCCTCGACGTCCTCGGCGATGATCAGCAGCGGCTTGCCGCTCTGCATCACCTTCTCCAACACAGGCAGCAGGTCACGAACAGCCGTGATCTTCGAGCCGACCAGCAGCAGGTACGCGTCCTCCAGGACGGCCTCCATGCGCTCGGGGTCGGTCACGAAGTAGGGCGCGATGTAGCCCTTGTCGAAGCGCATGCCCTCGACGAGATCCATGTCCATCCCGAACGTCTGGCTCTCCTCCACCGTGATGACGCCGTCACGCCCGACCTTGTCGATGGCCTCGGAGATCATCCCGCCGATCTCGCTGTCGGCCGCCGAGATCGAAGCGACCTGTGCGATCTGCTCCTTGGAGTCGGTGTCCTTCGCCAACCCGTGGATCGACCCGACCGCGGTCTCCACCGCGGCCTCGATACCCCGCTTCAGCGACATCGGGTTCGCCCCCGCCGCCACGTTCCGCAGGCCCTCGTGCACCATGGCCCACGCCAGCACCGTCGCCGTCGTGGTCCCGTCGCCAGCCACGTCGTCGGTCTTCTTGGCGACCTCCTTGACCAGCTCGGCGCCGATCTTCTCGAAGGGGTCCTCGAGGTCGATCTCCTTGGCGATCGACACGCCGTCGTTGGTGATGGTCGGGGCGCCCCACTTCTTGTCGAGCACCACGTTGCGGCCCTTGGGGCCGAGGGTCACGCGCACGGCGTCGGCCAGCTTGTTCATGCCGGTCTCGAGCCCGCGCCGAGCCTCCTCGTGGAAGGAGATGATCTTGGCCATCTGGTTCTATTCCTCCATTAGCACTCTCGTCGTCTGAGTGCTAACGGTACCCACCTTAGGGGTCGCGTGCAAGGGCGAGCGCGCCTCCTCCCAGCCCGCCGCCCCCTCCCGCCGGACCTGCCCCGGCGGCCAGCCCCTTCAGGCCGCCGTCAGCCCCCCGCCACCGCGGGCACGATGGAGAGCGTCTGCCCGTCCGTCACCGGCGTGGCCAGGCCGTCGAGGAAGCGGACGTCCTCGTCGGCCAGGAAGACGTTGACGAAGCGGCGCAGGTTGCCCCCCTCGTCGAAGAGCCGATCCGAGAAGCCGGCATGGGCGGCGTCCAGGGCCTTGAGCACCTCGCCCACCGAGGCCCCCTCGACGTCGACCTCGCCGGCGCCTCCTGTCAGGGTGCGCAGCTGGGTGGGGATGCGGACGGTCACGCTCATCGGCTCGGCCTCTCCTCGATGCTGTCGAAGGCGGCGTCGAAAGCCGCCAGGGTCGGGACGATGGTG
>DATHPK010000066.1:0-10800 GCA_035483935.1 Acidimicrobiales bacterium
GTCTCGGTGATGGCCAACAAGATCCTCCCGGCGATGCTGGCGGGCGACACGGTCGTGGTCAAGGCCCCGCCGACGTGTCCGGCCGCGGTGCTGCTCGTGGCGGCCGCCATGGCCGAGGCGCTCCCGCCGGGGGTGCTCAACGTGGTGAACGGCCCTGACGCTGCGCTCGGCGCCGCGCTGGTGGGGCATCCGGGGGTCGACATGGTGTCGTTCACGGGCGGCATCGGGACCGGCCAGGCGGTGATGGTCGCGGCAGCGGCGACGACCCGCCCGGTGGTGCTCGAGCTGGGAGGCAACGATGCAGCCATCCTCGCCCCCGATGTGGTCGGCGACCGGGCACTGGCGGACCGAATCGTCGAGGCGGCCTTCGTGACCTCGGGGCAGGTCTGCATGGCGATCAAGCGTCTGTACGTGCACCGCGACAGGCTGGACGAGACGGTGGCTGCGTTGTCCGACCGCCTGGCGAGCGAGGTGGTGGGCAACGGGCTGGCCGAGGGTGTGACGATGGGCCCGGTGCACACCGCAGGCGCACGCGACCGCGTGGAAGCCATGGTGGCCGAGGCGGACGAAGCCGGCGCCGCCGTCGTACGACCCGGCCGGGTGCGCGACGAGGACCAAGGAAGCGGTGGCTACTTCGTGTCGCCGGCGCTCGTCGTGGCGCCCCCGGCCGATACCCGTATCGTGCGCGAGGAGCAGTTCGCACCCGCACTGCCCGTCATCCCCTATGCCGACATCGAGGAAGCGGTGCAGGCCTCGAACGACACCGAGTTCGGCCTCTGCGCCTCGGTGTGGAGCAACGACGACGACCTGGCGAGAAGCGTGGCGGCCCGGTTGTCGGCGGGAACGGTGTTCGTCAACACGCACGGCATCTCGTCCATCGACATGTACGCGCCCATGGGCGGGTGGAAACAGTCGGGCTTCGGCGTCGAGCTCGGTCCCGAGGGCATGCAGGCGTTCGCGCGCCAGCGGGTCACGGTGGCACGGCCGGGGCCGGCGGCACAGGCGGCATCGGCATGACGGTCGTCGTCAGGGGCGGCACGGTGGTCGACGGCACCGGGACAGCGCCCGTCAAGGCCGATGTCGTCATCGAGGGAGAGCGGGTCGTCGCCATCGGCTCCGACGTCGCGGCGGCCAACGGCGCCGCAGCGGTGATCGACGCGGGCGGCATGCTCGTCACGCCGGGCTTCGTCGACCTGCACACGCACTACGACGCGCAGTTGTCGTGGGACCCCTACGCGAGCCCTTCGCCGCTGCACGGCGTCACGACCGTGCTCGGGGGCAATTGCGGCTTCTCCCTGGCACCACTCGGTCCCGAGCATGCCGACTACATCAGCCGCATGATGGCCAGGGTGGAGGGGATGCCGCTCGCCGCGCTCCGCGCCGGGCTGTCCTGGGATTGGACCTCGTTCGGGGAGTGGCTCGGCCGTTTCGACGGTCACATCGCGGTCAACGCCGGGTTCCTGGTGGGCCACTCCACGTTGCGCCGCATGGTCATGGGTGAGCGCGCGGTCGGCGGCACGGCCACCCCCGAGGACACGGACGCCATGGTGGCCGCTCTGCATGCGGCGCTGGACGAGGGTGCATTGGGATTCTCGACGTCACAGGTCCATACGCACAACGACGGGGACAGCCAGCCGGTGCCCTCACGAGCGGCGAGCCGCGAAGAGATGGAGCGTCTGGCGGCCGCCGTACGCGACCACGAGGGGACCACGCTCGAGCTCATCGTGGCCGGCTGCCTCAACGGGTTCTCCGAAGAAGACATCGACTTCATGTCGACGATGTCGCTCTTGGCCGATCGGCCCGTCAACTGGAACGTGCTCGGCGTGTCGGCCATGAACCCGGATGGCGTCTGGAGCCAGCTGGCGGCCGGGTCTGCGGCCGCCGAGCGCGGGGCCACGGTGGTCGCGCTGACCTTGCCGCACTCGATGCAGGTGCGTCTCAGCTTCGAGCACGGTGCAATCCTCGACGGGCTGCCGGGCTGGCGTGAGGTGTTCGCCCTGCCCTTCGACGAGCGCATCGCGGCGTTCTCGGATCCCGAGACGCGCAGGCGCCTCGACGCGGGTGCGCAGTCCGAAGAAGCCGGCATCCTGCGGCACCTGGCGGTGTGGGACCGGCTCATCTTCGACGAGACGTTCGCCGCCGAGAACAAGGCTCTCGAGGGGCGCACCGTGGGCGAGGTCGCGAGGGAGCTCGGTATCTCGCCGTTCGACGCAATGCTCGATGTCGTCGTCGCGGACGATCTCCGTACCGGGCTGCGACCGCCCATACCGACCTCCGAGGCGGACTGGGCATTTCGAGCGGAAGTCTGGAAGGACCCGCGCGCCATCGTCGGCGGCTCAGACGCCGGCGCGCACCTCGACACGATGTGCGGCGCGGTGTACTCGACCTCTCTGCTGGGCGACGGGGTGCGCGCCCGAGGGTTGCTGAGCTGGGAACAGGCGGTCCGTCTCCTCACGGAAGTGCCGGCTCGCCTCTACGGACTGCGCGACCGGGGCCGGCTCGTCCCCGGTGCCTTCGCCGACGTCGTTGTGCTCGACCCCGCGACCATCGGCCACTGCCCCGTGCGCACCCGCGAGGACCTGCCCGGTGGCGCCAGCCGGCTCTATGCGGAGGCGACCGGTATCGAGCACGTGCTGGTGAACGGGACCGAGATCGTGCGCGGCGGCTCGTTCGTCGGCGCGACCCCTGGACATGTCTTGCGTTCGGGCGTTGACACCTTCACGGTGCATGCGGGTGCGCAATGGGCGGGTGCCATGGGGTGACCGGTCACCCTTTGCGTGGCCCGGGGACGTCAGAGTTACCGCAGCGTTGTCCCGTATACTTACGAGTCCATGGACGTCGAGTTGGTGACCGACGTCGAAGCAGTGCAAGGATTCGTGGGCGGGTGGGATGCGCTCGCCGGGCGCGTGCAGTTGCCGCGAGCGAGCGGCACGATGGTGGCGGCATGGGCCCGACGCATGATGGATCCGGTGTCCGAACTGCGCGTGTGGATCGCGACCGAGGGCGCAGACGTCGTGGCGGTCCTTCCGTTTGTTTCGGAACCGATGGCGCGTGGACGGGTCCGGCTGATACCACCGGCCACGGACATGATGTTCGGGGTCGTGCCGGTCGTCGATCCTGATCACGCAGATGACGCGATTGCAGCAGTCGCGGCCGCCATCGCGGCCCGGGCGGAGCCGGTGGACATGGCGAGCCTCTACTGGCTCCCGCATGGCTCACCCTGGTCGACGGCGTTGCACGGAGTGTTCCCGGAGCCGGAATGGGTGGCCATAAAAACGACGGACTATCACGCCTGGTACACGGAACTGGGCAAGAGCCAGGATGATTGGCTGCAGACCCGCGGCGGCGAATTCAGACGAACCGTGCGTCGCCGCGCCCGCCGACTCGAGGAACAAGGGTTCCGGGTTGTCACGATCGTCGATCCGGCGGAGATCAAGGCGCGTCTCTCACGAGTGCAGTCGCTCTACCAGTCGAGAAAGATGGAACGAGGAGGCGAGGGGTACCGCTTCGACGACGGGATGATCGGCGCCATCGAGGACGTGCTCGAGACATCGGGCACCGTCCAGCTCCGGCTCTCTGTGGTGGAGCGCGGGGAGCTCCTCGTCGGGGCCTCCCTCGCCGTGCGAGCAGAGGCGAGGATGAGTTGCTGGCTCACCGGCTTCGACTCGGAGTGGTCCCGCCTGGGACCCGGCATCGCCGCACTCCTGGAAGCGCTCGACGCGGGCGGACGATCAGGATGCCTGGTCGCCGACCTCGGAGTCGGTGATCAGTCGTACAAGGACGAGTTTCAAGATGCCGCGTTCCCGCTCGAGTCGCTGACGTGGTGTCGCCCGCGGCTGGCCCGTCTGCTCCAGCTCGGGGCGCCGGGGACGTCTCAGCAGGGTCAGACTCAAGGGGCATCGGGCGGTGGGTGACCATCCGGTCCGGGTGAGTGTGATCTTGCCCGTGCGTAACGGGCAGCCGTTCCTCGAGGGACAGCTCGAAGCATTGGAACGCCAGTCTTGTTCTTTCCCTTGGGAGGTCATCGTCGTCGACAACGGCTCTACAGACGGGTCGTACGAAATGGCAGCGGGATTTGCCGACCGTCTCCCGAAGTTCCAGCTTCTCCGCGTGGAAACACCCGGAAAATCCCGGGCACTGAACCGGGGCATCGAGGTGGCCCAGGGTGAACACCTCGTGTTCGTGGACGCCGATGACGAGGCGGGCGAGGGATACGTCGAGAAGATGTCCCGAGCACTCGGAGAGTTCGATGTCGTTGGTGCCTACATCGACACGGACTCGCTTAATCCGTGGTGTGCCCGCAAGGAGCTGGCTGCGAACGACGGCATGCCCGTCTATCACAGGTTTCGGGAAGCCCTGCCGGGCTGTGTCGTCGCTATGCGTGCCACTGTCTGCGCGTCCGTGGGGCCCTTCGACGTCTCGCTGATCTCGGCCGAGGACATCGACTACTGCTGGAGGGCGGTCGCTGCCGGTGCCACCCTCGGCCGCCAGCTCGATGCCGTGATGCTCGTTCGCAGGCCGGCCGACAGCCGTGCCGCGTTCAAGAAAGCCCGAGGTTACGGTCACTCCGCGGTCTGGCTCTACGAACGCTACCGATCCGAAGGAATGCCGCGGCGCACTCTCCGAAACGTCGTGGCACCGATGCGTTGGGCGATCACCAACGCGATTCGCGGTGACGGCCCTTGGGGGTGGGCGATCGCCTGGGAACTCGGGACCCTCGTCGGCCGGGGCGAGGAATCGGTGCGGCGTCGGGTCTATTTTCCGTGATCATTGGCCGGTGCCGCGCGAGGCGGCACCACTCCCGTTTCGTTCGGATACCGGCTCGTCTGTCCATCGAAGCCGCTCATCTGCCAGTGTGACCCGGTGGAAACTCGGCTGGTGGGCGTCCAGGACCTGAACTCGGACGACTTGGAGAGATGGAGCGCCTTGGCGGAGCGGGCGGTCGAGCCGAATCCGTTCTTCGAGCCGGACTTTCTCGACCTCGCGGCGAGGCACTTCGACGGATTCGCCCGGACACGCCTCCTGATCGCGTCTGAGGACTCGGCTTGGAGGGCGATGGTCCCCGTGGTCGGCGTCGGGCATCCGAAAATCCCGCCTCGCCGCTCGGGCATGACCAACGGGTTCCCCACGATGATCTCGGGGCTCTCGACGCCTCTCGTCGACCGGGACCACGTCGAAGAAGCTACGGGCGCGCTCCTCGACGGATTGCGCCGGGAAGCGCAGGGGGGAGGGCTTCCCGGGATCCTCTTTCTCCAGCGCGTGGATGAACAAGGACCAGTTGCCGCTGCTCTTCGCCGGGCCTCCGCGGTCCGCGGCATGCCCGTCTTCTCCAAAGAATCGTGGGAGCGCGGTCTGGTGACGCGGACGGGGCACTGGGAGCAACCAGTCAGTAAAGAACGACGGCGTCAGAATGCACGTCGCCGTCGGATGCTCGAACGTGACGCCGAGCTCGAAGTGAGTCTGGTGGACCGAACCCACGATCCTGCCGCCGCGGAGGAGTTCTTGAAAATGGAGGCGTCCGGGTGGAAGGGCGAGGGCACCGGGACGGCGATGGCGCGTGAGCCGGCGAAGATCGCTTGGTTCCACGAGTGGGTGGATAGTTGGACGAGAGCAGGACGCGTGACCTTGCTTGCCGTGAACGTCGGCGATACTTCGATTGCGATGCAGTACTTCCTGCGAGCAGGGGAGGGAATGTTCCTGTTTCGCACTGCGTACGACGCCGACTACGCCAAATACGGGCCCGGTGCCTTGATGCTCGAATACGGGATGGCGGCGCAGTTCGAGCAGAGCGACGCGACTTGGCTCGACTCGAACACCGATCCGGACAACGGTTTCCTCCTCGAGATGCTCCCCGAAAGACGGACCATCGCAACGCTCTTGATCGGGACCGGGGGCGCTGTCGATCGGACCGCCGTGTCGACAATGCCCATCATGACCCGCGGCGTCGCGGAGTTGCGCCGGGTTCGGCTTGGTCTGTCGCGGCTCCGCCATTCAGGCTCCTCCTCCGCCGGCGATCACGCTCCGGAGGGGTCCGGCTGACCGATCGCACGACCGGGATGCCGGAGACCGCCGCCCAGAAAGGGTCCGTGCTCAGAGCAGCCGGGTCTCGAGCGGCTCCTCCCTGGTCGTACCGCCCTCGCTGACCAGCGAATAAGCCAACTTCCCCTCGACCTCGGTGAAGGCGTCGACCAACTCGGTCCCCTCGAAGACGAGTCCCGCGCCGTTGTCGGTGGCGTAGCCATCGGGGAGCGTCCCGTCGGCGACCAGCCGGTGAATGAGGGGACGACGCTGCTCTTCCACGTCGTAGTGCGGGCTGTTCGAATAGGGCAAGAAGGCGAGGCCGTTGGTGATGGGCTGGAGCGTGGAACCGAACGAGTCGGTCGTGCCGCCGAGGTGCCAGCAGATCGAACCGGCCGACACGCCCTGGAGCACGACGCCGGCCTCCCAGCATTCGCGAAGGATCAGGTCGAGCCCGTGGAGTCGCCACAGCGCCAGCAGGTTTGCCGTGCTGCCGCCGCCGACCCAGATCACGTCCTGGGCCAGCAGGTGGGCACGCACGTCGGAGTAGTTGGGCATCGGGAACAGGGTGAGGTGCGAGCTGAGAAAGCCGATCTTGGCGAACGCGTTGTGAATCGCCGCCAGGCGTGGCAGGTCGTCGCCCGTCGCAGTTGCGAGGATGCACACCTTGGGGTACTCGCCCGCCCGCGCCAGGTCGGCGGCCATCCGGTACGAAGGCCCAGGCCGGAGGTTGGTCGGATCG
Source organism: Acidimicrobiales bacterium (assembly GCA_035483935.1). Lineage (GTDB taxonomy): Bacteria > Actinomycetota > Acidimicrobiia > Acidimicrobiales > RAAP-2 > Bog-473. The sequence goes on from DATHPK010000066.1 coordinate 6,761, forward strand.
GGCCCCTCGAGCTGGAAGCCGATGGAGGTGGCGACGATCGTCGGCAGGCGGGCGGCCATTTGGTCGGGCTCGGTCCGGCGGGGGCCGACGTACCGGCGGTCAGTCCGCCAGGACTTCGGGGTTGACGATGTGCAGCGGGCGCGCGCCGGCCATGAGGCGGCAGAGGTCCTCTGCGATGGTGCGCGTGTGGTTCGACTCCGTGTCGTACGTCGCCCCACCGATGTGCGGGGTGAGCACCACCTGGGGGAACGTCGTCAACGGATGGTCGGTGGCGAGAAACTCGCCTTCGAAGTGGTCGAGTCCGGCCGCACCGACCTTGCCGGAGGCGAGCGCGGCGACGAGGGCATCGGTGTCGTGGATCTTTGCGCGCGCCGTGTTGAGATAAATGACGCCGTCGCGCATCCTGGCAAAGGCGTCGGCGTCGATCAGGCCCGTCGTCTCCTCCGTCACCGGGGCGTGGATGGAGATCACGTCGGAGCGCGCGAAGAGATCGTCGAGAGCGCTCGTCGCATCGGGTGCGTAGGGGTCGTAGGCGAGCACATCCATGCCGAGGCCGCGGAGGCGCCAGCGGAGGGCCCGGCCGACCGCCCCGAGGCCGACCAGGCCGACCGTCTTGCCGGCAAGCTCCCAGGCTCGATAGCGCTGGTAGGGAATCTTGCCGTCGCGGTAGATCTCGCCTTCTCGCACATCGCGGTCGGCGGGCACGACGCCTCGGGTCGCGGCGAAGAGGAGCGCCACCGCCAACTCTGCGACGGCGTCGGCATTCCGCCCGGGAGCCCGTAGCACCGGTACCCCGGCGGCGGTCGCGGCGGCCACGTCGACGTTGGTCGGGTCGCCGCGGCAGCTGCACACCGCCGTGATCGGCTGTTCGTAGAGGTCCGTGCCGCAGACGTCGCTCTCCACGATCACGATGGAGGCCCCTTCGGCCGCCACCCGCTCGGCCAGCTGTTGGGAGTTGTAGATCCGCAGCGTTGGCTGATCGAGCCAGGAATCGAGTACCAGGTCGGCCAGTTGGTGCAGCAGATCGAGTCCGGGTCCGCTCACTGCAGCGGTCACCAGGGCCTTCTGCCGTGGAGTTGTCATGCGCGTCCTTTTCTCCTTTTTGTCCCCAACCGGCGGGCGTCGTCCATAATGACGGAATCATGACACGCGTGTCAGATTCGTGAGCCCCTCGACGCGGGCGGTCACCGTAGGGGTCGATGTGGGGACGACCTCGGTGAAGGCCCTGGCCGTGGACGATGAGGGGACGGTCGTGGCGCGCAGCCGAGTGGCCCACAGCGTCGTTGCGCCCGAGCCCGACATTCTCCGGCACGACGCGAAGAGGGCCTGGCGGTCGGGGCCGCGGCGGGCGTTCGATCAGGTGGCCGCGCAGCTCAACGATGGGCCACACCGTCTGGCCGGCGTCGCCGTGGCCTCCATGGTGCCGTCGCTCACCGCGGTCAATCGTCAAGGAGTGCCCCAGCTGCCCGGCTTGCTCTACGGCGACCGGGAAGGGCGCGCCACGAAGGCGCCAGACGACGCCGTGCTCCTCCCCGGCACCATGCCCGACGCGGAGGGGTTTCTCGCCTGGGCGGCCGACGCCGTGCCGGACGCCAAGGGTTATTGGCCGTGCCAGGCCGTCGCCACCTACGCGTTGGCGGGCATCCCGGCGATCGACACGGGGGTCACGGCCTCCCTGGGAGCGCTGCACACCCACGGCCATTGGAACGCGGACCTCCTGGCGTCACTCGGGGTCAGCGAGCAACAAATGCCCGCCGTCGTCCCCATGGGCCAGTCGGCCGGCACTCTGCCCGAGAGCGATACCGTCATCACCGGCGGGACCATTGACGCGTTGTGCGACCAGATCGTCGCGGGTGCCTACCACCCCGGCGACGTGCTCGTGATCTTCGGGGCGACGCTGATCGTGTGGGCCGTGTGCGACGAGTGGCTCGTGGTGCCGGGTCTCATCAGTTATCCACACACCACGCGGGACCGGTTCCTGATCGGGGGGCCATCCAACGCGGGGGCGCTGTTCGTGGACTGGGCGCGGCGGCTCCTGCGCGGCACCCCGCAGCCGGGGCCTGACCGTGAGCGCCTGGACGCTCGGCTCGGCTTGCCGGACCGGGTCCCCGTCTGGTTGCCCTACGTCCGGGGCGAGCGGACGCCGTTCGAGGATCACTCGCTGCGCTCGAATCTCTACGGCCTCGACATCGGCTCGGGCCCGGAGGCGCTCGAGCGGGCCGCGTACGAGGCGAGCGGGTTCGTGGTGCGGAGGATGCTCGACCGTTCGGGCGTCAAGGCCACCCGAATCGTCGCCAGTGGCGGCGGCTCGCGTGTCACGGCCTGGATGGCAGCGGTCGCGGACGCCACCGGCCTGCCCGTCGATGCCGTGGCAGTGCCGGAGGGTGCGGCCCTCGGCGCCGCGTACTTCGCACGGATGGCGGCGGGGCTCGAGACGTCGCTCGATGACTCGGCGCGCTGGTCTGGGGTCGGACGCAGGATCGAGCCGGATCCCGTGTGGGTGCGCGCCTCCGGCGTGCGCTACGAGAAGTTCAGCGCGCTGGGCACCGGCGCCTAGGGGCGCCGTCGTCAGCCGTTCGGAGTAAAGGCGACCTTCAGCGCGCCGCTGTGATCCTGGCGCGCCAACGCCTTGAGCGCGGGCCACCACTCTTCGAGAACGAAGCGGTGCGTCAGCATCGGCGTGATGTCCAACCGCCCGTCGGCCACGAGTTGGAGGTAGTGCGCAATCGCGTGTTGGCGCGTCCCCTCGAAGTCCTCGATGCCGAAAGCATTGGACCCTGCGATGGTGATCTCCTTGAAGTAGATCGGAGTGGATTCCCAGCGCTCCGGCGTCGCGACTCCGGTGTACACGAGGCGGCCGCGTTCGGCCAGTACCCGAACACCGACCTCGAGGGTCTCCGCCTTGGCGATCGAGTCGTAGACGACGTCGATGTGGCCGGGATGGGTGACGGGCAACCCGTCGAGTGGCATGTGCAGCACGGCGCCCGACCATTTCGCCAGCTCTTCGACGAGGGCCAGCCGAGGTTCGTGGGAGAAGACGGCGGATGCACCGAACCGCTCTGCCATCTCGCGCTGCGCCTCGAAGCGTGCCACGACGCCGACCTCCACGCCGGGGTACAAGGCAGTGAGGATGGCGACGCTGGTGAGACCAAGGGCACCGGCTCCGTAGACGAGGACGCGGCCGTTCGGCGGCGGCGGATGTCGGACGATGGCGTGGAACGACACCGAGAAGGGGTCGGCCAGCACGGCCGCTTCGTCGGAGACACCCTCGGGCACCGGGATGAGCATGGAGTCGTGCGCGGCGAGCTTCTCGGCCCATGCGCCAGGAGCCGCGGTGACGACGCCGACGTGCACGCCGGGGCCCAGGTCGCCCTTCGTGAAGCTCCAGCAGAGGCTCAGGTCACCGGCTTGGCAAGGCGGGCACGCCGGCTCGATGCCTCGCGGCCCGCAGGTGAGCCAGGGGTTCAGTACCACGCGTTGGCCGACATCGAGCCCGTGCGCCCGGGGGCCCAATTCCACGACCTCGGCCACGACCTCGTGACCGGGGACGTGGGGGAGGGACGAGAAGGCAGCCATGGGGTTGTCGATGTCACCCGTGTTGAAGTCACCCAGAACCAGCTTGGCGTCCGAGCCGCAGATCCCCGAGAGGATGGGCTTGGTCAGCACCCAGTCCGGCCGCACCAGTCGAGCGTCGTCGATCTGATGCAGTCCGAAGGGAATACCGACCAGCGTCTGTTCCAATTCGTCCTCGGGTGTGGGCCGCACTTCGCCCTGGTCGGGCGGGGCGCCGAAGAGGAGGGCCTTCACGTGCCGGGGTCGGTGAGGGCGCGCATGCCCAGCATGAACGCGTCGATGTCCGACGTCTTCATCTCGATCACCGCCTTCATGTCGGGGAGGTAGTGCTCGAAGCGTTCGCTGTCGATCGCATCAACGATGGCGCCGGCGATCGATTCGGGCGGCTCCTTGGGGCCGTCGTAGAGCGGGTCGTCGTTGTCCGGCTGGTCCCAGATCTCGGTGTCGATGGCGCCGGGGAGGATGAG
>DATHPK010000067.1:0-4992 GCA_035483935.1 Acidimicrobiales bacterium
CAGGACGAGGTCCGTGACGCGCTCGAGCCTGTCCAACTTCGTGTTGGTGGGGGCCGAGTTGGGGGTGCCGGTGGCCATCGGCACGAGCCTAAGACACCCACCGGGACGCTCGTCACGTGCTGAGCGCCGTTTCGGGACACCCCCTCGACTGGCATCTCCACGTGGTCTGGCTGATCGCCGTCGTCGCCCTGATCGTGGGATACCTGCGGATGACGTCGTCGGGCTCTCGATGGCCGGCGACGGGGAGAGAAAGGTTCCTCTTCGTCTCCGGCGCTTTGTTGTTGGGCGCCTCCGTGACGTGGCCGCTCGGCGACCTGGCCGCGCACTGGCTGCTGGTGGCGTTGGTGCTCCAACGGCTGCTGCTGATGCTGGCGGTGCCGCCGTTGCTGGTGCTCGGGACGCCGCGGCCGCTGTTGGTCCGTCTTACGAGGCCGACGGCGGTGGATGCGGTGCTGCGGGTGGTGGTGCGGCCGGTCCCGGCCATCGCCATCGTGACCCTGGTGGCGGTGGCCACGCTGACAACCGGCGCCGTATCCTGGGCCGCTCGATCGTCGGTGGCGCAGGTGCTGCTCGAGCTCGTCGTCCTGGCGGCCGGCTTCGTCCTCTGGGCACCCGTCCTGCACGAGTTGCCCGGTGCCCCGAAACTGTCCGCATTGGGGCGGGGTGGCTACCTGATCGTGCAGTCGATTGTGCCGAGCTTCCTCTCGATCGTCTGGATCTTCGCCCGGCATCCCCTGTACCCGGCCTTTGCCCACTCGGGAAAGGTGATCTCGCTTTCGCCCCTGCTCGACCAGCAGGTTTCGGGGTTCGTCGCCAAGCTCGGGACAATCGCCGTGCTCTGGACGGTGGCGTTCGTAGTCATGACGCGGGCCGAGTCGGCCGACCGGGCGGGGCAGGACTCCGAACCGATGATGTGGTCCGACGTCGAGCGCGAGCTCGAACGGGCGGACCGCCGCGAACGACGGCACGGGTGGCGCGACCTGCTGCCGCCATCGCAGGACCCGTCCTGACCTGACGACGGCCCGTCGCCGTCGCCGTGGTCTTGATTGGCGTTCCGGTGCCACAATGTTGACCTATGGGTGTCACGGTGATGGTTCGTGTCCGCGGACAAGCGGACGCAGCGGGACGAGCGGCGACGCAGTCTCGGTCAGAACTTCCTTCAGCCTGAGCGGGCCGAACAGCTCGTCGACTCGGCGGCCTTGGTCGCCGGCGACCTCGTCGTCGAGATAGGCGCCGGACGCGGCGCGCTCACTTACGCCCTCGCGGCCCGTGGCGTCCAGGTCGTCGCACTCGAGAAGGACCCGCACTGGGCCGATGCCCTTCGCCGCGAGGTGGTGCGACGCGGCCTCGACGGCCTGGTCAGGGTCGTCCGTTGCGACGCGCTCGCCTATCGCATGCCCCGGCGCCCGTTCCGCGTCATCGGCTCGCTGCCGTTTGGCGCGACCACGCCGATACTCCGCCATCTGCTCGATGACCCCGAGTCCCGCCTCGAGCGAGCCGACGTGATCGTGCAGTGGGAGGTGGCACGCAAACGCGCCATCATGCCGCCGTCGACGCTGCTGTCGACCACCTGGGCGCCGTGGTGGTCGTTCGAGGTCGTCGAGCGCATCCCTGCCGCTGCGTTCCGTCCCGTGCCCTCGGTCGATGCCGCCGTGCTCTGCGTGACGCGCCGCGACCCGCCCCTCCTCCCACCGCGCATGGCCGTACCGTTTGCATCGTTCGTACGCCACCAGTGGCAGTAGCGTTTGCTGGTCATATGGAGGACGAGGCGTGGACCGTGCCTGAGGTCTACCTCTTGACCCGAGGATCGGAGGGGGCGGTCGCCGTCCCCGATCTCCGTCTCACGTTTGGCAGGAACGGACTCGAACTCGAAAAGGCAGACGGCGAGTCGGTCTGGGAGTGTGAATGGTCGGACCTGCTGGAGATGGCGCCGGTAGAGCGGTCGGTCCTCCCCGACGGCAAGGACGGCATCGTCATGGTGGTCGTCGAGCGGGACCGTCGACGCCGGCACCGCTTCGTCCTCGCCACCGACGATCCCGAAGCGACGGAGGACTTCATACGAGGACGCGCCGGTAGCCATGGGCTGCGGACCCGGTGGCCCCGTCCGGCAGTCTCACGACTGCTGACGCTCGTGATCATTGCTGCGTTCGCCGTGACGATGACGTTGCTGCTCCTGTCGGCCGTCCATGTGATCCGCTTCTGACGACCGACGCCCGACATCAGGGCACGACCCGTCAACGGGGCGGCGAAAGCAGATCGGTGGGGTCCGCGTCAGCCGCCCAGTGGCAGGCCGTCGCGGGCGTCAGGCCAGTGACGCGCTCCGAAGGTCGTCGAGCGACAGCTCGGCGGTCTGGTTCCCCCCGCATTGGGGGCAGTGCTCGACGTGGCGCCAGGACCGCAACAGGCGAGTCCCCTCAGGATTCAGCATGACGACGAAGGACTCCGAAATGGGGTCGATCTCGAGCCCGTAGTACGCACGCCACGCCGTCGTAGCCGAGGGCGCGTCCAGCGCCAGGCCCTTGAGGACGCGCCGGAACCGCATCCGGTCCGTGTCGAAGATCCAGGTGCTGTGACACGACTCGAGGACGAACAGAGAGTCGTCTGTGGGGGGGACCACATTCGTGATCATGCACCATCCCTTACCGAGTTCGGCGTCGAATGCACCTCAGGATCGTTACGAATTGATGACAATGCGCGTCCGCCCAGCTTGTAGCCCTATTGCGGCCCCGTATCGTGCTTCCGCCCCACTACAAACTCCCGTTTCGTCGCCAGCTGGCGCAACACGGCGCACAAAGAGATACGACTCTCGGCCGGGTCGATGACCTCGTCTACGAGACCCCGCTCCGAGGCCGGCCAGGGGTTCAGGTAGGCCTCCTCGTAGGCGGCCTCACGGTCCGCCCGGGCGCCCGGCTCCAACCCCCGGTTCAAGATCTGGACCGCCCCCGACGCCCCCATCACCGCCACCTCGGCGCCCGGCCAGGCCAGGCACACGTCGTTACCGATCCCCCGGGAGTCCATGACGATGTAGGCGCCGCCGAACGCCTTCCGCATGATCAGGCACAGGCGCGGAACGGTCGCCTCCGCGTAGGCAAAGGCCAGCTCGGCGCCATGGCGGATCATCCCGCGCCACTCCAGGTCCTTCCCGGGCAAGAACCCCGGTGTGTCGACCAGGCTCACGATCGGCAGGTTGAAGGCGTCGCACAGGCGCACGAACCGGGCCGCCTTTTGCGACGCCACGATGTCGAGCGTCCCCGCCAGTATCCGCGGCTGGTTCGCCACGAACCCGACCGGCATCCCGCCCATCCGGCCGAACGCCGTCACGACCTGACCGGCCCACCGGGGCCACAGCTCCCGGAACTCCCCGTCGTCCCCCAGGGCCCGCACGACGTCCCTCACGTCGTAGGTCGCCGCCTTCCGGTCGGGGATCACCGTCCGCAGCTCCGGCGTAGGCCGCAACACCGAGTCCCCCACCGCCGCCGTCGGCGGCAGCTCGTCCGTAGACGAGGGCAGGTATTCGAGCAGCTCGGACACGGCGCCCTCGACGTCGTCGGACTCGACGGCGCACAGCCCGCTCGACGTCGCGTGCTTGAGCACTCCGCCCAGGTCACTCAGACCTATCTCTATGCCGGTGAACTCCCGCACCATCTGCGGGCCCGACACGTAGGCAACCGCATCCGAGCTCATCACGACCAGGTCCGCCAGCCCCAGCAACAACGCCGGCCCCGACACCACCGGCCCCGTCGCCACGGCGATCACCGGCACCTGGCCGCTGCACCGCGACACGGCCGCCGCCGCCAGCCCCCATCCGTGCAGGGCGGCCACGCCGTCGTGCACGTCGGCCCCGCTCGATACGACGTACAAGACGAACGGAATCCCCAACTCCCTCGCCTGGTCCGCCGCCTCGGCCAGCCGCACCCCGTCAGCGTGGGTGATCGCCCCCCGCCGCATCGAGCCCTCCGACCGGCAGATCACGACGTTGCGGCCGCCGACGCGCCCGACGTGCGACATGACGGCGCCGACCATGCCCTTGCCGACCCGTGGCGCGTCGGTCGTGGTCACCGTTGCCGAACGTACACGACCCGACGCGCCCGACCATTCTCCCCTCGATGGTTCCCACCGCCACGACGACGATCTCTTCGATCGCAACGCTGTCGACGTCCGAATTGATGGACGAGGCCGCCGCCACGTCCCGCCAACTCGCCTCCCTGGCGGGGCGCATCGTTCTGCTCGCCGCAGAGCTCGATCGCCGCGAGGGCTGGAGAGAAGAGGGCGCCACCAGCCTCGAGGCCTGGCTCGCCGAGCGATGTGCTGTCTCCCCCGCCACCGCCCGGGCCTGGGCCCATGTCGGCAATCGCCTCGTCGACCTGCCCCGTCTCGCAGACGGGCTCTGCGAGGGTGCGGTCAGCTTCGACCAGGTGCGCGCTGTCATCGACACCGCCAAGCCCGAGAACGAGCAGGCGCTCGTCGCCAATGCCTCCGAGTGCTCGGTGCGCCAGCTCGGGGAGCTGGCCAAGACCGCCGCGCAGGCCCGACCCAGCGCACCTTCTTCTACCCGTGAGCACGAGACGCGGTCGGTGCGCTTCAACGACGCGTGTCGCACGATGACCGCCCAGCTCCCCGCCGAGACTTACGCCGAGGTCCGCTCGGGCCTCGAGGCCACCGCCCGACAGGTCCCTTCCGACGGCGAGACCCGCTGGGATCAGCGCCTCGCCGACGCGCTCGTCGCCGTCGTCCGTGGTGGCGGTCGGCGGCCCGCCGGTCGGCCTGCTCCGCCACGCCGGAGGACCGGGGACACACCGACGCCGGTGAACGAGGTCGCCCCCAGCCCCTACCTCGTGGTCGCGCACGTCCCGTTGGCCACCCTCACCGAGGACAGCGAGCTGGCCGGTGAGCTCGAGCACCGAGGACTGATCGACGCGACGGTCGCCCGGCGCCTCGCCTGCGACGCCACGTTGGTCGTGGCCCTCGACGACGACGTAGGCCACACCATGT
>DATHPK010000068.1:0-21973 GCA_035483935.1 Acidimicrobiales bacterium
ATGGTGGCCGACGACGAGCGCGAGGGCGGCCGTCGCGTGCTCTTGAACTACGGCCACACGTTGGGCCACGCCCTCGAGGGCGCCGCCCGGGCCGACCATCACGCCTGGGACCTGCGCCACGGCGAGGCCGTGGCCATCGGCCTGCTCTTCGCCGCGCAGTTGGCCCGGAGGCTCGGCCGCATCGACGAGGCGCGCGTCGAGCAGCACCGAGACGTGATCGGCAGCTTCGACCTCCCGACGGACCTTCCCCCCGGCGCCGACGCCGGGGAGATTCTCGGGTTCATGGCCCGCGACAAGAAGGCGCAACAGGACCTCACCTTCGTCCTCGACGGTCCGAACGGAGTGGAGCCCGTGCGGGGCGTGGCCGCCTCCGACGTGGTCGCTACCCTGGCGGCCATGGGTGCGCGCCGGTGACCAACAGGAGCGGAAGCCGATGACTCAGGTCCTTCTTCTCTCCGGCCCCAACCTGAACCTTCTGGGCGAGCGCGAGCCCGACATCTACGGCACCGCCACCCTCGACGACCACGTCAAGCGGGCGGAGGCAGCCGCCGCCGGCCACGGACTCGAGCTGCGGCACATCCAGTCGAACCACGAGGGCGAGCTGATCGACGCGGTGCACGCCGCCCGCGGCAGCGCCGACGCCATGATCATCAACGCGGGCGCGCTCAGCCACACCTCGTGGTCGCTCCACGATGCGGTCGCCGCCTTCGAAGGCCCCGTCGTCGAGTTGCACATCTCGAACCCCGCCGCCCGCGAGCCGTTCCGTCACATTTCGGTCCTGGCCCCGGTCGCCAGCGGCGTGGTCGCCGGGTTCGGGGGGCTGGGCTATGCACTGGCCGTCGATGCCGTCGCCGCACTGTTGAAGGGAGCCGAGGCATGAGCACCAACCCCTACACCCCGTCCACGGCGGCGCTCCCGCCGCTTACCGTCACGGGCCGACTCGATCGCCTGCGCGCCGCCTTCGACGAGCACGAGATCGATGCCTTGGTCGTGACGACGTTGGCCAACGTCCGCTACCTGACCGGCTTCGCGGGCTCCGCCGGCGTCCTCACCGTCACGAGGGACGCCGCCCTGCTGACGACGGACGGCCGCTACCGCACGCAGTCCGCGGAGCAGGTCGAGAAGTCCGGTGCGTCGCCGCAGGTCGACATCACCATCGGCCCCGTCGCCGAGCAGCGCAAGGCGGCCCAGACGCTCCTTACCGACGCCGCCCGCCCGTCCGACCGCATCGGCCTCGAGGCCGACCAGGTCTCCTGGAGCGCGCAGCGCACGTGGGCCGACCTCCTCGGCGAAGGCCGGCTCGTTGCCACCTCGAACGCGGTCGAGGCCCTGCGCGAGCGTAAGGACGAAGCGGAGATCGCGCGCATGGAGCGTGCGGCCGCCATTGCCGACGCCGCGCTGTTCGAGACGCTCCCGCTGATGGGTCAGGGCGTGACCGAGGAGCACTTCGCCCTCGAGCTCGATACGGCGATGCGCCGTCACGGCGCCGAGAGCACCGCCTTCGAGACGATCGTCGCCGCCGGTGAGAACTCGGCCAAGCCGCACCACCGCCCCGGTGGTCGCCGCATCGCGCCCGGCGACGCTGTCGTGGTCGATTTCGGCGCCACCTACGAGGGCTACCGCTCGGACATGACACGTACGTTCTGCGTCAACGAGGACCCCACCGGTGAGCTCGCGCGCATCTTCAGCGTCGTGCAGACGTCCCAAGCCGCCGGGGCCGAAGCCGTGAAGCCGGGCATCAGCGTCAAAGAGGTCGACGACGTCTGCCGCCGCATCATCGCGGATGCCGGCTGGGCCGACCGCTTCGAGCACGGCACGGGTCACGGCGTCGGGCTCGATATCCACGAGGCGCCGACGGTGTCCCAGTTGGGCACTGCTATCCTCGCCCCCGGATTCGTCGTCACCGTTGAGCCTGGTGTCTATGTGCCCGGGCACGGCGGCGTCCGCGTCGAGGACACCCTGGTTGTCACCGAGGACGGCGCCCGCGCACTCACCCGATTCACGAAGGACATCCATGGCAGTCTCGACCAATGACCTGAAGAACGGCATGAGCCTGGACCTCCCCGAGGGCCTGTTCAGCGTCGTCGAGTTCCAGCACGTCAAGCCGGGCAAGGGCGGCGCCTTCGTGCGCACCAAGCTGAAGAACGTGCGCAGCGGCGCCGTCATCGAGCGCACCTACCGGGCGGACGAGAAGCTCGAGCAGGCCATCATCGACAAGCGCGACATGCAGTTCCTCTACCGCGACGGCGCGGACTTCGTCTTCATGGACACGACGAGCTACGAGCAGATGACCGCCTCGCCCGACTCACTGGGCGACGCGCCGAACTACCTCAAGGAAGGCGACGCGGCGAACCTGCAGATGTACAACGGCGAGATCGTCGGCGTCGAACTCCCCGCCGCTGTCGAGCTCGCGGTCAGCGAGACCGAGCCCGGCATCCAGGGCGACCGGGTCTCGGGCGCGCGCAAGCCCGCCACGTTGCAGACCGGACTCGTGGTCCAGGTGCCGCTCTTCGTGAACATCGGCGACGTGATCAAGGTCGACACGCGCTCGGGCGACTACCTGACGCGGGCCTGACGGCCCGTCGCCTCGTCGTTCCGCCGGGACCTTGTCCGAGGCGCCCTTTTCATGCCCCCACCACCGCCTCCGGCCGCCGACGCCGACGCCGCCCCCCGCCACCAGCAACGCGAACGCGCGTTGTCGCTCCTCTATGAGGCGGAGCTGAAGGGCGAAGACCCCATCACGGTGGCCGACGCCTTGGCGGTCCCGCCCGACCCCTATGTGCGCACGCTCCTCGAGCACAGCGTCGCCACGAAGGAGGAGGCCGAGCGACGCATCGCTGCCGCCTCGGTGGGCTGGCCCCTCGACCGCATGGCCGTCATCGACCGGCTCGTCCTCCGGCTCGCCATTGCCGAGCTGCTCGACCCGGAGGGCCCGCCTCGGGCCGTCGTCATCGACGAGGCCGTCGAGCTGGCCAAGACCTATTCGACCGACGAATCGGGGCGCTTCGTCAACGGCATTCTCTCGACCGTCGCCCCCGACCTCGGGCCGCCCGCCGCCTGAGACGGCCGCCGATCAGCGTTTGCGCCGGTCGTGCCTCGACTGGGCCCTCTTGGCCTTCGTGGTGCGCCGGCTCGTGTCGTGGTGCGCCGGGTTCTGGTGCAGATGCTCCTGCTCGTACTCGTCGACCTCCGACCGTCGCCGGCGGGCGGCGAAGCCGCCGAGCCCCCCCACGACCAAGATGACCGCGAGGATGCTGAAGATCAGGACGTAGAACATGCGCCATTAGAGCATGGCCGTTTCGGGTGCAGAGGGGGCGGTGGAACGCTTCGGCACGGTGCGGGCTTTTTTGCGCTTGCCCCTGTCGGAGCCGGCCCCGGTCGCGCTAAAGTCGTGACCTGACCGTGAAGTGGGTCCCGTGAGGCTCACACGGCAGGAGGAATAGTGGCCGAACGCGAGCGCAGTCATACGCGGCCCCTCGGGGGTGTGTTCGTGGCCCATTCCCAAGTGATGACCTCGGCGGACGTCCAGCGCGCCCTGACCCGGATGGCGCACGAGGTCGTCGAGCGCAACGGGGGACTGTCCGACGTCATCCTGATCGGCCTGCAGACCGGCGGCGTGCCGCTGGCCACGAAGATGGCCGAGGTCCTCCGCCAGATCGAGGCCGCCGACGAGCTTCAAGTCGGAAGCCTCGACGTGGCCTTCTACCGCGACGACATCGGGCTCCGCCCCGTGCTCCCCGAAGCGGTGACCGACGTCCCCGTCGACCTCGCCGGCCGGATCGTCGTGCTGGTGGACGACGTGCTCTTCACGGGGCGGACGATCCGGGCCGCCCTCAATGCCCTCAACGATTACGGCCGTGCCAAGGCGGTCCAGCTCGCGGTCATGGTCGACCGGGGCCACCGCGAACTGCCCATTCGCCCCGACTTCGTGGGCAAGAACCTGCCGACCCGACGCGAGGAGATGGTCGACGTCGGCGAAGACGGCGTCTGGATCGGCACCCTGGAGGACCGGTGAGCGGGCCACAGCACCTCCTCTCGGTGGCCGATCTCGGCCGTGACGGTGTCGCCGAGGTCCTCCGCGTCGCCGAGTCCTTCGCCGAGGTCGAACGCCGCTCGGTGCCGAAGGTCCCGACCCTGCGGGGCAAGGTGATCGCCACCCTCTTCTTCGAGGAGTCGACTAGGACCCGCCTTTCCTTCGAGACCGCGGCCAAGCGCCTGTCGGCCGACGTCCTCTCCCTCGCCGTCGCCAGCTCGTCGGTCAAGAAGGGAGAGAGCCTGCGTGACACCGTCGAGACGGTCGAGGCGATGGGCATCGACGCCATGATCATCCGCCACTCCTCTGCCGGCGCGCCGCATCAGGTGGCCCGCTGGGTCGAGCGCGCCCGCGTGGTCAATGCGGGCGACGGTTGGCACGAGCACCCGACGCAGGCGCTGCTCGACTGCTTCACGGTGCGCCAGGTGCTGGCTGAGCGCAAGGGCGCGGCGCCCGAAGAGCTAGGCATCGCCTGCTTCGAGGGGCTCCGTGTCCTGATCGTCGGTGACGTCCGCCACAGCCGGGTGGCCCGTTCGCAGGTCCTGGCCTACAGCGCGCTCGGCGCCCGGGTCACCCTGGCGTCTCCGGGCAGCCTGCTCCCGCCGTCGCTCGAGGGATGGCCCGTCGAGGTGGCGGCGGACTTCGACGAGGCGCTGAACGACGCCGACGTCGTGTCCCTGCTCCGCCTCCAGGCCGAGCGGGGGAGCGGCTCCTTCGTGCCGAGCCTGCGCGAATACACGGCGGGTTGGGGCCTGACGGCGCGCCGGGTGGCCCGCCTGCGCGACGACGCCATCGTCACGCACCCGGGCCCGATGGTGCGCGGCGTCGAGATCGCCTCGGACGTCGCGGATCTGCCGCGCACGGTGGTCACCCAGCAAGTGGCGAACGGCGTCGCCGTGCGCATGGCGATCCTGTTCCTGCTGCTCGGCGGCGAGCTGCCTGGTGTGGCGGAGGTGCCGGCCGTTGCATGAGCAAGAGGTCACGCTGGTCGTCCGCGGCGGATCGGTCGTCGGCCCCGATGGGCTGACCCGTGCCGACGTGGCGGTCGGTGGAGGGAGGGTCGTCGGCCTGGCGGACTCGATCGACCCACCCAAGGGAGCGACCGTCCTCGACGCCGGCGGTTGCCTGGTGGGGCCGGGCCTGGTCGACCTGCACACCCACCTCCGCCAGCCCGGGCGCGAGGAGGCCGAGACGATCGAGACCGGGGCGCGGGCCGCCGCGCTCGGTGGCTACACGGCCGTCGTCGCCATGCCCAACACCGAGCCGCCCATCGACTCGGCCGGCGTGGTCCGCGAGATCCTCGACCTCGCCGACGGTTGTGCCGCCGAGGTCGCCGTCTCGGGCGCCATCACGCTGGGACGAGCGGGCCGGGCGCTGGCGCCGATGGGCGAGCTGGCTGCGCTGGGCGTGACGCTCTTCACCGACGACGGCGCGGGGGTGCAGGACGGTGCGCTCATGCGGCGCGCGCTGGACTACGCGAAGGGCCTCGGCGTGACGCTGGCCCAGCACTGCGAGGACAGTTGCCTCGCCGACGGCGGCGCCATGCACGAGGGCGAATGGTCCAGCCGGCTGGGGATCCCCGGCATGCCGGCTGCGGCCGAGGAGGCGATGGTGGCGCGCGACATCGCCTTGGTGCGCCTGACCGGCGCCCCGGTCCACTTCCTCCACCTCTCGACGGCCGGCTCGGTCGACCTGGTGCGCCTGGCGAAGGCGGAAGGCCTGGCCGTGACGGCCGAGGCGGCGCCGCACCACATGCTGCTCACGCACGCGCAGGTCGCCGGCTACGACCCCGTCTTCAAGGTGAACCCGCCGCTGCGCACCGACGAGGACGTTGCAGCGGTGGTGGCGGGGCTGTGCGACGGCACCATCGACGCCGTCGCCACCGATCACGCGCCGCACGCGCCCGAGGCCAAGGACGTGCCGTTCGACCAGGCGCCCCCCGGCATGCTCGGGCTGCAGACGGCGCTGCCGATCGCCTGGGAGGTGCTGTCGCCGCGTCTCGGGCCCGAGCGGGTCTTCGCGTTGATGAGCGCGCAGCCGGCGGCCATCGCGCGGCTGACGGCGACCGACCCGAGGCCTAGCGGCCACAGCGCACAGGGAGGACCGGTCGAACGGGGTGCTGCGGCCAACCTCTGCGTGTTCGACCCCGCCGCCACGACCCTGGTGGAACCGGGGCGGCTGGCCAGCCGCAGCCGCAACACGCCGTACGCGGGGCGCACCTTCCAGGGCGCGGTGCGCCACACCGTGCTGCGCGGTGAGCCGGTCGTGATCGACGCGGTGGCACAGCGATGACGGCGGTCGCCGAGCCGCAACAGCGGACGTCCGCCCTGCTGGTCACGGCGGACGGTGCGGTGTTCACCGGGGAGGCCGCCGGCGCGGTTGTGCCGGTCGCGACGGGCGAGCTCGTCTTCAACACGGCGATGAGCGGCTACCAAGAGGTGATCACCGACCCGTCGTACGCCGGACAGGTGATCTCGTTCACCAGCACGCATATCGGCAACTACGGCACGAACGCGGCGGACGACGAGGCGCTCGTGCCGCACTGCCGAGGCGTCGTCGTGTGCGACCTGGCCGACGTGCCGTCGAATTGGCGGGCCACCGAGGCCCTCGAGCCGTTCCTGCGGCGTCACGGCGTGCCCGCCATGACCGGCGTGGATACCCGGCGGCTCGCCCGTCACGTGCGCGTGGCCGGCGCCGTGCCCTGCGCGTTCGGGACCGCGTCCGAGCGCGAGCTGAGGGACGCGGCCGCCGCCGCCCTCGGCACGGACGGGATGGACCTGGTGAGCGGGGTGACCGCATCGATGCCGAGCGTGCATCCCTACAGCGGTGCCGGCGGTCGCGGCGCCCCGGACGCCGGCCTGCGCGTCGTCGCCTACGACTTCGGCGTCAAGACGACGATGGTGCGACTGCTGACGACCCTGGGGACGGTCACGGTCGTGCCGGCGGGGACGACGGCCGACGAGGTCCTGGCGCTCGAGCCCGACGGCGTCTTCCTCTCCAACGGCCCGGGCGACCCGGCCGCGTTGCCCGGGCCGGCGGCGGCCGTCGCCGACCTGGTCGGGCGCGTGCCCATCTTCGGGATCTGCCTCGGCCACCAGATCCTCGCCACCGCGCTCGGCGGCACGACCTACAAGCTGCCGTTCGGCCACCACGGCGCCAACCACCCCGTGCAGCGCCTCGAGACCGGCGTCGTCGAGATCACGAGCCAGAACCACAACTACGCCGTCGCCGCCGGCTCGATCCCCGACGCCGAGACGACGCACGTGAACCTGAACGACGGGGTGGTGGAGGGGTTCCGCTCGCTGAAGGCGCCGGCCTTCTCGGTGCAGTACCACCCGGAGGCCGCACCCGGGCCCCACGACGCGCGCTACCTGTTCGGCGCGTTCCGCGACCTCATGCTGGCCGATCCCACCGCAGCCGCCCGCGCCGCCGGGGCGCGCTAGGGCGGGGCAGGGGAGAGGGCAACAGCGTGCCACGCCGCGACGACCTGCACACGATCCTCGTCATCGGGTCCGGCCCGATCGTGATCGGCCAGGCCTGTGAGTTCGACTACTCGGGCACCCAGGCCTGCCGGGTGCTGGCCGAGGAGGGCTACCGCGTCGTCCTGGCCAACTCCAACCCGGCCACGATCATGACGGACCCCGCCACGGCCGACCGCACCTACGTCGAACCGCTCGACGCGGACGTGCTCAGCGCGATCATCGAGAAGGAGCGGCCGGACGCGCTGCTGCCGACGCTCGGCGGTCAGACCGCGCTGAACCTCACGATGCAACTCGTCGAGCTCGGCGTGCTCGAGCGCTACGGGGTGGAGGTCATCGGCGCCCGCCCCGAGGCGATCGCCACCGCCGAGGACCGCGACCGCTTCAAGTCGGCCATGGAGGAGATCGGCCTGGAGGTGCCGCGCTCGGGCTTCGCCCACTCGCTCGAGGAGGCGGAGGCCATCGCCGAGGAGATCGGCTACCCGATCATGGTGCGCCCCAGCTTCATCCTCGGCGGCAAGGGCACGGGCATCGCCGAGGACGCCGCGCACTTCGGCCAACTCGCCTCCGAGGGCCTGGCGGCCAGCCCCATCGGCCAGATCCTCGTGGAGAAGTCGATCGCCGGCTGGAAGGAATTCGAGCTCGAGGTGATGCGCGACGCCGCCGACAACTGCGTCGTCGTGTGCTCCATCGAGAACTTCGATCCCATGGGCGTGCACACCGGCGACTCCATCACGGTCGCGCCGGCCCAGACGCTGACCGACGTGGAGTATCAGGCGATGCGCGACGACGCGTTCGCCTGCCTGCGCAAGGTGGGGGTCGAGACCGGCGGGTCCAACGTGCAGTTCGCGGTCGACCCCGCCACCGGGCGCCGGGTCATCATCGAGATGAACCCCCGCGTCTCGCGCAGCTCCGCCCTCGCCTCGAAGGCGACGGGGTTCCCGATCGCCAAGATCGCCGCCCGCCTCGCGGTGGGGTACCTGCTCAACGAGATCCCCAACGACATCACGAAGGCGACGCCGGCGTCGTTCGAGCCGACCATCGACTACGTCGTGACCAAGGTGCCGCGCTGGGCCTTCGAGAAGCTCCCCGGCGCCGAGGTGCGCCTCGGCACCCGCATGCAGTCGGTCGGCGAGGTCATGGCCATCGGCCGCACGTTCTGCGAGTCGCTGCAGAAGGCGCTGCGCTCGCTCGAGCAGGGCCGGGCCGGCCTCAACGCGGACCCGGCGGAGAGCGCGCTCGACGACGTCACCACCCCCGATCTCGTCGCTCGCATCGGCGTGGCGACGCCCGACCGCGTCTTCGAGCTCGAGGCGGCCCTGCGGCGCGGCGTCGACGTGGACGAGGTCGTGACACGGACGGGCATCGACCCCTGGTTCGTGCGGCAGCTGACGCGCATCTCGACCGAGCGCGCCCGCGTGGCGGCGGCGACGACGCTCGGGGCAACCGACTACCGGCGCGCCAAGCGGCTCGGCTTCTCCGATGCGCAGCTTGCGTTCCTGCGCGGCACGACGGCCGCGGAGGTCCGCGCCGCCCGGCTCGCCCACGGCGTCCGCGCCACCTTCAAGACGGTCGACACGTGCGCCGCCGAGTTCGAGGCGTTCACCCCCTACCACTACGCGACCTACGAGGAGGAGGACGAGGTCCGTCCCTCGGAGCGGGCGCGGGTGGTCATCCTGGGCTCGGGCCCGAACCGGATCGGCCAGGGCATCGAGTTCGACTACTGCTGCGTCCACGCCTCCATGACCCTGCGCGACGCCGGCTACGAGACCGTCATGGTCAACTGCAACCCCGAGACCGTCTCCACCGACTACGACACGTCGGACCGGTTGTACTTCGAGCCGCTCACCGACGAGGACGTGGCCAACGTGCTCGACGCCGAGCGCGCCGCCGGGGGCGAGGTGGCGGGCGTGATCGTCTCGCTCGGCGGCCAGACGCCGCTCAAGTTGGCGGGGTCGCTCCCGCCGGAGCTCGTCCTCGGTACCAGCCCGGCCTCCATCGACCTGGCCGAGGACCGCGAGCGCTGGAACGCGCTGTGCCACGAGCTGTCCATCCCCCAACCGCCGGGCGGCACCGCCACGACCACCGCGGAGGCGCTCGCCGTGGCGGGGCGCGTCGGCTATCCGGTGCTGCTCCGGCCGAGCTACGTGCTCGGCGGTCGCGCCATGGAGATCGTGTACGACGACGACGGCGTCCGCCGCGTCATGCAGGCGATGACCACGGGCGCCCTGGCGCGTGAGGGCGGCGTCACGGCCGAGCGCCCGGTGCTCGTCGACCGCTTCTTGGAGGACGCCATCGAGGTCGACGTCGACGCCGTGCGCGACGGCGAAGGCGAGATCCTGATCGCCGGCATCATGGAGCACGTCGAGGAGGCGGGGGTGCACTCGGGCGACTCGGCCTGCGCACTGCCGCCGCAGACGCTGCCCGATGTCGTGATCGACGCGCTCGACCGCCACACCCGCGCGCTCGCCGAGTCGCTGAAGGTGCGCGGCCTGCTCAACGTCCAGTTCGCGGTGAAGGACGGCCAGGTGTACGTGCTCGAGGCCAACCCGCGGGCGAGCCGGACCGTGCCCTTCGTGGCCAAGGCGACGGGCGTGCCGCTCGCCATGGTGGCCTCGCGGGTCATGGTGGGCCAGACGCTGGCCGACCTGCGCAAGGAGGGGTTGTTGGCCGCAGGCGCGGTGGGCCGGGTGCCCGTCCTCGACCACGTCAGCGTCAAGGAGGCCGTGCTGCCCTTCGACCGCTTCCCCGGCGTCGACACGCTGCTCGGGCCCGAGATGCGCTCGACGGGCGAGGTGATGGGCGTGGACAGAACGTTCGGCCTGGCCTTCGCCAAGAGCCAGTTGGCGGCGGGGACGCGGCTGCCCGACTCGGGCACCGTGTTCCTCTCGCTGGCCGACCGGGACAAGCCCGCGGGGCTCGAGGTGGCGC
This sequence comes from Acidimicrobiales bacterium, assembly GCA_035483935.1. Lineage (GTDB taxonomy): Bacteria > Actinomycetota > Acidimicrobiia > Acidimicrobiales > RAAP-2 > Bog-473. The sequence goes on from DATHPK010000068.1 coordinate 10,444, forward strand.
GCGCCTTCGCCGAGCTCGGCTTCTCGCTGGCGGCGACGCTCGGGACGGCCGGCTTCCTGCGCGCCCAGGGGCTCGCGGTGGACACGCTCGTCGCCAAGGTGGGGGAGGAGGGCGTGGCCTCCGACGCGGTCGAGCTCATCGCACAGGGCAAGGTGCAGCTCGTCGTCAACACGCCGCGGGGCCTCGGCCCGCGGGCCGACGGCGCGCACATCCGCACCGCGGCGGTGGTGCACAAGGTCGCATGCCTGACGACGCTCGCTGCGGCCCGCGCCGCCGCGGCCGGCATCGCCGACACGCGGGCGCACAAGCTCGAGGTGCGGCCGCTCCAGGACCTGCATCCGGCCACTGCGGCCACCGACCGGAACGGCGGCGGCGGCGAGACCGAAACGGCGGCGCACCCGTGAGCCCTTGGCGGCGCGCCCCGCGCACCGAGAGCACGGCGGCCCTCGCGACCCGCGTCGGCCTCCTCGAACTCCCCAACCCCGTCATGACGGCGTCGGGGACGTCGGGCCACGGCACCGAGCTGGCGGACTACGGCGACCTCTCGGCCCTCGGCGCGGCCGTGGTGAAGTCGCTCTCGGCGGAGCCCTGGCCGGGCAACCCCGCACCACGCGTGCACGAGGTCGGCGCCGGGATGCTCAACAGCGTGGGGCTGCAGGGTCCCGGCGTCGCGGCGTGGGCGGAGCACGACCTGCCCGCGCTCGCCGCGGCGGGTGCGCGCGTCGTCGTGAGCATCTGGGGTCGCACGGTGGCGGACTATGCGCGTGCCGCCGAACTCGTCGTTGCCGCGGCGAACACGGAGCCGGGTCGTTGCATCGCCGCGCTCGAGGTCAACGTCAGCTGCCCCAACGTCGAGGACCGGTCGCGCATGTTCTCCCACTCGCCCGAGGCCACGGCCCGCGTGATGGCCGCCACCAAGTGCGGCCTGCCGCGCTGGGCCAAGCTCAGCCCGAACGTGCCCGACGTCGTCGAGATCGCGACCGGGGCCCTCGAGGGCGGTGCGGACGGGCTCACGCTGGTCAACACGCTGCTGGGCCTGGCGCTCGATATCGAGACGGGACGGCCGGTCCTGGGCGCGGGCGGCGGCGGGCTCTCGGGCCCCCCGGTGCACCCGGTGGCGGTCCGCGCCGTCTGGGAGTGCCGGGCCGCGTTCCCCGACACGGCCATCGTCGGGGTCGGCGGCGTGCAATCGGGCCGCGACGCCATCGAGCTGCTGCAGGCCGGGGCGGACGCGGTCCAGGTCGGCACCGCGACCTTTCGCGACCCGCGCGCACCGTGGCAGGTGCTGCACCAGCTGGCGCGCTGGTGCCGCGACCACGGCACCTCGGTGGCCGCCATCCGGGCCGCGGCGTCGTCGCCCCGTGGCCGCACGACACCGCACGAGAGCGGAAACGACAACGAGAACCGAGACCAACACGCGAGTGTGAAGGAGGACGCACATGGCTGACTCGTTCGGCGACCGCGTCGCAGCCGCGGTGCGCGCCACCGGTCCGCTGTGCGCGGGCATTGACCCCTCGCCCGAACTGCTCCGCGACTGGGGCCTGAAGGACGATGCGTCGGGGCTGCGTGCCTTCTGCGCGACGTGCGTGGAGGCGTTCGCCGGCGAAGTCGGTGTGGTCAAGCCACAGGCCGCGTTCTTCGAGCGGCACGGCGCGGCCGGCATCGCCGAGCTCGAGCGGCTTATCGCGACGGCACGGGAGGCCGGCCTCGTCGTCCTCGTCGACGCGAAGCGGGGTGACATCGACACCACGGCGCAGGCCTACGCCGACGCGTGGCTGGGCGAGGCCAGCCCGCTCGCGGCGGACGCGGTCACCGCGCACCCCTACCTGGGGCTCGGCGCGCTCCTGCCTCTGATCCACCTCGCCGCTCGCACCGGGCGCGGCGTGATCGTGGTGGTCCGCAGCTCCAACCCCGAAGGCCGCGGCCTGCAGCAGGCGGTGACCGCCGAGGGGGTCTCGGTGGAGGACGCATTGCTCGCCGAGATCGCCGCCCTCAACGGTGCCGCGGAGGTACCGGCCGGCACCGTCGGTGCGGTGATCGGGGCGACGCTGCCGCGCTCCGACTTTCCATTAGACCAGCTCAGAGGCGTAATTCTGGCCCCCGGCCTGGGCGCCCAGGGCGCCGGCCCGGCCGACGTGGCGCAGCGCTTCGCCGGGTGCGCGCCCGGGAGTGTCCTGCCGAGCAGTTCCCGCGGCCTGCTCCGGCACGGCCCGGACACCGGCACCCTGCGTTCCCACGCCCGGTCACTGGTGCGTGAACTCTCGGTGGCGATGGGCTGAAGAGGGAAAATGGGTATGAAGGCGCCGAGCCGAGGCGCTATGGTCTCGCCCATGCCGCAACCTCCTGCACTTACCCCCGAGCAGCGCGCTGCTGCTCTCGAGAAGGCTGCCAAGGTCCGCCGTGAGCGGGCCGAGGTGAAGGACAAGCTCAAGATGGGCTCGCTTTCGTTGGCGGATCTCCTCACCCAGGCGGACTCCAACGAGACCATCGGCAAGATGAAGGTGGTCTCGGTCCTCGAATCCCTGCCCGGTCTGGGCAAGGTGAAGGCCCGGCGCCTGATGGAGACCGTCGGCATCAGCGACAGCCGGCGACTGCAGGGCCTCGGGGCCAAGCAGCGCGAGGCGCTGCTCAAAGAGACTGCGCGCTGAACCCCCTGCGGGCGCGCCGCACATCTTCGTCCTCATCGGCCCGGGTGGGGCCGGGAAGGGCACCCTTGCGGCCGAGCTCGTTGCGCGTGACCCCAGCATCTGGCTGAGCCGCAGTTGGACGACGCGCGCGCCGCGTCCCGGTGAACAAGAGCGCGGCGCCTACGTCTTCGTCGACCGCCCGACATTCGAGGCAGCCGTCGAGGACGGCAAGTTCTTCGAGTGGGCGCCCTTCCTCGATTACCTCCAGGGCACCCCGGTCCCCGACCCGCCGCCCGGGACCGACATCCTCCTCGAGATCGACGTGCAGGGCGCCGAGCAGGTCCTCGACCGGCGCCCCGACGCCACCGTGATCCTGCTGCTCCCGCCGTCCGACGAGGTCCAGGCCGAGCGCCTGGCCGCCCGGGGCGACGACGAGGAGCACATCCGCCGCCGGGTGGAGCTCGGCCGAACCGAGGTCGAGCGGGCCACGAGCATCGCCGCCCACACCGTCGTGAACGACGACCTCGAGCGGGCTATCTCCCAGCTGACGGCTATAGTTGACGGCACTCGGACGGGCGCTCCCTGCGCCGCGAGCCCGGAGGAACCCTGATGGCCCAAGGCCGCAACACGCTCATGGACCCACCTATCGAGGAGCTCCTGGACAAAGTCGACTCGAAGTTCACCCTGGTGGCGCTTGGTTCGGCCCGCGCCCGGCAGGTGAACTCGTACTACAACAGCCTCGGCGAGGGCCTCGGCAAGGTCGTGCCACCCCAGGTGGCGTCGGTATCGGGCAAGCCCGTCTTGATCGCCTTCGAGGAGATCGCGGACGGCAAGGCCACCTACACCCGCCCCGACCCCGAGGAAGAGGCCGCGCTCGCCGCCGCCATCGCCGATGCCGCCGAGGCGGGCCTGCTGGGCGAGGCCGCCGAGGGCGAGGCCGAGGTGATCGAAGCGCTCGACGTCGGGGGCGACGACCCGACCGCGAGCTAGTCGGGCTGGGGCGCGGCGGACGCCGCCCATGGCCGCCGACCAGCCTCTGGATGAGGGCCCCGCGGGCCGGCCCCGGGTCGTCCTGGGGGTGTCCGGCGGGATCGCCGCCTACAAGGCTGTCGAGATCTGCCGCCGCCTGGTCGACGCCGGCGTCCACGTGACGCCGGTTCTCACCCACGACGCCACCCGCTTCGTCGGCCCGCTGACGTTCTCCGCGCTGGCGTCCGAACCGGCCCAGCTCTCCCTGTGGGAGGAGGCGTCACCGATTCCCCACACGAAGCTCGGCCAGGGCGCCGACCTCGTCGTGGTCGCGCCGGCCACTGCGCACACGCTGGCGCGCTACGCCGCCGGGCTCTCCGACGACCTGTTGCTGGCCACCCTCCTCGCGACTCGCGCACCCGTCATCGTCTGTCCCGCCATGCACACCGAGATGTGGGAGCACCCCTCGGTGCGCGAGAACCTCGCAACGCTCGAGCGTCGCGGCGTCGAGATCGTGCCGCCCGAATCCGGCCGCCTCGCCGGCGGGGACTCGGGAGAGGGACGCCTCGCCGATCCCGCGGTGATCGTCGCCCGGGTGCTCGAGCACCTCGGCCACCGCTCCCGGCGCGACCTCTTCGGCCGGCGGGTTGTCGTGAGCGCAGGCGGCACGCGCGAGCCGCTCGACCCGGTCCGTTTCATCACCAACCGCTCGTCGGGCAAGCAGGGACACGCGCTCGCCGTGGCGGCGGCGCGCCGCGGCGCCACGGTGACGCTGGTCACCTCGTCCCCGCTGGCGTTGCCACCCGACACGGGCATCACCCGCGTCGACGTCGAAACGGCGGCGGACATGGAACAGGCGATGGGGGCGGCCGCCGAAGGAGCCGACGTCGTCGTGATGTCCGCCGCGGTCGCCGATTTCCGCCCCAAGGCGACGGCCGGAACGAAGCTGTCGAAAGAGGACGGCATCCCCGAGGTCGTGCTCGAGCCGACGCCGGACATCCTGGCCGGCCTGGCGCAGCGGCGCGGCCCGAGCCAGGTGATCGTGGGCTTCGCCGCGGAGACGCACGACGCCGTCGAGCGGGGGCGGCGCAAGCTCGAGCGCAAGGGAGTCGACCTGCTTGTCGTCAACGACGTGAGCGCGCCGGGCGTCGGCTTCGACCACGACACGAACGCCGTCGTGATCCTGGGCGCGGACGGGTCGACCACCGAAATCCCCCTGACCTCCAAGGATGCAGTGGCAAATGCGGTATTGGATAGGGTGATCGATCACCTCGACGAGAAGCGGAGCAGCACGTGAAGACCACTTTCACCTCGGAATCGGTCACCGAGGGGCACCCGGACAAGATGGCGGACCAGATCTCGGACGCGGTCCTCGACGCCATCCTCGAGGGTGATCCGAACAGCCGGGTCGCCTGCGAGACGCTGCTCACCACCGGCCTCGTCGTCGTCGCCGGTGAGGTGACGACCGAGACGTACGTCGACATCCCCGCCCTCGTACGCCAGACGGTGTGCGACATCGGTTACGACAACGACGCGTACGGCTTCAACGGCAAGACGTGCGGCGTCCTCGTCTCGCTCGACGCGCAATCGCCCGACATCGCGCAAGGCGTCGACGCCGCGTTCGAACTGCGCAGCGGCAAGGGGGGCGAGGATGTGCTGAACGCCCAGGGCGCGGGCGACCAGGGGATGATGTTCGGCTACGCCTGCGACGAGACGCCGGACCTGATGCCGATGCCGATCTGGCTGGCGCACCGCCTTTCCGAGCGGCTGGCCCAGGTGCGCCGGGCCGGTGCGGTGGGCTACCTGCGTCCGGACGGCAAGACTCAGGTGTCGGTTGTGTACGAGGACGGCCGGCCCGTGCGGATCGACACGGTCCTGATCTCGACGCAACACGCCAGCGGCATCGACCTCGAGGAGCAGCTGCGACCCGACCTCATCGAGCACGTCATTACGCCGCTGCTGCCGACCGACCTCGACAGCTCGGACCTCAGGATCTATTGCAACCCGACGGGCATCTTCGAGCTCGGCGGGCCCCACGCCGACACGGGTCTCACGGGACGCAAGATCATCGTCGACACCTACGGCGGCATGGCTCGCCACGGCGGCGGTGCCTTCTCGGGCAAGGACCCCTCCAAGGTGGACCGCTCAGCGGCCTACGCCGCACGTTGGGTTGCGAAGCACGTGGTCGCGGCCGGAGCCGCCAAGCGCTGCGAAGTACAGGTCGCCTACGCGATCGGCGTCGCGCATCCGGTCTCGCTTCTCGTCGACACCTTCGGCACCGAGACGGCGGATCCCCAGAAGATCGCGGACGCCGTGCGCGAGCTGTTCGACCTCCGCCCCGCCGCCATCTCACGCGACCTCGAACTACGCCGGCCGATCTACAAGAAGACAGCTGCCTACGGTCACTTCGGCCGCTCCGAAAAGGAGTTCACCTGGGAGGCCACGCCCCGCGTGGACGACCTGCGGGCTGCGCTCGGGCTCTGAGCATGCAGGCGCTCCCCTGAGGGGAGCCGACGCGGTGCCGGTGGCGCCGTGACCACAGCTCCTCCTGCGCTGCGGACGGTGCGCGTCCGCACCGAGGTCGCCGCGCTCGCCAAGACCTTCGACTACGCGGTGCCCGCAGCATGGGACCACGACGTTCGCGTGGGCACCCGCGTGCGCGTGCCGCTGCACGGGCGTTCCGTGCGGGGCTGGGTGGTCTCGGCCGGTGACGCACCCGGCGCACCGCCACCAGAAATCGATCTTCTCCCGCTGAAGTCGTGGCTCGGCTGGGGCCCTCCCGAGGAAGTCATGGACTTGGCCGAGTGGGCGGCATGGCGCTGGGCCGGGACGCAGGCCTTCTTCCTCCGCGCCGCATCACCCGACACGATCGTGGGCGCGCTGCCCCCTGCCCCGGCCCCCACCGCGTGGCCGCCCACCACGACGACGCACCTCTGGACCCCAGCGCTCGACCATGCGTCGGGCACGACGCTGCTGCGGCTGCCGCCCGCCACCGATCTGATCGACCTCGTGCTGTCGGTCTCCGGCGACGAGCGGGTCCGGGCTCGGGGCGGCAGCGTCGTCGTGCTCGTCCCCTCGATCGGCTGGGCGGAGCGGCTCGTGACGCGGTTGGTCCGACGCGGCATGCCGGCGACGAGCGACTGGGCACAGGCGCGCGCCGGCTGGCCGGTGGTCGTGGGGACGCGCACCGGCGCATGGGCACCGGTGCCGCGGCTGGCGGCCGCGGTCGTGCTCGACGCGCACGATGCGGGCTACCGGGAGGAGAGCGCACCCACCTACAGCGCGGTCGACGTCCTGCACGAGCGGGCCAGGCGGTCTGGCGCACCGTGCCTGTTGGTCTCCCCGGTCCCACCGGTCGTGCTGACCGCACCCGGTGACATCGCAACGATAGCCCCCACGCCCCATGACGAGCGGGCGGGATGGCCCGCGTTAGAACCGGTCGACCGCCGCGGCGCCGACCCCCGCAGCGGGATGTTCTCCGAGGAGTTCGTCCGGCTCGCCCGTTCCGTGCTCGACGATCCGTCGGCCACTGCACGCGGACCGCTTGTCTGCGTGTACAACCGCACGGGCGGGGCCAGGCTCCTTGCGTGCGCCCACTGTGGAGAGCTGGCCCTGTGTGGGCGCTGCGGCGCGGCCGTCGCCCGTCCGAAGGACGAGGAGGTGCTGCGCTGCCCGCGCTGTGGCGAAACGCGGCCCATCGTGTGCCCGCACTGCGGACGGCTCCGCATGAAGGCCCTCCGGGTCGGCGTAAGCCGGTTGCGCGAAGAGCTGGCCGCGCTCCTCGGCGTCGAAGTCGGCGAGGTGGCGGGGCCTCGCTCGGCCGTGTCGTCGGACCAGAACCCGACGGCAGAGACCGGCAACGCACCGTCCGTACCGGTGCTCATCGGCACCGAGGCGGTGCTCCATCGCGCCCGCCGCGCGTCGGCTGTGTCCTTCCTCGACATCGACCTCCACCTCCTCGCGCCACGACTCTCCGCCACCGAGGACTCGCTGTCGCTCCTCGTGCGCGCCGGTCGGCTCGTGGGTCCGCGAGGGGCCGGTCCGTCGTGGGCGCGTGTCCAGACGCAGACACGTGTGCCCGACCACCCCGTTCTTGCCGCCGCGGCGGCGGGGGACCCGGCGCGTGTGCTCGCGGCCGAAGCAGAGATCCGACGTGCCTCGGCCCTGCCACCGTTCTCGGCGCTCGCTCTGGTCTCGGGGACGATCGCCGGTACCTACGCCGACGCGCTCGCGTCGGCGGCGACCGCCGACCCTCGGGTCTCGGTGACGCCGCTGGACGAGGCGAGGTTCCTCGTCCAGGCGCCCGACCATCGCGGGCTCTGTGACCTGTTGGCCGGCACGCCCCGCCCGAGCGGGCGCGGGCTACGCGTCGAGGTCGATCCGACCGCGCTCTGAGCAGCCGTGCGCGGGCCCGGCACTACCACGGTGCGGCCCGGGGCCGAAGGAGTCACCGGTACAATGTCGGGGTGTCCGAGCTCAGCATCCGTCAGTACGGCGACCCCGTGCTCAAGGAGCGAACCCGCGAGGTCGAGGACATCGACGGCGCCGTGGCGGGTCTCGTCGATTCCATGATCGAGACGATGTACGCCGCGCCGGGCACCGGTCTCGCGGCCAACCAGGTCGGCGTACAGCGGAGGATCTTCGTCTACGACATCGGCGATGGTGCGCACACGGTCATCAACCCGCGGATCGTCGAGAGCGACGGCGAGTGGGTGTACGACGAGGGCTGTCTGTCGATCCCCGGCCTCAGCTGGGAGATCACGCGGCCGAACGCGGTGCATCTCGTCGGTCTCGACCTCGACGGCAACGAGATCTCCATCGAGGCCACAGAGCTCGAAGGTCGGGTCTTCCAGCACGAGCTGGACCACCTCGACGGCATACTGCTGGTCGAGCGGCTCAACGACGATCAGCGCAAGGAAGCCCTCAAGATCCTCCGCGCCCGCACGCTCGACTTGGCACCGTCGGACCCGGACGGACTTTCCAGCCTCTTCTCGTAACCGCTCGGTTCGCGGCACCCGCGACAACGGCGTCGCGTCGGCGTCTGTCCTACGGTGATCGGGGTGGCCCGGCTCGCGTACCTCGGCACCCCGCAGATGGCGGTCGCACCGCTGCGCGCACTGGTCGAGGCCGGGCACGAGATCGTCCTGTGCGTGACGCGTCCGGATCGCCGACGCGGCCGCGGTGGGCAGGCGACACCGAGCCCGGTGAAGGAAGCGGCACTCGAACTGGGCATCCCCGTCAGCCCGGACATGAAGGACCTGGTGGGGATCGAGGCCGAGCTCGCCGTGGTGGTGGCGTTCGGCCGCATCATTCCGGCCTCGGTCTTGAACGAGCTCCCCATGGTGAACATCCATTTCTCACTCCTGCCCCGCTGGCGCGGCGCCGCTCCGGTCGAGCGGGCGATCCTGGCGGGCGACTCGGAGACCGGCGTGTGCCTCATGAAGGTCGCGGAGGGGCTCGATACCGGCGACGTCTATGCCGTGCGCACCGTGTCCATGGACGACGACGTCACCCTCTCCGAGCTGCGGGTGCGTCTCGTGGACGCGTCCTGCGATCTCCTCGTCGAGACCTTGCAGCACGGGCTTTCCGGTTTGCCTGAGGCCGAGCCGCAGCACGGCGAAGTGACGGTGGCCGAGAAGATCACGAAGGAGGACCTCCACCTGGACTGGGCGCAGCCGGCGGAGCAGTTGCACCGGGTTGTGCGCCTCGAACACGCCTGGACGACGTTCCGGGGCAAGCGCCTGGGTGTGCTGGAGGCGCCGGTGTCCCCAACGTCCGACGTGCACCTCGATGCCGCGCCGGGGACACTCGTCGGCTCCTCGGTGGTGACGGGCGCGGGGATTCTCGACCTGCGACGCGTACAGCCCGAGAGCCGTTCCCCCATGTCAGCCGACGAGTGGCTGCGCGGAGTGCGCCCAGCGGCCAACGAGCGTCTCGGGACGGACTAAGAATGAGAGCAGTGACCGTGACGCCGATCGACGGATGGAACCCCGACCAATACGAGCGGTTTCGCTCGGAGCGCCAGCAACCCTTCGACGATCTCCTGATGCTCTGCCATCCGGTACCGGGTGGGCGTGTCGTCGACCTCGGATGCGGGACCGGTGACCTCACGAAGATCCTGCATCAGGAGATGGAGGCGAAGGAGACGATCGGCATCGACTCGTCACCGGCCATGCTGACGCGCGCGCAGGCGGCCCACGGCGACGTGCCGGGGCTCTCATTCGCGCAAGGTGACATCGCGACCTGGCTCGACGAGGGTCTCGATCTGGTGTTTGCCAACGCGTCGTTGCACTGGATCGACGACCACCTCAACCTTCTCGCCAGGATGCGGACGGCGCTCGCAGCCGACGGACAGCTCGCGTTCCAAGTACCCGCGAACTTCCGCCACCCTTCTCATGTGCTCGCGCATGCGCTCGCCAACGAGGCACCGTTCATCGATGCGCTCGACGGTGAGATCCCCGAGGACCGCGGCCGCTTCGTGCTCTCGCCCGAGCTCTACGCAGACCTCCTCTACGAACTAGGAGCGAAGGACCAGGTCGTGCGGATGGAGGTCTACGGTCACGAGCTCGAGTCGACCGGTGAGGTGGTCGAGTGGGTGATGGGCACCCTGCTGACGCCCTACCGCAAGCAGCTCAGCCCCGAGATCTTCGAGGAGTTCGTCGAACGGTATAGGGAGCGGTTGATCGAGGAGTTGGGGGAACGGGAGCCGTATTTCTACGGCTTCAAGCGCATTCTCTGCTGGGCGCGCTTCAGCTGAGCCGGCGGCACTGATCCGTGACGGGAGGAAAGCCGATCGGCCAGCGCGACCCGGGGCGACCCGGTGAGCTGCGCATCGCGCCGTCGGTGTTGTCGGCGGACTTCGGGATGCTGGCGGAACAGGTCGGGGAGGTGTCTCCTGCGGCTGACTGGCTGCACGTCGACGTGATGGACGGTCATTTCGTCCCGAATGTCACGATCGGGCCGCCGGTCGTGTCCTCTCTCCGGCGCCACTCCTCGTTGTTCTTCGACTGCCATTTGATGATGACCGATCCGGGGCGCTATCTCGACGATTTCGCGCGGGCCGGGGCCGACGGCTGCACGGTGCACGTCGAGGTCGGTGACACCGACGCGCTGGTCGCCCAGATGCGCGGGCTCGGATTGCGTACCGGGCTCGCGCTCAATCCCGACACACCGTTCGAGGCCGTCGAGCCCTATCTGGACCTGGTCGACCTCGTGTTGTGCATGACCGTCTTCCCCGGCTTCGGGGGCCAGAGCTTCATCGCCGAGGTCATGGGAAAGGTGACCCAGGTGCGCGCCGCCGTCGAGTCCGATGGGCTGGCGCTCGACATCGAGGTGGACGGTGGCATCGATCCGACGACGGCCCCCGTGGCGGCCCGGGCCGGTGCGAACGTCTTCGTCGCCGGCAGCGCCGTCTTCGGGCATCCCCGGCCGTGGGAGGCAGCCGACGAGATCAGGGTTGCGATCGGGCAGACGGCGCGCACCTGGACGTGATGCGCCCGACATCGAAGGCCGTTGTGGTCGGCGCAGGCATCATCGGGACGTGGCACGCGCTCGAGTTGCTCGAGGCGGGGTTCGCGGTCGACCACCTCGACGTCGATCCGGCGCCCGTCGGCGCATCGGTGCGCAACTTCGGGCTTGTCTGGGTCAGCGGCCGGCGCAGCGGGCCCGAGCTGGAGGTGGCTCGTCGCGCCCGGGACCGATGGGAAGAGGTCGGTGGACAGGTTCCCGGCATCGGGTTCCGCCCCGCCGGCTCCCTGACGGTGGCGACCACGGCGGCTGAGCGCTCCGTGATGGAGGAGTTCTCGAAGTCCCCCGAGGCAGAGGCGCGCTCCATCGGGTTCCTGGAGCCCGGCGACGTGGGGCGGTGCAACCCCGCCGTGCGGGGCGAGGTCTCGGGAGCCTTGTTCTGTGGGCTCGACGCCATCGTCGAGCCC
>DATHPK010000069.1:0-21176 GCA_035483935.1 Acidimicrobiales bacterium
GCGCGTTGCGTGGGGTCGGTTCCCGTCTCAACACCGCCGCCGCTCGTGGCCGGCGTCTCGGTGACCGGCGGCCGTCCGCCCTGCGGGAGTGTCGGGAGTGCCGGGGTGTCGGTTCGCGTCGTGGACGTGCTCGTCGTCGTGACGTCGGAGGGCTTCGTACCCGACGCACCCACCGACGCTGCCGCCGAGCCGCTCGGGAGGTGCGCACGCTCGCCGCACCCGGCGAGGAGGAGGGGCGTCGCGATCAGGGCCGCGGCCAGCGCCATCCTGACCGCGCCGCGCACCTCACGAACCTTCGAAGAACGTGACGGTACCGCCCAACCCGGCCACGGTCGGGCCGAAGGGCGACAGCGAGCCTTCCTCCTGGGTGCCGACCGTGTTGAGGGCCTTGGCCAACGCCGAGATCAACGGGTTCACCACGGGGTTGAGCAACGTCAGCGCCCGGCTCTGTGCGATCGCCTGTTGGAGGTAGTCGCCACCCTTCGAAGAGAGCTGGTTGCACTGGCTGTCGAGCTCCGTGACCAGCTTGGAGGCCACTGCAGTGCCGCCCGTTTGGCTCCCGATGATCGAGACGACGGAGCCGGCGTCGCTGCAGGCGAGCGGGAGCCCGACGGCGTTCCCGAACTTGAATATCTCGAGCAACGGCGTGACCGCCGCCGCGCTGCCCGTGTTGCCGGTGTTGCCCGTCGGGGCGCTCGACGCCCCTGATGGTGAGACGAGCGCAAGGGGAGCGAAGATGCCGAGGCCCGCTGCTGCCACGGTGGCGATGACGTGCGCCCGCCGTGGGCGGAGTCGTGGCACGGGTCGGGGTGTCGTCATGGGCTCTTGCTCCTCACTCATGCGATCTCTGGTTCAACGACGTTGGGCCGGTCACCTTGCTCACACGTCCGCCGGGGACTCACGGTCCTCGTCCGCTCAACGCCAGCCGTACCGCGAGGTATCGGGCGGCCTGTGACGCCAGAAGCAGGCCGAGAGCGGCGAGGACCAGCACCAGGTACACGCTCTCGATCGGCGGGCCGTGCTCGACGAGGTAGGCGGGTCCGTTGGCGAGGGCCAGCGATCCCCCCGACGGAGCCGGCGAGGCGACGGGTTGGCTGGTAGGGGATGGGCCCGAGTTGCCGGTCACCGTGCCGGTGTTGCCGGCCACGGCAACCGAGGGAGACGATGACGACGTCCCCGCCGTGCCCGTGTTGCCGGCGACCACGCCGCTGTTCCCCGTCGTCGGCCCGATGCCGGGTGTGTCCGTCGTCGAGAGGTAGACGCGCCCGAGCGTGGCACTGAGGGTGACCTGACCCTGGGAGGGAACGTTCTGGCTGAAGGTCACCTGGAGCGCACCCGAGTCGACCGCCTGCAAGGTCTTGGTGCTGTCGGGACTCGACCCCGTGCCGCTGGTGCCGTCGGCATAGGTGTACGTCACGGGGAGATAGGTCAGCTTGATCCCGGTCTTGGCGAGCAACGTGTTGAGGGTGCCGATCAGCTCGGTGTTGATGTCGATGGGAACGCCGACTCCCAACACGCTCGCCTCCTTCCCGAGCAGGCCGGTCGACGCGCCCAACAAGGTGATCGTGCCGAGCGTCGTCTGCGACGTGACCTTGGGTTGTTGGTTGGCCTGTTGGGTCATCGAGAGCGACGAGGAGACGTTGCCGAGGTCGAGGAGCTGTCCGAAGTCGAGCAGGTCCATTCCCGCGGACGCGCTCAGGGTCACGCTGCCGTCCGGGTTCGCCGTCGTCTCCGCGTTCGCGAAGAACGTCGGGTTGGGCGACCCGCTCGGCTGCACACCGAGGCCGACCGCGCCCTTGGAGGTGTTGGCCTGCGCGGTCGCCGCGATGTCGTAACCGGCCTGGCTCTGGATGACCGCCTTGTTGCTCGGATAGCTGGCCGAGACGTAGCCGGGGAGGGGCGGCAGCGGTGGCAGATTGCCTGCCCCGAGCCCGTTGATGGTGCCGGGCAACGACGCGATGGATGGCGAGTACGGCGCTCCGGCGTCGGAGATCGATTCGCCCAGGCTGTTGAGGGATGCAGAGGCGCCCCAGGGACCGACCTCGTAATTCAGGTCGCCTGACAGCGGCAGCGAGGAGTCGGTCAGCAGGACGTCGAGCGCGTTCGCTTGTGCCGACAGGTTGTAGGTGTTCGTGTTGCTCGTGGTGCCGGCCCCGCTCGAGCCGGTGTTTCCCGTGTCGGCACCCGCCCCCGATGTCGCGGCGATGCCTCCCAGCCCGACGACGAGCCCAGCCAGCGCCACGAGCTGCACGATGCGGACACGCCGGGACGCTCCTATCCTTCGCACCACGCCGGCGACGTTCACGACGTCAACGCCCCGAGGTAGGACTCGAGCACGGTCTGGTCCCCGACCTCGGCAGGCTCGCCGGCGAAGCGGATTCGGCCCCGGTTGAGGATGTAGACATAATCGGCCAGCTCGAGTGCACGCGCGACGTATTGCTCGACGACGAGCAGTGAGATGCCTTCGGATGCCAGCCGTCGCAGGTAGATGAAGATCTCGTCGACGATCAACGGCGCAAGGCCCATGGAGACCTCGTCGAGGAGAACGGTGGCGGGCTCCGCGACGTAGGCGCGCGAGAGGGCGAGCATCTGCTGCTCCCCGCCCGACATCGTCCCCGCCAATTGGTTCCTGCGCTGTGCCAGGCGCGGGAACACCTCGCCGGCGAGTTCGACCGCCCGCCGATCGACCGAGCGCGGTGCCTGCAGCCGCAGGTTGTCGGCCACACTGAGGGTCGGAAAGATGCCCCTCCCTTCGGGGACGTGACACACGCCCGCCCGTGCAAGCTCGAAGGGGGAGGCTCCCGTGACGTCGACACCGTCGAGGATCACCCGGCCCGAAGCCGGCCGGAGCAGGCCCGACATCACTTTGAGCAAGGTCGTCTTGCCGGCGCCGTTCGGGCCGAGCAGGGCGACGACGGCGCCGTCGGGCACGGAGAGGGTCACGTTTTCGAGGACCCGCCCGGTCCCGTAGCCGGCGCAGACGTTGCGGAGCTCAAGCACGCGAAGCCACCTGACTCGCCTCGCCCTCGGAGATCGCGTCCGAGCCGAGGTACGCGGCGCGCACGGTTTCCGACGAGAGGACCTCGGCGCAGGGGCCCTGGAAGATCAGGTTCCCGAAATCGAGCACGTAGATGTAGCTGCAGACGCCCGAGACGAGGGCCATGTCGTGCTCCACCAGCAGGATGCCGATGCCCGTCTCCGCCACGAACCGGCTGATGATCTGGCCGAAGCGCTCCGTCTCGACCACGTCCAAGCCCGATGACGGCTCGTCGAGCAAGAGGAAATGGAAGGGTGTCGCCATGGCCCGCGCCAGCTCGACCAGGCGCCGCTGGCCGGTCGAGAGGTCGCCGACCCGCTGGCGACCCATCGGTGCGATCCCGCAGCGATCCAAGGCCTCCTTCGTCCGGGCGCGGATGTCACGGCGCTGGTTCCGGGCGCATGCCAGCTGGCTCCAGGGTCGCCTGGCGGCGAGGAACGCCTCGGGGCCGAGCGCGACGTTCTCGGTCACGTTCATCGAGTCGAAGAGCTCCATTCGCTGGAACGTCCGGCCGAGGCCGTGCGATGCGCGGCCCGCGGTCGACAGATGGCCGAGATCGTGAGGCCCGAGCCGCACACTTCCGGCATGGCAGGGCACGACGCCGGTGCACGCGTTGAAGATCGTCGTCTTCCCGGCTCCGTTCGGCCCGATGAGCCCGGTGACCGAACCGGCGCCGGCGTTCAGCGTCACGCCGTTGACCGCGACGAGCCCGCCGAATTGCACCGTCAGGCCGTCGACCTCCAGGTCGGGTTGGACCTCGATCACGGATGGGCACCCGGACTCGACACGCGGACGGGCGGCGGTAGGGCCAGCCGGGTGCGCTCGGTGACGGGGCTGCGGCCGTCGCGCGCCGCCGTGCGACGGCCGGCGAAGGAGAGGCGCATGCCCGGCGCCAGCGCTACGGCGAGCGCACCGAGTCCGAAGAACACCCCCTCGTACTTGGAGAACCAGGCGCTGCTGAAGGGTCGGTAGATCTTGACGACCTCGAAGAGGAGTCCGGCGATGACAGGCGACAAGATGGGTTGGCTCCCGCAGATGGCAAGCACCGCGAGGAGCACAACGGAGTTGAAGTACCCGAACGGGCCTGTGGGGGTCCCCCCGGCCGACTGGGTCACCCCGCCGATCAGCACTCCACCGACGGCCGCAATGCCCGCGGCGGCACCGAAGACATAGAGGCGCGTCAGACGCGTGTTCGCGCCGTGCGCTTCGAGCGCCAGCGGGGAATCCGACATGCCGCGCAGGAGTCGCCCGAGCCTGCTCCGGCGGAGACCGACAACGGCCAGGGCACACAGGGCGGCCACCACGAGCGCGACGAAATAATACGCACGGTCCGAAGTCGCGTTGATCCCGAACAGTTGGGGTCGTGGGATGTTGACGAAGTCGGACTGACCGAACATCAAGAACGTCGGATAGATCAGGTTCTGCAACAGCAGGCCGAACCCGAAGGTGGCGACCGCGAGGTAGACCCCGGACAGGCGGAACGAAGGGATCGCGGCGAGCCATCCGGCAACGACGGCGACGAGAACGGCAACCGCGAGGGCGCCCAACCAGGGCCATCCGGCGGCCGTGGCGTGGCCGAACGTCGAGGCACCGATGGCGGCGAAGGCCATCTGGCACAGAGAGATCTGTCCCGACGTCCACAACAGCAGCCCGAGGGAAATGAAGACGACGGCGAAACCGATGCCGGTCGTGTACTGGTTGACGAAGGCTGGCTCCACGATGAACGGCACCGCGAGAGCGAGCCCGACTCCGACCAGCGTTCCCATCGCCACGACGGGCGCCGGAAACGTCGTGGCCGGGCGCAGCTTGCGCACGGCGTCTGCGCCGCGGGTGATCAGCTTGGCCTTGGGCACGAACAGAAGGGCCGCCACCAACACCAGGAACGGGATCTGGGTGTAGAGCTCGGCGAGCACCGTGTTGGTCTGTCCAGACAGCTTGTCGCTCATGACGTTCATCGTGATGCCGATGCCCATCGCAGCCGCGAGCGTGATGGGCAGGCTGCTGAACGCGCCCACGGCGGCCGCCCCGAACGCCGCGATATAGACGAGGAGATAGATGTTGACGTCGATCCCGAGGGCGGGCGCCAGCAGGAGGCCGGAGACCGAGATGAAGCAGGACCCGATGGCCCAGGCGTACCGACGGACGACGACAGGGTTGGTGGCCTCCAGGGCCAAGAGGGTGGGCGAGTCGACGACCGCATGCATGGAGACGCCGAGCCTGGTCCGCTTGAAGAAGAGGTAGAGGCCGAAGGTGGCGCCGACGGCCAGGGCGAATTCGATGATCTGGCTGACCAGGATGGTGACACCGAACAGGTGGACGCCCCGGCTGGGAAGGAAGGCGGTGAACTGGATGGTCGCGACCCCGTAGACGCCGGTCAACACCGACTCGAGCAGGACGACGAGCGCGATCGCGGCGACGACCTTCATGGCCGCGGACGCACCCGTCAGCCAGAACGCGATGCGTTCCAACAGGAACGAACCGACGAGGCCCACCAGGGCCACGGCGAGAAGCGCGGCGACCGGCCACGGGAGCCCCGCGGTGTCCCGCAGCGAGTAGAAGACGTACGCAGAGGCGGCCGCTTGCGCCCCGATGGCGAAGTTGAAGATGCCCGACGTCTTGTAGGTCAGAACGAGGCCGAGCGCGGCGAGCGCGTAGACCGAACCGTCCGCGATCCCGGTGACCACGTACGGCCCTAGCGAGAAGGCGGCCGTCAGGAGCAGGCCGATGGCGACGAGTGCCGCGACCCCGCCGGCCTTCAGCAGGGCCTGGCGCGACAGGGCGAGCGCGCCGTCGGCGTCGCGGGTCAGCGGCAGGGAGGGCGAGAGGCTCACGGACGGCAGACCCCACAGGGAAGCCTGCCCGCGTCTTCGTGCCCCCGGCGCGTTGTCGTCATCCACCCCGATCGGCCCGAGGCCAGGGCGCATTCGGGCCGGTGGAACCGCTCCATGCCTTCACCCGCCACGAAGACGTCGACCGACGCCTGCTCTGTCGGAGTCGAAAGAGGGCTGACGACACCGGCGCGGGTGTCGACGCCCGTCGTGGCGTCGGCGAGTTCGGGCAACAGCAGCCGGCGGCGTTCGCCCAGGGCGCGGCGGCCGTGCAGCAACCAGGCGAGGTTGCCGATGCCCGAGAGCAACAATCCCGCCAGAGCGGCGTCGAGGGGTCCGATCTGCTGGCCGAAGGTGGCCTCACCGGCGGCGATGTACCACCCCACTGCGATGACGATGCCGCCCAGGCCCGTCGTGATCGCCCAGCGCAGCAAATCCTCTGCGCCCCAGAGCAGCGGGCGTGCGGGTGTGGCGCGGCGCGACGCGTCGATGGTGCGGGCCCTCGGCCCGAGCCGTTCGTGCACGACCGCCGCGGCCATCAGCCGACGGCAACCTCGTCCGCAGCCGGACGTTCCTCGCGGAGCGCGTCCTCGATGCTGTCGAGCTTGCGCCATTCGTCGCGCAGGTCGGCAGAGAGCCAGAGTGTCCCGCCGATACCGAGCAGGAAGATCCCGCCGATGCCGCCCGAGATGATGTAGGGGAGCTGGCCCGCGGCGTAGGCGGACCCACTCACACCCACCCACCCTGCAATGAGTGCGATCGCGCCCGCGACCACCAGCACCCACGCCAGGACCCGGTCCCACTGCAGCCGCAGCCATTTACCGATATCCATGCGTTGCCTCCTTGTGGTTCGTTCGTCGTGGTGCGGAGCGCGCGACCGCTGTCAGACGCATTGCGCGTTCCCGTTTTGCAGGTCGGTGAACTGCCCGTTCTGCAACGTCATGAGGAAGAAGCAGTTCGAGGGCGTCGCGGACGCGTTCTGGTTGAAGGTCAATGGCGGGGCGAGGCCGCCCAGGTTGTTGTCCTTGATGTTCCAGAGGCCCTGGAGGAACTCCGCCGATGTCGGCGTGGCGGTCAGGTCCTTGGCGGCAGCGACGGCCAGCATGCCGGCGGCCCACTCGCCGGCGGTCGTGGCCGATCCTGCGAGCTGGGGGTCGTACTGCTTGACCGCCTGCTGGTACGTCGCCTGCGCCGGCGTGAAGCTGTCCATCCATGGGAAGTTCGTCTGGCCGGCGAGCAGCCCGTTGAGGTTGGGATCCGAGGCCAGGTTGGCCGTGATGGCCAGGCTGTCCCCCACGTACAGCGGCTTGTAGCCCTGTGCCGCGCAGTCGTTGGCCATACGGATGAGGCTGTCGCCGTCACCGGCGAAGTAGATGAAGGTGGCGCCGGCTTGCTTGGCGTCGAGGCACTGCGCGGTGAAGTCGGGTTGGGTGATGCTGATCGATGACGAGTAGACGGTCGTGACGCCGGCCTGCTGGCCGCCGCCAGGCTGAATCAGGCTTTGGATGCCGTTGGAGCACGTCGGGTCCTCGACGCAGTAGACCACGCCCATCTTCGTGTAGCCCTTGGCGGCGGCGGCCTTGATCGTGAACACCGCCTGGTCGGAACCGAGGTCACTCGAGCCCTGGGGGAACAGGATCGGGCTCTGCCACCACGTCGTGCTGCTGGCGTCGCCGCCGATCACGGGGATGTTCTGTTGCTGCAGGTACGACACGCTGGCCTGCACGGTGAGGGGCATGAGGTTGCCGACGAACGCGATGACGTGGTCCTGGCTGACCTCTTGCTCGACGTCGGACACGCTGGTCGAAGGATCGGCGCCGTCGTCCTCGATGTAGACGTGGACGGGGTGGCCGTTGAGCCCGCCGTGCTGGTTGACATAGGCCTGCCAGACGCCGATGGTCTGCTGCGCGCCCGAGAACACGGCTCCGATCACCCCGCTGTAGGTGCCCACGTTGCCGAGGGCGATGGTGGAACCATTCGACCCACCACCACCACCACCACCACCACCAGACGACCCCCCCGGACTGGCCGCCGTCCGTACTCCCGGGCCACTGGCGCTCGTGCCGCCCGAACCTCCGCCGCCCGCCGGGCCGCTCGCGAGCGCGCCGGACGAGCACGTCGTGGTCGAGGTCGTCGTCGAAGCGGTAGATCCGCTCGCGGCCTTGGTCGTGGTGGTGCTCGACTTCGCGGTGCCACCCGGCTTGGTGGTGGTGGAGGTCGCACTCGAGGACGAGCACGCGGTGCCGCCTGCGCCCAAGGCCTGGGCCCCGGTGCCGCCGACGTTGCTCGATCCGCCGGCGCCGGCAGAGCCCTGGAGGATCGGCTTGTGGGCCGCGGCTTCGATGGCCGATTGCGAGAGCCGGCTCCCGCATCCTGCGAACAGCAGGGCGACACTCGCCAGCGCCAGAGCGGCGACCGAGGATCGGCGACCCGATGGGCGAGTCCGACGCGTCGCGTCCGGGGTTCCCTCGGTGCGTCCTGCGCCACGTTGATCCGTTCTCAATCGCCCCCCTACCAAGGCCCACCAGGGAAGAGAACTGTTCTTCTCTCAGCTAGAAAACGTCCTTCTCCGAACGACCTTTCGGGTCGGGCCCGCTACCGAGACGAACTGGGCTTTTGCGAGGCGGGATGAAGGAAGGCGGTGGGCCGCGGCCGCCACCTCTTTGGCGGCCCCACCGACCGCGTGCTAAGCACTCGCTCAGCATACGCGCTGGGCACCCGCACAGCGCAAGCGGCCCGGGAGGCAACTGCCATGGCGGACTACGAGTCGGTCGACTTCTTCACGGACGAGTCGCTGAACGAAGACCCGTACCCGTATTTCGATCATCTGCGATCGCAGTGCCCGATCCTGCCGACGGCGCACCACGGGGTCATGGCCGTCTCTGGTTACGAGGAGGCGACGCAGATCTACTTCAACAACGAGGACTTCTCGTCCTGCAACTCGGTCATCGGACCCTTCGCCGCCTTTCCGGTGCCGCTCGAGGGCGACGACGTGAGCGCCATCATCGACGGCAATCGCGAATCACTGCCGATGTACGAGCACATGGTCACCATGGACCCGCCGCAACACACCCAGGAGCGGGCCCTCATCATGCGGTTGCTGACGCCGAAGCGGCTCAAGGAGAACGAGGCGTTCATGTGGCGGCTGGCCGACCGCCAGATCGACGAATTCGTCGCCGCCGGTCACTGCGAATTCATCAAGGCCTACACGCAGCCCTTTGCCATGCTCGTGGTGGCCGACGTCCTCGGCGTCCCCGAGTCCGATCACCAGCGTTTCCGCGAGGGCTTCGGGCTGAGCGGGACACCGGGCAAGCTCGGGACCGAGCAACAGGGCATGTCGGGGAACGCCCTGTTCTGGCTGGACAAGTATTTCGCGGAGTACATCGAGGACAGGCGGAACAACCCCCGCGGCGACGTGCTCACCGACCTCGCCCTCGCGACCTACCCGGACGGGTCCACCCCCGACATCACCAACCTGGTGCGGACGGCGACCTTCTTGTTCGCCGCCGGCCAGGAGACGACGGCCCGGTTGCTCGCAGTCGGCCTGAAATACCTGTCCGAATATCCCGAACTCCAGGACGAGCTGCGCGCACACAAGGACCGCATCCCGGGCTTCATAGAAGAGGCCCTCCGCATCGAGAGCCCGGTGAAGGCCGACTTCCGTCTCTCCCGTCGCCACGTCAATGTCGCCGGAGTCGACATCGGCCCCGGCACGCCCGTGATGCTGCTCAACGGCGCGGCCAACCGCGACCCCCGGCTGTTCGAGTGTCCCGCGGATTTCCGGATCGACCGGCCCAACGCCAAGGCGCACATCGCGTTCGGGCGCGGCGTCCACGCCTGCCCCGGCGGCCCGTTGGCGCGCGCCGAAGGCAGGGTGAGCATCGAGCGCATCCTCGACCGGATGCACGACATCCGCCTCTCCGAGGAGCATCACGGACCGCCGTCGGCCCGGCGCTTCTTGTACGAACCGACCTGGGTGCTGCGCGGCCTGCACGAGCTCCACATCGAGTTCACGCCGGCGGAGCCGGCCAAATGAGCCCCCGGGTGGCGGTCGTCACCGGGGCCGCGTCCGGCATCGGTGAGGGCGTCGCCCGCCGGCTCGCCGCCGACGGGTGTTCGGTCGCCCTCCTCGACTTCGACGGTGACGGAGTGCGTCGGGTTTCCGCCGTGCTGGCCGGCCAGGGCCATGCGGCCGCCGCCTACGAGGTCGACGTGGCCGACCGGGACGCGCTGGTGCGCGTGTACGACGCCGTCCGCCACGACCTCGGCTCCGTGACCATCGTGGTGACGAGCGCCGGCATCGAGGCTTTCGATCCGATCGCGGACGTTTCGCCCGAAAAGTGGGACCGCGTCCTGGCGGTCAACCTCACCGGCACGTTCACGTGCCTGCAGCTGGCCGTGCCCGACATGATCGAGGCGGGCTGGGGACGGATCGTGACGATCTCCTCTTCGAGCGCGCAATCCGGTGCGCCGAACATGGCGCACTACGTGGCGTCGAAGGGTGGTGTCATCGGGCTCACCAAAGCCTTCGCCCGTGAGCTGGCCCACCACGGCATCACCGCGAACACGATCCCCCCGACCATCGTGGACACGCCGATGGCCCGCAAGGGTGAGACCGAAGGGCACGTTCCGAGCGTCGAGGTGCTGAGCAAGATGATCCCGCTCGGGCGGGCAGGCACTCCCGACGACATCGCGAGCGCCTGCTCGTACCTGTGCTCCGACGAGGGTGGGTACGTCACGGGCCAGGTCATCGGCGTCAACGGCGGCATGTACATCTGAGCCGTCCAGTGAATACCACCGCCCGCCGGCTCGGCGCCGAGACCTCCAAGACGCGCAGCCTCCTTCTCGACGCCGCCGAGAGGCTCATGTTGGAGGAGGGCTACGCGGCCGTCACGTCGCGCCGCATCGCCGCCCGCGCCGGTCTGAAGCCCCAGCTCGTCCACTACTACTTCCGGACGATGGACGACCTCTTCCTGTCGCTGTTCCGGCGGCGGGCGGATCAGGGTCTCGAGCGTCAGGACCGCGCCCTCGACTCGGCCCAGCCGCTGTGGGCGCTCTGGGACCTCAGCCGGGACCCGCGCGGGACCGCGTTGACGATGGAATTCACCGCCCTGGCCAACCACCGCAAGGCCATCCGGGCGGAGCTCTCGGGCTCGGCGGAGCGGTACCGGGCCGGACTGCTCGAGGCGTTCCGCGCGGTGCTGACCCGCTACGAGATCGACCAGTCGGAGTATCCGCCGATGGTCTGCGCGGTGCTGCTCACGAGCATCTCCACCTTTCTCGTCATCGAGCAGGCGATGCTCGGGATGTCCACCGGGCACGCCGAGACGATCGGCTTCGTCGAGGACCTGATCCGCCGGCTCGAAGGGGACCGCAATCCCGCCGCGGACATAGCATCGGTGCTCCCGATCAAACCGGAAAGGCAGCCTTGATGCGAGTAGTCGTCGATTTCGACCAGTGCGAGAGCAATGCCCTCTGCATGGGCATCCTCCCCGAGGTGTTCGAGGTGCGCGACGACGACTTCCTCTACGTCCTCGACGAGAACCCGCCCGAGGAGTTGCGCGACAAGCTCATGGAGGCCGTGCGCTCGTGCCCGAAGAACGCCATCTCCATCGAGGATTGAGCGATCAGGAAGCCGTCGTCGTTCCCGGAATGTCCGTGCCGCAGTACGGCGAGCTCGACGCGGGCACGAAGCCGTTCGGCTTGGCGATCATGTACCACCCACAGGCCTTGGACACGTCGTGTCCGAAGATGGTCGAGTAGTTGATCGTCTCGGGCAAGAGCCCGTTGCCGTTGTAGCTCTTGATGCTGCGCAGGGCGTGGATGACGCCGGCTTGGGTCGGGTTGTTGCCCGCGTGCAACAGTCCCTGGATCATCAGGTCGGCGCCCAACCAGGACTCGTACTGGCTGAAGTTGGGGAACTGGCCGTTGGTGAAGTGCTCGTACTTCTCGAGTGCGGACTGCATCTGCCGTGTTCCGGCGTCGGGAAGCTGGAACGGCCGGAACTCCGAGTCGAAGTAGCTGCCCTGCACCGCGCCCCACGACGGCGAGTGGACCAGCTGTGACTCGAAGCCGGTCGGGAAGACCACGACCTTCGGCTTCACCCCCGCCTCCTTGAGCGCCGCCGCCAGCGCGAAGTTCGAGTTGTCGTCGAGCCCGGCGTAGAAGGTGTCGCATCCCTTCTGCTTTGCGACGAGCGCCTCTGTGGTCATGGCCACCGAGCCGAACGGGATCGACGTGTCGAGTTCACCGATCTTGCCCCCCTGGCGTTGGAAGGAGTCGGCCGTGCCGATCGCCGACCGCGTCGACGAGGGCGAGATGCCATAGCCATAGGTGCACAGGACCTTGCCCCCGCGTTGCTTGATGAAGGTACCGAAACCGGTGTTCACCGGGTACTTGGGATCCACGCTGCCCGCGTCCGACGCGAACATGTTCGTGTAGGGCTGCGTCCCCCATTCAGGTCCGTCGAAGAAGCCACCGGTCACCGGCACGCCCTGCTGTTGGGGGGTCTTGGCCGCCAGGAAGAAGAGGGGACTGGTCGACACGATGCCGAACGCCCCTTTGGAGAGGGCGTCCTGGACGGCCGTGGCGATCGCGGTGGGACTGGTCTCGTCGTCGAGGACCAGACCGACCAGCTTGTGCCCGTTGACGCCGCCCTCGGCGTTCTGCATCGCGATGCGCGCGTTGAAGCCGGCGGGGGCCTGGCTGAATTCCGCCGACCCTTCTCCGGTGAGCGACGTGATCATGGCGATCGTGATGGGCGCACCCGACGCGGGGGCGGCCCCGGCCGCGCCGGAGAGCGCCGCCATCCCGCCGACGGTCATGCCCCCGGCCACGAGTACCGCCAGGCCGGCGCGGGCCAGCCTTCGGTGCGGGCGTCCCCCTCGAGCTCCGATGCTCCCACGTGTCCTCATCGCGTCAACCCCCTAAGCGTCGCCGCTTCCGTAATGGTTCTGTAATACACGAATCGCCGCGTCCGCGTCGGTCAGGACGCTGCGACCTGGAGCAACGCGTCCGCCGTCTTCTCTGGCTCCGTGATCATGAGGTCGTGCCCGGTGTCGATGTCCCAGAGCCGGCCCTCCGCCCTGGCGCGCGCCATCTGGTCCCGGTCCCGCGTCGGCAGGGTCGACGTGCAGACGATGTGGTACTGCGGGATGGCCCAGAGCGCGTTCTCGTTGCCGAGCGCCAGCGGTTGGTCGAAGCACTTCCAGGGGTGGGGCGTCAACCGCTCCGCCATCCACGCCAGGTCGGCCGGGTCCGTCACTCCGTAGAGCAGGCCCGCGTCGGGGCCGGGCCACAGGACCAGTTCGATGCCGTCGACGACCCGGCCCATCGGCCGTACCGCGTTGATGACGGGCCCAGCCACGTCTTCCAAGGACTGACCGTTCACCGGCGTCGCCGCGTCCAGATAGACGAGACGGCCCACCCTGTCCGCCTCCCGGTCGGCGACGCCCGTGATCACCATGCCCCCGTAGCTGTGCCCGACCAGGATCACGTCGCGCAGGTCCTCGAAGCGGAGCACGGCGGCCACGTCGACGACGTGCCGTTCGAGGTCCACCCGGTCGTCGAGCAGATGTGCCCGCTCCCCGAGTCCGGTCAGGGTCGGCGTCAGCACCTCGTGCCCGGCGGCGCGCAACAGGCGGGCCACCCGCTGGTAGCACCAGCCACCGTGCCCGCCCCCGTGGACCAGCACGTAGGTCGCCATGGACGCCACCTCCCTCCCGCCGGTTCTCCGGCCCGATGTGCTCCGGGCCGTCGAGTGGTTGCCGGTGCGCGACCAGGGTATAATATTGACGTCGATGTTGAAAACCGCTGTGGGCGCTTCGCCTGCGGCCGGCCGTGAACGCATTGCTGCGGAGGTGACCATGTCAAAGGGTGTTGTCGACTTTCCCGTCTTCGACGCGGACAACCACATGTACGAGACGACGGACGCGTTCACCAAGTTCCTCCCGAAGGAGTACGAGGGGCTGGTCAAGTACGTCCAGGTGAACGGGCGCACGAAGATCGCGCTCCGCAACGTCATCTCGGAATACATCCCGAACCCGACCTTCGAGGTCGTGGGCCGGCCGGGCGCGCAGGAGGAGTACTTCAAGGAGGGCAACCCCGAGGGCAAGTCCCGCCGTGAGCTGATCGGCAAAGCGATCCGCGCGCCAGAGGGATTCTTCGCGCCCGAGCCGCGGCTCAAGATCATGGACGAGCTCGGCCTCGACCGCGCCCTCATGTGGCCGACGCTCGCCAGCCTCCTCGAGGAGCGCCTGGCCGACGACCCCAAGGCGACCCACGTCGTCGTGCACGCGCTGAACCAGTGGATGCACGAGCACTGGACCTTCGACTACGAGGGTCGCATCTTCCCGACGCCGGTCATCACGTTGCCGATAGTGAGCGAGGCGATCAAGGAACTGGAGTGGGTCCTCGAGCGCGGCGCCAAGATCATCCTCATCCGCCCCGCGCCGGTGCCCGGATACGAAGGCCGCCGCTCCTTTGCCCTGCCCGAGTTCGACCCGTTCTGGGCGAAGGTCGCCGAGGCGGACATCGCGGTCGGCATGCACGCCTCCGACGACGGGATGACTCGCTACTACAACGACTGGAACGGGACGCACGGAGGCGAGCTCCTTCCCTTCGCGGGGGGCAAGTCCGCCTTTTCGGATCTCGCCCATACGCAGAGTCGCGGCATCTTCGACACCGTCGCGTCACTCATCGGGCACGGCCTGCTCACCCGCTTCCCGACGCTGCGCATCCTGCCCGTCGAGAACGGGTCCGCCTGGGTGCGCCCGATCGTCGAGGCCGTGACGCACTCCTACGAGCGTGAGCCCCACCTCTACGACGAGGACCCGCTGATGGTGCTCAAGCGCAACATCTGGGTCCACCCGTTCCACGAGGACGACCCGATGGGCCTCATCGAGCTCATCGGTGCCGAGAACGTGGTGTTCGGGTCGGACTACCCCCACATCGAGGGGATGGCCGAGCCGCTCACCTACGTGAAGGAACTCGACGGCTTGCCCCACGAGGACGTGGCGAAGGTGATGGGCGGGAACCTCGCTGACGTCATGAAGGTGCCGTTCGCGGCCTGAGCCTGTTTCAGGTCGAGATGATTGCCACGCCGGCTGTGCCGGGCGCGCCGTACAACTGGCTGTAGCCGACGCGGGGTGAACCCCCGACCTGGCGCTCGCCCGCCGTGCCCCGCAGCTGCAGCACCAGCTCGTGGATCTGGCGCAGGCCCGACGCGCCGATCGGCTCCCCGTTCGCGATGAGGCCGCCGTCGGTGTTGACCGGGAGCGACCCCCCGATCTCGGTGGCGCCCTCGGCCAGCAACGCTTCCTGCTCACCGTCCTTGCAGAATCCGTTCTCGGCCATGTGGATCACCTCGGCCCCGGCGTCGGTGTCCTGGAGCTGCACGACGTCGACGTCCTCGGGCCCGAGGCCGGCCATCTCGTAGGCGGCCCGCGACGCGTCGACCGTCGGGGCGTCGGCCCGCTCGAGCGGGAGCCACGGGCTGTGCACCTCGAACGCTCCGAGCCGCCTGGTGCGCACGACCGAGGCGCGCAGGTAGATCGGCGTCGAGGTGTAGCGGTGGGCGACGTCGGCCCGGCAGAGGACGACAGCGGCTGCGCCCTCGTCGGGGGAGCAGAACATGTACTGCGTCAGCGGGTCGTTCACCATCTGCGAGGTGAGGATCTCCTCCTCACTGAGTGGTTTGCGCCGGAACGCGTTGGGGTTCAGCGCGCCGTTGCGGTAGTTCTTCGCAGCGACCTTCGCCAGCGTCTCGGGGCTGATGCCGAAGTCGTGCATGTATCGCTGGATCTTCATGGCGAAGAACTTCGGCGTCAGGAAGAGGCCCGTCTCGCCGTACCAGCGCTGCGCGCCGTAGTCCACCGGGTCGGCGGCGAAGGCACCGGGCAGGTGCTTGTCCATACCGATGGCCATCCCGAGCTCGTGGTCTCCCAGCCGCAAGGTGTTGGCCGCCTGGGTGAGCGCGCTGGCCGCGGTGGCGCAACCGTTGTAGACGTCGGTGAAGGGCAGGCCGGTGGGCCCGAGGAAGTTCACGACCGCGTCCGGGTTGTCGACCTCGTAGCTCCCCCCGAACGCGAACTGCACGTCTTTCCACGTGATCCCCGCGTCGGCCAGTGCGAGCCGCGTCGCCTTGGCCGCCATCTCTATCGCGGACATCCCGGGGAAGCGGCCGAAGGGGTGCAGGCCTACGCCAATGATGGCGACGTCGTCCATTCTCTTCAGTCCTCCTTCGCCGGGCGGAACGCGTAGGTGAGCACCTCGGTGCCGTCCTCGTCGGTGGTGAAGGGCACCACAGTCAGCTCCATCGGCATCCCGATGCGCAGCTCCTGCTCGACGTCACCGGCGAGCCGCGCCTCGATGCGTCCCTCGGGCAGTTCGATGAAGCCGACCCCGAAGGGCACGAATTCGGCCGCCGGCTCCCGGCCGGCGTACGGCGGGTTCTTGGGCTGGAAGCGTTGGCGCGTCCAGGTCCACAGCGTCCCGGTCCGCGACAGCAGGGTCGGGCTCACGGCGTCGGTGCCACAGCTGGGGCAGGCGTCCTGGGCCGGGAACGTCACGAAGCCGCAGGTGTCGCAGCGCGAGGCGCGCACCCTGGGCTCGTCGGAGGGCCATTCGAAGAGCCCCTCGGCCACGGAGCGTTGGGCTGTCATATGCGTTCTCCCATCACGAGAATGCCCATTTCGTCTCGGAACGTCACAGTAGCGCAGGGGTATGCGGTGCCCGCCGAGAGCCCGCTCAGGCGTCGAAGGTCCGCGCCGTCGCCGCGACGCAGAGACGGTTCTCGTTCCCCTCGTCACACACCTCGACGCGGCCGAGGCCGTGGCGCACCTCGGCGGTGGCGACCGCGGGGCCCACCCGCGCCGCTTGGAGATAGCGCAGGTCGAGAGAGGCCAGGCTGGCGCCGGCCGCCGACAGCGACAGCACCGCCTCCTCCGCCGTCAGCGCGATGAGGCCGCCGTTGATCGTGTTGGACGCGTTCAACACCTCGTCCGAGTACGCGAGGGCCGCGACGCCGGGGGCGCGCCGCTCACAGCCGACCCGCTCGGCGAACGGCATGCTCAGGCGCGCGCCGTCGCTCGCAAGGGGAGACCGGCCCGCCAGCGGTGCGATCCGCAGGCGCTCGTCCGGCGCGGCCATGAACGACGCCGCCGCGAACCCGAACTGCTCACCCTCCTCGTCGAGGAAGTCGACCCCGGCGACGAACACGGATCGGCCCGACTTCATCACCTTGCCCTCGCCGCGCACGACCCCCGCGCCCGGCGCCGGCCGGTACAGGTGCACGTCGAGTTCGAGCGTGACGGGGACCCGCGGGCCCACCGTCTCGACCGCGAGGTAGCCGGCCACCACGTCGGCCCACGCCGCCAGGATGGAGGTGCGGAGGTGCGAGGTGCCCGGCGCATGCATCTCGGGGACGACCACCGCGGAGCCGAGCATCCGGCCGTCTGCTTCCTCCGACGGCCCCACGTCCCAGCCGAGCTCCTGGAGCACGTGGCGACGCGCCGGCGCCGCCTCCTCTCCATCGACCGTCGACGTCATGCCTCTCCTCGTGCCGGCGCGCTCGGCGCCGGCGTCTACAGCTGGATCTTGCCGAGCAGGAAGTCCGCTGCCGGCTTGGCCGGCGGGTAGGACTCGGTGACGCCCGACGCGAGGTAGCCGACGTCGCTGATGAGGGTCTGGCCCGAGATCGCCGCCGCCGCGTCGCTACACAGGAACACCAGGGGATAGGCCTGCTCGAGCGGCGTGGATGCCCCGATGCCGACGTCATCGCGGAAGTCGGAGCCGAAGCCGAGCCACATCTCCGCGTTGGCCTGGGCCAACGGGGTGTCGGTCGGTCCGGGGCAGATCGCGTTGATCCGGATCCCCTGCTTGAGCATCTCGTAGGCCGTCCGGGCCACGTAGCCGCAGACCGCCTGCTTCGAGTGGTAGTAGTCGTTCCAGTTGTGCTCGATCGCCCACGCCGACGCCGAGTCGAAGTCGGGGGTGTCGAGGTACTCCTTCACCTGGTCCCAGCTGGCCTCCCAGCCGAGCCCCGCCGCCGAGGAGATGAAGCCGATCGCCGATCCCTTCGGGAGCATGCCGCCGGCGAGCATCCGCTCGACAAGGTGGCGGTGCCCGGCGAAGTTGATCTTCTCGATGTTCGGCGTCCCGTCGGCGACGCCCGCGCAGGCCATCAGTGCGTGCACCGGGCCGCCACACTCGTCGACGGCGGCGTTGATCGAGTCCTTGTCAGCCAGGCTCATCTTGATGACCTTGACGCCGGACAGCTTCACGTCGGCGTAGTCCATCACGATCACCTCGGCGCCGGCGTCACGGGCCAGTTCTGCCGCGGCGGCGCCCATGCCGGTGGCGCCCCCGACGACGAGGGCGCGCTTGCCGTCGTAACGGAATGCATCGAACAGTGACATGTGTGCTCTCCTGACTGACGCGCGGGCGCGTCCTATCCGACGACGGAGCGGACCTTGAGGTCCACGATGGTATCCCAGTCGATTCCGAGCTCTTGGAGGATGTCGTCGCCGTGCTCGTTGAATTCGGGTGACCGGCCCGCCGCTGCCGGCTCGCCCCCGAACTGAACGGGTGCGGCAACGAGCTTGACCGGCGCGCCGCTCGCGGTCGTGCAGTCCTGGATGTAGCCGTTGGCCGCGACCTGCGGGTCGACCGTCGCCGCCTCGAGGGTGTCCTGGACGACGCACCACTGCCCGGTGAAGTCGGCCAGTATCTCTCGCCACTCGCCGACGGTGCGCTCGGCGAACGCGGCCTCCATCAGCGCCTGCGCGTCCAGAGTGTTCTCCATCAAGGCGTCATGACCGTCGAAGCGTGGCTCGGTCCCGGCTTCCGGACGGCCGACGAGAGTGCACAGCTCGGCCCAGTACCGGCTGGCCTGCAGGCAACAGAGAGAGAGCTGGCGCTCGTCCTTGGTCGTGAAGTTCCGTACCAGCGGGTTCTGGCGGGGCATGTTCGAGGGTGGTCCCTGCCATGGCTGGTTCAGCAGCAGGGAGACCGCGTAGGCCTGGCCCATCGCCCACATGCCCGAGCTGAGCAACGACACGTCGACCGTGGTGGGCTCCCCGGTGCGCTCGCGGTGGAACAAGGCGCCCATGATCCCGCCCGCGATGGTCATGGCGCCGATGGAGTCGCCGAACCCCGGTCCCGGCGGTGCGGGCATGAATCCCTCCATGTCCGCCGGCTTCACACCCAGCGCCACGCCGGGCCGGTACCAGAAGGAGAGGGAGTCGTAAGAGCCCTTATCGGCGTCGGGGCCGCGCTCGCCTTGGCCCGTGCCGGCCACGTAGATGATGTTCGGGTTGTGGGCGCGGATGTCCTCGAGCTCGATCTTGAGCTTCTTGCGCACGCCCGGCAGCTTGTTGGTCAGGAAGACGTCGGCCGTGCCCGCCAGCTTGTAGAGGATGTCGAGACCCTCGGGCGTCTTGAGGTCGAGCGCCAGGCTGCGCTTGCCGCGGTTCGAGTGCTCCATCAACGGATGGACGTCACCGGTCATGGGCATCACGCCCGTCGCCGCGAGTCCCCGCATGGCGTCGCCCCGCTCTGCCGGCTCGATCTTGATGATCTCGGCGCCCCAGTCGGCCAACAGTGCCGTCGCCGCCGGGACGAAGGTCTGCTCGGCCACCTCCAGGACGCGGACGCCCTTCATGACTGCGGTCGCGCTCACGGCGCCCCTCTCTCTGCTTCTGACATCGACGTCGATATTAGACGGGGGCCACCTGGAGCACCACCTTGCCCACGGCCTCGCCGTCGCCCACTACCCGGAGAGCCTCGGCCGTCTCGGTCAGGTCGTAGGTTGCGCCGATCACCGGCCGGGCCCGCCCGCTGGCCAGCAGCTCCAGGAGCTCGGCGTCGTTGCGCGTCATGTCGGCGGCCATGTGCGTGGCGAAGTCCCGGAACTGGAACCCCAGAACGCGCACGCCCTTGAGCAGCACCAAATTAAGAGGTATCCGCGGGATCGTCCCCGAGGCGAACCCGACGGTGACGAAGCGCCCACCCCAGTGCACGGCGCGCAGGGCCGGCTCGGCGAGATTGCCGCCCACCGGGTCGATGACGACGTCCGCGCCGTTGGGCAGCGCGTCGCGCAGGGCCTGGCGCAGGTCACCCGAGCGGTGGTTGATGAGGCGGGTGGCGCCGCACGCCCGCGCCGCCTCGAGCTTCTTCTCCGACGACGCCACCGCGGTGACCGTGGCGCCGAGGAGCACGCCCAACTGCACGGCCGCGGACCCCACGCCGCCGCCCGCCCCGAGCACCACGAGCTCGTCGCCCAGCTGCAGCTCGGCCACCGAGCGCAGCACGTGGTACGCCGTCTTGTAGGCGACCCCGAAGGCGGCCGCGGTGACATCGTCGACGCCATCGGGCGTGTGCGAGAGCGAATGCGTCCCGACGACGACCTCCTCGGCGAACGCACCGATGAACACCGAGCCGAACACGCGGGCGCCCACGGTGACGCCCTCGGCGCCTTGCGCCACCTCGACGACCTCGCCGGCGAATTCGCTGCCCGGGATGAACGGCACGGGCGCCGACACCTGGTACGTGTCGGCGATCACGAGCACGTCGGGGAAGTTGACGGCGCCCACGTGCACGCGTACTCGGGCTGTGCCGGGCGTGAGCTCGGGCGCCGGGACGTCCGCGATCTCGATCACGTCGGGGCCGCCGTAGGAGCGGCACAGGGCGGCGCGCACGTCAGGACGTGGCGAGCACCGAGTACGAGGTCGACTCGGCCAGGTCCGCCGCCGACTCCATGAGGTCGAGCACGATCGGACCGAAGGCGTTCAATTTCTCGTCGTTCCCGCGTCGCTGGTAGCCCTGCTCGAGCACCACGGCCAGCTTCCACTTGGCGAGGACGCAGTAGTAGTCGATGTCGTCCACCTGGCGGCCCGAGACCTTCGAGTAGTGCCCCAGGATCTCCTCGCGCGACGGCATCCCCGCCATGTCGACGTAGCCGCCCGCCCGGTCCTCGTCGCTCGAGGTGTCGTCCGGCCACGAGTGCACGACCCAGCCGAGGTCGAGCTTGGGGTCGCCCACGGTTCCCATCTCCCAGTCGACGATCGCGGCCAGGCGCGCCGGTCCGCCGTGCTTGAACATGACATTGGCGAATTGGTAGTCGCCGTGCATCAGCCCAGGGACGTAGTCGATGGGTCGGTGCGCCCGCAGCCATGCCGCCGACTCCTCGAAGCCGGGCAGCTCACGGCCCTTGATCCGCTCCAGGAACGCGGTCCAGCGGTCGACCTGGCGCTCGTGGAAGCCGTCGGGGCGGCCCAGGTCGGAGAGACCCTTGGCCCGCCAGTC
Source organism: Acidimicrobiales bacterium (assembly GCA_035483935.1). Classification (GTDB taxonomy): domain Bacteria; phylum Actinomycetota; class Acidimicrobiia; order Acidimicrobiales; family RAAP-2; genus Bog-473. Next base: position 21,169 of record DATHPK010000069.1, read on the forward strand.
CACCTTCG